>NZ_KV805198.1:0-34909 GCF_001811565.1 Corynebacterium sp. HMSC078A10 | reverse complement strand
GCGCACGAGGGGTGGTAAATATGCGCAAGCAGGTCTTAGCTAAAAAGAAAGCGCCCCGGAGGGCGCTGGTTCGTCGGGATTGGGTCAGTCGAGTTCGGGACGGGGCGGTTTCTGCTGAACTGATGGAGCAGTCCTTGTGACCGTTACTCCGTCCGCGTTGGCTGTAATGCCAGCGTTGGGCCATGCGGTAGTGAGCTCAAGAATGGCTTTTTTGATCTCTTTGCGGAAGTTTTTTCGTGCGTCGCTGGAGTGTAGTTGCTTGGTGGCGAAGTTGGCGGCGATCATGTCCCAAGTGAAGGTGTAGGCTTCGCGGTTGTTTTTGGCTAACCAGTATTGCTTTACGGTGAGCCAGATGTAAATGTCCATCGCTCGCGGTTTGTTAAGCTCGCGCAGTACATTGAGGTCGATGGGAATGGGGGATTCGGCAATGTGCTTGAAGAACTGGGGAGTGAGGACAAGTTCTGATTCCATGAAGCTTCCCTGGTTGGGGTCGCGTGGATCGAACCAGAGGTTCCAGTCTTCGAGGATTTGGGTGTTGCGACCCCGTGCGTGAACCCCGTCGTCGCTTTGGACGGTGATCGCTGAACTAGCTAGGCGTAGGAGCTGGTCGCGGATTTTAGAGAGATTTCCATGCACGCCTCCGGTGCCGCGTCCGGTGACGCCGATTGCTTGAAGGAAGTGGCTCATGGAATGGCCTAGCGGAATGCGGCGGGCTTCTTCGTGGGTGATTTTTCCTTCTTTGAGGCGTCCGGCATTAGCCACGGCGCGGGTGATGATGTAGGCCATGATGAGGCGCGGGTACTTGCCGTAGGGAAGCCCGTTGGGTGAGTAGACGCTGATGGTGCCTTCCGCAGTAGTGATTTTTCGTTCGTTGCTGTCTGGGTTGCGGTAGGGGAAGAGTGCTTGGACGAAGAGTTTAGAGGTGTAGCCGACGTCTTGGGCTTGCAGGAGTTCTTGTGCGGCGTCGTGTTCTTGCCTGCGGGCTAGTTCTTTGACTGCTTCGAGCTTGGCGCGACGCTCATCTCGGGGCTGCATGGTGCCTTCGTCTCCTTTCGGATTATCGACACCGCCCGTGTTGTGCTTTGCTCACTGCCTGTGTGGAAGTGGTAAAGTCTTAACCGACACGGTGGTGTCGATTTTTGGTTTGAACCCCCGCTAGAGTTGGCGCTCGATGATGCGGGGGTTTCCTCGTTTTTGAGGAATGTGCGCGCCCTGGACTTGAACCGAGGGTGTGTGCCGCTCGCGCTGCGCGCCCCACGTGTGTGGAGCGCGGCTTTTATTTTCTTCGCTTATTAAATCACACCGATGTGATTAATCGCTGGATTTCTGCCGGAGAGTCTGCGCGTATTGCGCATTCTGCGTTTATTGTACATGTTGCGCGATGGTGTGTGCTACAGCTCATTTCCGTTATCGTCCTCTTGCTCTTCGTCTAGGTTTATGTCTTCGTCTGGGGTCTGGGCTGAGTTCTCTGTGTAGTCGTTGCTGTGGGGGTTGTTGGTTTCGCTTCCGAGGCCGAGTCCGTCGAGGAAGTCCATGCTTGCCTGTGCTCCGGGGTGGAGCTCAGGGGAGGCAGGCGGAGCGGTAAGCGTGGTTCCTTCTGCCGCGTGGGAGATGGGCTTGCTGTCTGGGTGGCAGACCATTCCTGTATCGCGCATGAACCCGGTGGGGTTGAGCTCTAGGGAGTAGCCGGGGCTGCGTCCTTTGCTGGCGAGTCGGCTGGCATATTCTTGGCGTCGGCGAACTTCTGCGTCGGAGGCGTCGAAGTCAGCCAGGCGTTGAGTGACCTTGTTGAGCTCTTTGCGCGCCGAGTCCAGTTGGTCTTGGTGGGGGAAGGACTCTGGGTCTCCGAGCTGGTCAATGTCGTCGATGGTCTGCTGATAGTTGGTGATGTCAGCGCGGGTTTGGTCGACGCGGTCAGGGGCTGCGCGCACCGTATTTTCTAGCTGGGTAAGCAGGCCACTTTGTTTGTTCTTGATTTCTTCGGGAGTAATTCCCGAGTGCGCGTAGGTGGGGTCAATAACCCATTTTTCAATGGCGTCACGGCCTACTTGCCCGAAGTCGGATTTAACCTGAACGCTGCCATTAATCGCGTCGAAGCGTGCAGCAAACGAGATTCCAGCAATAGTACCTACTGGCTGATAGTCGGTGCTGCGCGAGTCTTTGACCTCTTTGAGACGGTCAATAAGGGCGCTCGTGGCTTCCTCGCGGGAGTCTTGCTGGGCGTGGTTGATATTCCACGTGCGCTCCTTTGAGTCGGTGTCTGCCCATTGTTCTGCTTGGTCTACTAGCCCTTCGGTTCGGTCTAGGCGTCGTTGGGCGCGGGCGAGGTCTTCTTGCGCTTGCCTGCGGGTGAGAACGTTGGATTCAGCGAGTGCGGTGTGCTCATCGGCGGCAGCTTCGAGTTTTTCTACCTGTTTGGTGAGCTCTGCTTTGCGCACGAAGTCAGGGTTTCCGGTAGCAATAGCCTTGTTTTGGGCCATGGCCTCTAGGTCGTTGTCTTCGAGTGGGGCAATGGAGCGCATGGAGCGGTCAGCATTCCAGAATTGGTTGGTAAATCGGCCTTTGCGCTCGATAGTGGCCCAGGAGTGGCCGTCGTAGGTGCCGCGTCCAACGTAGGTATAGCGGGCGACTTCGTCGTTCTGGTTACCTTGGCGGAAAAAGCGTCCGTCCTGCTGCTCTAGGTCGGCAGGACGCCAGGGAACGTCTACGTGGTGGATAGCAACGCCGCGAGATTGGATATTTGCGCCGGTGCCTAGCTTGGCCGTATTGGCAATAAGGACATCGACTTTGCCGTTATTGCAGTCGTCAAAAAGCTGGGTGCGCTTATTGTCCCAGTCGTGGATAAAGCGAATGCGGTCTTTATCCATGCCGGCTTCGACAAGCTGGTCTCGGATTGCCTCATACATGGAGAATGACCCGTCAGGCTTGGGCACTCCCTTATCGCAGAAAATAAGCTGTAGACCACCACGATTAGGCGAGATATTGCCTTGCTGGTCGGTGTACTCGTTGTCTTTATTGTCCTGCCACTCGCGCACGACGTTTTGGACAACAGCATGAACTCGACCGACGCCTTGGGCGGGCGGAAGGTTAGCCAGTTCTGGAGAGAGCGTGGCGTTTTTGCCGTCGCTCATAATCTTTAGGGCATTGTCGATTTTGGGGTTGTCTGGCTGATTATCTTCGCGCCAGGAAAGATCTTGAATTAAATCCTTGGTTTCTTGGTCTACGTCGAATTCCACGACGGTAGTCTCTCCGCCTTTAATGCTGGGTAGCTTGCGCGGAATATCGTCGCGGGTGATGGTGTCGGCCATGGGCGCGCACATTTGGGCCAGCTCTGCAAGGTTTTCATAGCTGGCAATGCGGGTTTGGGGCTTGATTTTATTGCCAGCGGTAAAGCCAATTTCGCTGCGCTTCGAGGTGAAGTTTTGCGCCCAGGAGTTCACACCATGCATGCCTGCTTCGTGGAGAAGATCGGGCCGAAGATAGTTGAGCATGGTGTAGATTTCGGCGATGGAATTGGCAATAGGCGTACCAGTGGCAAAGGTGGCAATAGGATGGTCGCTGCCTTTTTCGCCGCGTAGGTAGCGCAGTTTCACGTCGAGGTCAGTAGCGCGGTCAGAGCCTTCTTCGGCAAGGTCAGCCAGCTTGGATACGCGCCGGAGGTTTTTATAATTGTGTGCCTCGTCGACAATGATGTAGTCGCCGCGCGTTTGATCCCAGGGGATTGTGTCACCGCGAGAAATCTTGTCGATTTTTTGGTTCATGCTCTGCTCGAACTTGTCGCGCTTTTGCTCGATTCGGCGCGTGTTATCGCGGCGGGTCTGCTCGTCTACCTCGTTGTCTTCGATTTCTTGCAGGTCGCGCTCGAATTCGTCTAAGACGCTGTCGCGGTAGTCGCGCAGATAGTCAGCGGACATGCTCATCTCGCCGAACGAGCTCATAGAGACAATGACTAGCTCCCAGTCATTGGCTGCGGCTTGGGCAAGAAGACGCTGGCGGTCGTCTTTGCGGCTGCTGCCACTGCGGGTTTCTACCAGCATATTTGCGCCGGGGAACCACTGCTTTGCCTCGATTCCTACCTGCTCTACGAGGTGGTTAGGAACCACCATCCAAGGCTGTTTAGCAACGCCTAGGCGCTTTAGCTCCATGGCACCCATGAGCATGCTGCCGGTTTTACCGGCACCGACAACGTGGTTTAGCAGCACACCTGGTTCGTTGAGCATGCGCTCGACTGCGTTGAGCTGATACGGGTAGGGCTTGTAGCGGTCGCTAATGCCTGCAATCTCGCGGCGAGAACCGTCATAGCTGGGAGCAACAACACCATTGAGCGTGCGGTTATAGACGTCAACTAGGCGCTCATAGCGCTCTGGGTCTTGGGTGACCCAGCGAGAAAAGTGCTTTTCTAGGCCTTCCACCTTGGAACCGGCAAAGGCAGAAGCCTTGCGGTGGACGACTAGCGCATTTTCCCCGTAGCCTTTATCCAGCTTGGCGTATTTCGACATGTTGAGCTGCGGCGGGCGCATATTCATAGTGTCTTCAATGAGCTTTGCTGCCGAGTAGACAGTGGCGTCGGCACCAGAGTGGGCGATACCAGCGTGGCTGAAATCCTTAAACTCTTCGTCATTGAAGTTGTATTGGCCATTTGCGTTAGCCGCGCGCACGCCCCATTTCAGATCGACTTCTTCTCGCGTGTGCCAATCCTTTGGAGTGCTGACAAACCACTCATCGGCGCGGTTGTGTACTGTGACTCGATTGTGCAGGCTGGCGGGAATATCCAAGGTGTCAATGATGAAATCGCGGTAGACATCATCGGGTATCCACGTCGCACCTAGACTCATCTTGATTCCGCTGGTGACCTTGTCCGGCAAGGCTTCTTCCAAGCCTGCGACATTGGGAAGAAAGCGCGGATCGTTGTGCGCGACCTGGCGGGCAGTTTCCAACTTGGGATAGATAGACCCAGAAAGGTACTTGGTTGCTGGAACCCACTCGTCAGGGCGGTGCGGGTGGCGAAAAGCAACCTTATTTTCGGTCAGCTCGCGGGCAAGGGCGTCTTCGTCGGTATTTCCCAAAAGCTCTGCAAAGGTGGCAGTAGTCATGGGCAAGTTATGGTTTTGAGCGATAACTACCGCGTCCTGGGCCGAATCGGCACTGGTAGGAGTGTCTATAGAGCGCAGTGGGTTAGTGGTAAACAGTGGGCCCTTGGTGGCCTGCTGGGTATCGTCATTGAAGTCTTCGAGTGCTAGAACAGCCGTGACATACGGGTCGCGGCGCAGTGCGCCAGAAAGGTGCAGTTGCTTGCGCTGCTCGCGGGTGCTGGGCTGCTTGGCTTCGTCCCATAGCCGGGCGGTGACTTCCTCGGGCAGTTCACCCTCGAAGGGGCGATCATCAACGGCGTTGTGCTTTCGCCACAGGTCAACCTTTTTCTCGAAGTCGGCCGAGATACGCTCTGGCGTCTTTTCCTTGGCAGCTTGGACAGTAAAGCGATTAAGCGGGCCGTAAGTGCTGGCGTAAGCGTCGTATTGAGTGTTAAGAACCTCGCGTAGTGCGGGAAGCTCGTCTTCTTGCCCCTCGCGGCAGGCTTCTAGGACTGCTTCGGTGGTGTTGCGCAGGTCAACAATGGCTTTCCATTCCTGCTGGTATTTCTTAGCGCATTTGACGTCTTCCCATGCGGACTCGCCGCTGGCGCCGATGGGATTAAGCTGCTGGAATTGCACGCTGCCGTCGTCATTGTCGATATAGCGCAATGCGCCCAAAGTGTCTTGGAGCTGTTCTCGGCGGGCCTCAATAAGGCCAGAGACGTCTAGTTGTTCGGCGTGGTTAATCGTTTCTGGACTAGCGGTAAGCCCCTGGCCGTTGGCGACAGCAGTAGAAATATCGCGGCGTAAAATATCGCCTAGCTGGTCTGCCACGTTGTCCGTATTGTCGCTGCGTACCTCTAGGGTTGGCCCGAACTGGGAAGAAACTTCCTTCCACGTGCCGAGTACGTGGTCTGGATTATCTGCGAAGAACTTGTTTATCGCACGGGTGGTATCGCCAACCGTAATGGACTGTTTCCGGCAGAATTCCTCGGTGCGCGCACTAGGTTCCTGATTTTCGTCGCGGACACGGAAGACGAGAACATCAGTGCCTACTTCGGTGCCAGCAAAATCGGCAAAAGCACCGTTTGAGCCGCCAGGCAGGCGCACGCCAGTGATGAAATCGGCGCGGTCAGTAAGTGCTTGCTGCACGCTGGTAGCCCCGCGCCCAGCCGAATCGGCAGAGTGCTGGGAGGTTAGGACAGCAACATAGCCACCTGGGGCGGTCAAGTCGATGGACTTGGAAATGAAGTAGTTGTGCGTGGATAGGCCCGCACGGTTGTGGTGCGGGTCGTAAGGTGCGGTCTGGGAGAAAGGAACATTGCCGATGGTGGCGACGAAGGAGTTATCGGCAATTGAGGTATCCGCGAAGTCTTCGCGACGAATCTGCGACTCGGGGTAGCGAGCATTAGCGATAAGTGCGCTCATAGGGTCGCGCTCAATGCCTACAACGTCTGCACCTTCGGGTGCTGCGTCAATAAATCCACCTGCTCCAACTCCGGGTTCGAGCACCTTGCCCTCGGTATATCCTGCGGTGCGAAGGCTATCCCAGATGGTGGAAGTAAGGCTTGGGGGAGTGTAATAGGCGGTAAGAATTGTGCGCCTAGCTGCCGTGTATTCGTCGTCGCTTAGTAGCTCGCGAAGACGCTGGCGGGCAGGTGCGTAGCGCTCGTTGTGCTCATCGAAGACCTGGGAGAAAGCACCCCAAGAGCGGTATTGTTCCAGCGCCTGGCGCTGGCTATCGTCAAGACTGTCACCGTCTCGGTAGGCAATAGCCGCCTCAATCGCGGCGATATTTGTCCAAACCGGATCTAGTTGAGCGTCATTGCGTGATTGACCTTCGCCTCGAAGGCGGGAAGAAGTGTCGAGTCCTGCTCGGTCGGGTACTCCTTGTTCTGATGGTCGCTGACTTGCAGTAGTGCCGTTGCCACCAGTAGCCACTTCGAGCTCTTCTCCGGCCACAGGCTCGCTGCTAGTTCGTTGAGTGCGTCGTTGTCGGGAAGGAGATTCCACTGCGTCATCCACAGATTCGGGGAGGTAAGCACCTGCAGACTCGGTGGATTCATCTCGTCGTGGAGAAGATTGTCCTCGATTACTTCCTGGGTAAGCGGGTCGAGCCACTCGCTGCGGACTTCCTCGCTCGCCTGCTGGTCGGCCAGATTCAGAAGCTGTCCCCGCGTTAGTGCGTCGACTGTCTGCTTGCCCGTCTTCTGCTTCCAACGGTCGGTGAGTGTCTGCAGATTCCTCGCGGAGGTCTGCTCCCACTGACTCATCATTGCTTCGTACGTCTCGGTCAACTCCGGCTCGCTCAGTTCGCGTCCTGCGTCCTGATAAGCCTGCTGGATTGTCGCTTTGTAGATCATTGGTGCTTTCTCCTAAGAGGTCGAAAAGGGAGATCTGATTGGGGTCTTCTTTCTTCTTCCTCGCCATGGCCCCGAATTCTATGGGGCTAAAAACCTAGTGCGCTAGACCTTTTTTAACCAGACAGCGTTCTCCAAGGTATCTGGCAAGACTCTCAGAAATGGCCTGAACGATCAGCGCATTCATCGTTGTATGCTGACAGATAGCCATATGATGCAGCTCTTCTTTGAGGTGTGCATCAATACGAAAGGTGACTTTGGTATCCATAAATGCCCTCCTAGCAGGGCTAAGTGTTACCTAGATAAAATGGTTCAAGAAAACCTCGACAAAGCCAGCTTTATGGCCCGAGGTAGAAACGAGAATAGATAAAAAGCGCAAAAGGTGCAATACGCGCAGAACGCGCAGAGTGTGCCAATCGCGTGATTGACGCCAGCTGGAGTGGATGTAATATGACCGACATGACTACAGGAGACGCTGAGCAGACCAACGAAGAAGTGTGGCTGACCTCGGGAGAAGCTGCAGAACTGCTTCCCAACGTCTCTCGACGTTCGGTGCAGGCGTGGGCTGCGTCCGGAAAAATTGACGGAGTTGTCCGCTTGCCGAGTGGTCGATACCGGATTCCAAAATCTTCCTTAGAAGAATTACTCAACGGGATACCCCCGCAGGAGTAGCGAAAGCTGTAGCTTTCTTGCCAGTTAGGGCTGGTCAGACACCCCAGAATGTTCCATTCTGGGGTGTTTTTCTGTAAAAAGCGGCAAAATGCGGACATATCATCAACTAATAGGAATGTTAACACCCGCCCCGAAATGGGGGTATTGGCCCGTTTTATTGCTGTGAATTAAATTCGGGAATTCCGGTAAATAAAGGAGAAAGTCCCAGCACATAAAGGGAAAGTAAACGCATGTGAAAACCTTGGGGGAAGTTAAAAGGCAAAAATAATAAACAATTGCTGTTGGAATGGCACAGGACTTGCGCCACAATGGAGTGCGACGCAGAACGCGCAGAACGCGCAGAATGCGCAAAACGAGAAACGACGCACACATTGTAGAGAGGGACCAATGGTCAAGATTCGCACCGCTATTTCCACCAGTGCCGCTACGCTGGTCGCGCTTAGCGCTGTAACCGGCGTAGGTGCTGCCACCGCGCAGGCAGAAGAGGCATCTGAAGCTCAGCCGGGCACTGACACTAGTGCCGATGAGGCTCCAGCTGAGGAAGCAGAACAAGCCCAACCAGGCACAGAGGCTTCCGAGAACGCAGGTAGCGACGAGAGTGGCAATGAAGAATCGGCACCTGCTGCTAATGAGGCCCAGCCAGGAACAGATGTGAACGCCGAGCTTCCTAATCAAGGCAACATTCCTTCTCAGCCAGCAAACAATGCGCAGCCGGGAACGGAGACTCCTGCAGAGGCCTCGCAGCAGGCTCAGCCAGGCACGGAGACTGAAACTCCTGCACCGAAGCCGGTGGAATCTGACAACGGAGATAACACCAATAATTCCACCACCCCACAGTGGAGCGATGAAATCGTCTCCGAGCAGCCAGCCGTCCAGCCCGAGGCCCCGAGCGAGCCGGTAGACAATGCCCAGCAGCCCACCTATGAGCCTGCTGTACACACCACTGACTCCCAAGAGTCCGAAGTGGAAACTGAGCCTGCCTACACCCCAGAGCCTGTTTCTGACGATGTAGAAAACGCCCCGCAGCATGAGGCTCCAGCTGAGGAAGTAGTCGCCAACACCAACCCACAGCCAGAGGAAGTAGAGACTGCCCAGCCTGCAGAACCTGTACAACCTGCCGTGGAAGAATCGGCACCTGCTGGTGAGGAAATTGCACAGCAGCCAGTGGCAGACCAGCCAGAGCAGCAGCCAACAGCGCCGGTAGAAACCAACGAGGTAGAAGGCGCTACGGCCACTGTGTCGGCTCCAGGAATCACGGTGACGGCACAGGGGCAGGCCCAGCCGTTTGACGGTGACGTCACTATCTCTACTGCGGCGGGCGAGAGCACCATTGCCTTGCCGGCCAAGGAAGTCGCTTGGGCGCAGCAGGCCGGTCAAAACGCTGCTAAGGCGCTTCCAGAATACGGGCAGGAAAACCTCAATAACCTGCACAATGCAGTAATTGACGAGGTAGAGAATCTGCCTACCGAGCAGCAGGCTGAGCTGGGGGCTGTTTCTGCGGACGTAAATATCGACCACAAGACTGTCTAACCTGCTTGCGGCCTAAGCCGAGAAATGAGGAATACCCATGGATGATTGGCTTGACGCACTCGATAATCACGACAAACAAAACTCCGCGAAACCTGACCTTCGTGCCCTTGATAGCACCAAGGAAGAGGAAGAAAGTCGCGTAGACGATACGCAGACTGAAAAGACGCCGGAGGAAACAGCACCGGTTGTAGAAGAAAAACCTAAGCCTAAAGCAAAAACTAAGCCCGCAGCTGAAAAAGAACCTGCGGTTTCTCGCCCTGATTCTGTAGACAAGAGCGAGAAGAAGCCAGCTAAGGATAAGAAAAGTCGCGGCGTAGCCTTGCCTATCGCGCTTGGTGTGGGTGTGTTTGCCCTTGTAGGAGCTGGTGCTTTCACTTTCCTTGCCCAGATGGGTGATTCTTCTGAGGACACTGCCTCGCAAGAGCACTCACAGCAGTCCTCGCCGGTAGCAGAAGAAGCTGACCAACAAGGCCCACAACCGGTGTCTGATACCTCCTCTGAGGTTGCGGAAGTCGGCACCCGTTGTAGCGGAAACAATGATGTGGACGTGTCGGCCGAAGACTCCCCGCGCGCAGCAATCGCGAAGTTTGAAAAGGCTTATTTTGATGCTGATGCCAACGGTGTCAAGGCGTCTTTGACCAAGGACAGCGATATGCAAAAGCAGAACTGGATGAAGATTCTGCCCAAGGCTGCTCCTAAAGGCACGACCTGGTGTCTGACTATGCAGCCGTCCGAGGGAGATACGACCTCTGTAGAGCTAGAAGTCAAGCAGCCCAAGGAAGAAAAGCCCACCTTGTACAAGCAAAAAGTAACCGCAAAGGAGGCCAACGGCTCGTGGGCTGTGGACTCCATTGGACGAGAGGACTAAAACGGTGACCCCGCTGAAACACGCTTTTTCTTACGCTGCCACCGCGTCCATAGTGGCCATGTTCGGCCTGTCGGTGCCTACCGCCATGGCCCAGACAGAGACCGATAAAAAAGATGTCTCCGATGATAAGTGTGCTGATATTCAGCTCGTGCTTGTCAATGGCACTTTCGATACCTCCGCGCAGGAGGACTCTACTCACGACCATGGTTTCGGCTCGAAAATCGCTGGCCCTGCCATGCGCGAAGCCAACCCAAGCACTCCTAAAGACTTGTCGGGCGGCATTAGCCTAGAAGACGCCGAAGACTCATCTGATTCTTCGGCAGAGAGCACTTCTTCTGCTACTTCGACAAAGGCCACTGCCGAGGCGGTTACTAAAGACAATACCCAGCTGATTGCCGCAGACTCTAAAGATCTGTGGGGAGGCAGTGATAACTCCACAGGCGATAAGTCTGGCGATTCCAACGACTTGTGGGGCGGTGGAGACTCCCAAGAGCCTGCAGAAGACAAAAGCGACAATTCGGACTTGTGGGGAAATTCCGACAAGTCTAGCGACAAGTCGTCGGAGTCTAACGATCAGTGGGGAAGTGGAGACAAGGACTCTTCCACTGACTCCGAGGGCGAAGATTCGTCTGACTCCCTGTGGGAGGACGCTCCAGAAAACAACACAGACGAGTGGAAGACTGAGGAAAAAGACGCGGTAGAAAAGGACGGCACACGCATTGCACGTACGTACGTGACGTACCCTGCTGCAGCAGGCGGAGCAATCGTGCCGGGGCTGAAACCGTCTGCGCCAGTCGCCTACACCGAGTCGATGGAAAAAGGCGCGGAAAACACCGCCAAGGTGCTCAACGAGGTAGCCGCCAAGTGCCCTAACACTAAGGTCTTTCTTGCCGGTCATTCTCAAGGTGCGCAGGTAGCGTCTACCGTCGCACGCGAAATTGGCTCCGGCGAGTCGGACTTTCCAGCCGATAAAGTAGCAGGCGTTGCCCTCTTTTCTGACCCCACCCGCGATAAGGGAGTACAGGTCATGCAGGGCGGAGAGTCCACCCCAGCAGCAGTACCTGGTACTGACGGTGGACACACCAAGCAGGTAGGTGAGTTCAATTCCCCAGAGCAAGACAAACTCGATGGTGCAGGCATGGGCTTGGACAAGACTGGCGGGAAGGACTTCGGTGAACTCGCCGATCGCACCGCCTCGTGGTGCTCGGAAGGTGATCTAGTCTGCGACTTGCCTATCTCCGGTCGACTTTCGGATCTGGTGGTTGGCACCGCAGAGCGTCTTGACCTGCACGACCCAGAAGAATCCCTCAAGGCCGTAAGCGATACTCTTGGCCCGGCTGTTCAGCTAGGCGGCCTTGATGATGTGAAAGACGATGGAATCGACTTCGGAGACGGCGGCTTCAAAGTTGAATCTGTCAGCGATAACGAAGTGCCCGGCCTAGCCGCTTCGCCCTCGACGGGCAATAGTTCTTCTAGCGTAAGTGAAACCACGAGCGTTGCCCCGTCTACTTCGGCACAGGCCGAGACCTCTTCGCAGACATCGACGCCTGCGTCTACGGCGGAAGAAACAGAGCCGTCGACAAGCGCTAGCGCTAGTGAGACTGCTTCTGCTGGACAATCAGGAAATGCAGACCTTATCTCGACGATCTCCCGCGATGGAGCACGCAGTAAGTCCATGGAAGAGGCTCGCGGTCCTGTAGGCGGCGAGCTAATCGGCGATCTGGGCAAATCCGCTGTTGCTGCGGTAAGCAAGCTCGGCGGTATGGCACTGGGCAAGGGAATCACCATTGCCAAAAAGGCCATTACCGTCGAGAACCTGGCACAGGTGGCTTCAGCTGGAATCACCAACCCCAAGGCAGGGCTTGCGGTAGCAGCGTCCAAGCTGGCTGACGCTGCACTAGAAGTACTAACCCCAGAAACGGTTACCGGCATGGCCGATGAGGTCTTTAAGGAAATTGATGTGCTGGGCATTACCGGTGACGGGCTTGCCGAAACAGCCGTGCAAGCCGCAGGACACGGAAACGCTCATAATTCCTACGGTTCTAGGCCAGCAACCGCAGACGGGCGTAGCGCTATCGACGCCACCGTGGACTGGGCCGTTGCTTCCAGCCGCGATGTAGCAGGAGACGAAGTACGTCCAGACGCTGTGCAGGACGCAGGGCTTGATAACTCCACCTACAGCGCAGACGAAGCCAAGGAAGCTCTCGACCAGGTCACCAACTTCAAAAAGGAGCTGATGAGCTAATGACCTCCCAAGACACGGCAGTAGCACAGCCGAAACCACTCAAGCGTGTGGCCCTTACCGGGCTAGGCAACGAACTGGCAGATACCCGGCTTGCTCCCGAAGGCGAGATGGATCCGCTTATCTGGCTCGTTGCCGCCCACGGCGGTGCAGGAGCAACTTACCTAGCGCACGCGCTCGCCCCATTCGGCGATGCCGGCCAGCAGTGGCCAGTCCACGACAAATACCCGTGGTGCGTCATTGTCGCGCGCACCACCCGTGCAGGACTAGAGGCAGCACACGACCTCGCACTACAGGATCAGTCCAATAAGACCGGAGGGTGCCGCGTCTTGGGAATCATCTTGGTTGCTGACGCTCCCGGAAAGCTACCACGCAGCCTAGAACAACGAATCACTGTGCTGGAAAAGACTGTCCCGACTATCTGGCGCGTGGACTACTTCGACGATTGGCGCGAGTCAACCGTCAGTGACCTGCCCCAGTGGTCGCCACTTGATGATGAACCCGAGGAGGAAGAACCCACCAAGTTCTGGCAAAAGAAAAAACCGTCCCCCAACCTCGTTCACAAATCGGTGCGAGACATCGGTGAAGACCTCGTAGACCGCGCCCGCGAAGCCAACAAACACCTCTAACCGAAAGGAAAAGACCATGTCCCTGACCCAAACCGCCGCCAACATCCACTCTCAAATCCTTGCCCAGGTTCCTGGCCAAGACCTAAACCCACAAGCACCCGGCGACTTCGGCGAGAAAGTAGACCGCGGTCTCAACTTCGGCGTCTATATCGGCCTGGTCGTTGCCGTGGCTGGCGTGATTTCCATCGGCGCATCCATGGTTCTCTCCCGCCGCGAAGGAACCAGCGAAGAAGCCACCTCTGCCGCGCTACGTGTTGGCGTCGGCTGCTTGATTATCGGCGGTGCCGGAACCATCGTCGCAGCACTCATTTAGCCCCCAGACGTAAGGAGAACCGCTCGTGATTATCGCCCAAGGCCCACCATCAACCCCACAAGATCTTCCACAAGAAGTGTGGGGCACTGGGTGGCAATGGCTTCAATACGCACTGTATGTATCGCTAGCCGTCTCCGTTATCGCAGTAATCGTTCTCGGCGCTCTTTTGGCCGCAGATAAAAACCGTGGCGAAGCAGTATCGGCAACGTCCCCCACAACCGCCGCGCTGAAAATCGCCCTCGGCGTTCTTATCGCCAGTTCTGCCGCCACCATCGCGTCGTGGTTCGTCTAACTACTTAAACCTCCGAAAGGAAGACATGAACATCACCCGCCTCAGCGCAGCCGCAGCCATTGTCGCGGCCACGCTTGGACTAGCTGCCTGTGGCTCCGACGAGCCAGAGCAGCCCACCGAGGCGAGCGATCAGCCCACCGTTGACCTAGAAGCAGCACCCGAGAACGCTTCGTGGTCTTCGGTCGGGGGGATCGGTACGCCGGTGGATTCCAACGACGGGCCAGAAAAGACTAGTCCCGTACCGCACGGCTACTCCCACACCCCGCAAGGAGCGGTACAAGCAGCTATTAACGGCCAAGTCATGCTGGCTACGGCAGACGATCAAACATGGCCAGACGTTGCCTCTGACATGACCTCTCCGGGGCCTGGCCGAGACCAATGGGCACAAGGACGCTCGTTGATTTCAGTGAACGGAAACGTCGATAAGAAAGACGCCGCTGAATTCAAAGGCTTCAAAATCACCGACTACAACGACGATAAAGCACAAGTACTACTTGCAGCCGACTATCCCGACGTCGGGCTCACGGTCTATCCCGTGCAACTTGTCTGGCAAGCAGACGACTGGAAGCTGGTTCTTCCCGACCAAGAAAACGCCCCTGACCTCCACAAGCTAGAAAGCCTCGACGGCTTTACCGAATACGCACAGTAAAAGCGCAAACAGCGGAAGAAGGCCACATGGAAATGAAGAACTCCCGAAAAATCTGGGCGATTGTCATTGCAATCATCGTCCTTGTCATCGCAATTGTTGCCGCATTTTTCATTGGGAAAGGTGCGAGCCAAGAGGGGGAGTCCCGGGAAGAATCTCAGGAAGTGAACAAAGATGACAACAGAGATTCCAGTGAGAAAAGCGAAGATGATTTGAGCGCTTCTGAATGGTCAGAAGATACCTCTGATGTGTTTGGTCGAAGCATAAAAACTCCAGCTTCTAAAGTCGGTAAGCCTCTCGGACAAGTTAAAAAACAGGACACGCTACAGTGCGACGTCGACTCCCCCGAGAAGCTGACTATTGAGCGCACCCATGACATGCAGACTCTATGGAGCGAAGACTTAGGCCCTGGTGGCGTTACTAAGGATGGAGTTCCAGAAAACTACGCGCACACAGCAGAGGCTGCGATGCTGGCTGCGTGGAACTCTAATGCGTACTTGTACCGAGGCGGCGATCTCGCGACTTCTGCTGTGAAAACGAACTTCACTGGAGACAATGCTGAGAAGCTGCGTGCAGAACTTGAAAAGTCCCCAGCAAATACTGATGAGAAAGCTACGCGCCGCGCAGCGCCGCAAGCATTCAAAATTACTAGCTGTGGTGACGATCGTGTAATTGGTGACCTGGCTCTCCCACTTCCAACCGATGAAAACGGCGATACGGATAACCCAACATGGATAGTTGTGCGCATGTCTGCTGTATGGGAAGCAGACGACTGGAAGACCGAGCTTGAATCGGTCAAACAGCCTGCTAATAAGCAGATTTCAAACCTAGATGGATGGTCTGAATGGAGCTTCTAAAAAAGCTTCCGATAGCTGCAATAGTTGCTTTAATCGTGACTCTGGCAGGCATAGCTCCTGCCAATGCACAAGAGGCTAAGGACGAATTCCAACAGCTAGTTGAAGATTGCCAAGCAGAATTAGATTACTCCCCCGAGGGGAGTATTGATCGAAAGATTGATGAGGCCCTTACCCCGGACGATTGGGAAGACACCCTTCTCGAAACGTTCGAAAAGTTTGACTGTAACTTCACGGAAGGCGTGAAGCACCCAGTGAAAGCCATTTCGGCAAGCGCTTCGGAGTTCTGGGGTGATCCAGTCGGTGACTTCACTAAGGCTGTTCTTGAGGGTAATAACCAAGCGCTCCAGACTGTCATGACGTTCTGGATGGATTGGCGCATGGACAAAAACATCATGGATGGCTCCGTCCAGGGCGTGAAAAACATTGTGCTTGGTATTGCAGGTATGGCGCTGATTTCGTCCCTGATTATCGGCGGCATGCATATGGCCTACGACCGAAGACAAGGCGTAGCAGACGGCCTAGAAAGTATGGGCAAGAACATTGGCGGATACTTACTGTTTTCAACGCTCATTGTGGGCTTGGGAACAGGAGCCATGGTTGCTTCTGATCAGCTTGCCGATTGGGTGATGAAACAGTTCGGCGCTAGTGATTCGGAGTCAGTCCTAGGAGCCTCTGAACTCAACGAGGAAATGGGCGGGCCAATTCTCATGCTGGCGCTTGCTGGTGTGGGAGTCGCGGGTTCAATCATGCAGATTGTTTCCTTAGCGGTGCGTACCTTGCTGTTTCCTATTGCGCTCGGCATTACACCTGCGTTGGCTGCCTTTTCTTACACCAACACGGGGCGTCAAGGTCTCAATCACGTGGTGTCTATGATGATTGCCTGCATTTTGTTTAAGCCGATTTCTGCTCTGCTGTACTGCGTGACTTTTTGGCAATCAGCCTCTGGCGGCGAAGACATGAAATCCGCAGTTATGACCGTACTTATGCTGGCTGCTGCCGGGTTCTCCGGCCCGACTTTGGTACGAACAATTGCTCCGTTTGTCTCGCAAGCAGGTGGAGGCGGAGCAGGCTCCGCGTTGGCAGGTGCTGCTGGTTTGGCTGGAGCAGCAGGCGGAGCCCTCGGCATGGCTGGAGGCGCGCTACTAGGCGGCGCTGGCGGCGCTATAGGTGGCGCAAAGGCTGGTGCTGCTGCGAAGAATGCGGTTCCAGGCGGCGGCTCTGGAGGGTCGGGAAGCAGTCCACTTGGCGGCGGCTCCGGTGGCAGTCCACTTGGCGGCGGCTCTGGAGGGTCGGGCGGCTCCGGAGGTTCCGGAGGTTCCGGAGGCTCTGGTGCTTCTGGCGGAGCAGGCCCGGCAAGTCGCGGCGATGCGGGAACTACTGCTTCTGGCTCTGGCCAAGGAGGCGGATCACGTCAAGGCGGCGGTGGCTCACATGCTGTATCCCCAGGTGGTTCGGGCTCTGGTGCTGCAAGCACCTCTGGCAGTGAGGGCGCGAGTGTCCGTCCGGCTAGCTCTGGCGCTACGGCTAGTGCTTCTGGTGCTGGCCCTAGCGGGGCTACCAGTCAAGGTACGGGCCGACGTACCACGATGAGCGGCACAGGCGCAGCACGCGGATCACGGGCTCGCAATATCGCCCGGGGCGCGGCCCAAGGCGCTGGCCGGGGTGTTAACAGAGGTGTGCGTACTGGTCGCGTATTAGCAGGACAAGGAGCTAGAGCAGGCCGATCGGCAGGGTCAGCAGCTCGCCAAATTCAAGGAATTCTCGATGAATCCATTGGTCAGCAGGGCAATTATCACGGAAACGTAAGGAGGTAAGAAACCATGGCAGACAGTGTAGATGTTCCCGTTTACGCACTCGGTCAGCCCAGCCGCCGTACTGGTATCGGTGGCTTTTCGATGAAGACCACCATTGTGCTAGGCGCTGGCTTTATTGGCTTTTTGGTGTGCCAGCTGGGAGGAATGCAAAAAATAGGCTTTATGGTGGTACTTCCCGTTACCGTCATTATTGCTTTGCTGGTGTCTTTGAACGTAGCTGGGCGCTCAGTTGCTCAGGTATCAGAGATGATTTTCCAGGATTGGCGACGCCGCGCACACGGCGACAACGTATATATTTCCGGCCCATCGTCGCGTTTAGCTGGAGGTCGTTACCGGCTTCCCGGTTCACTGGCGCGTACAGAGCTTCTGGAAGGAACAGACGCAGTGGGCCGCGATTTTGGTGTGGTCTTCGACCGTCACCGTCGCGAAGCTACCGTCTTATTCGATTGCCAGTTGTCGGGACAAACCGCTATGACTCAAGAAGAGCGCAACGATATGACAGCTAACTGGGGCCGGTGGTTGGCTGGACTGTCCTTGTCTGGTGATGTGGTCTCCACAGTCTTTGTGACGAACTCTCGCCCGGATACCGGAGAACTAGTGGCTAAGGAAGTCCAAGCTACAGTTCACGACGATGCCCCCGAGGTAGCAAAACGCATTATGCAGGAAGCTTCCGATGAACTGTCGGTAGGAATTCCGGAAACAGAAGCGCATATCGCAGTCACGCTCAAGGTCAGCGTGGCAGAAACCGATGATACGAGCTTCCTACAGCTTATCGGCACCCGTCTTCCCAGCTTGTATGAAGAACTGACTTGGTCGGGCATTCAAGCCGCACCTATGAGTGCAGAGGCGGTTTGCGCGCGGGCACATAAATTCTTTAACCCCGCTGCCGAGGGTGATTTTGAGGAAATCTCAGTAAGTGGCAAGGCTCATGAACTGGAATGGTTTGACGCAGGCCCAGCGTTTCATGATGTGCGGAAGAACGTCTATCGCCATGAGGGAGTGTCTTCCGTGACGTGGGAAATGGCCTCCGCGCCTCGTTCGACTTTTGAAGATACTTTGCTTGGCAACTTGATTGCTCCGCATGCACGCATTGATCGTAAGCGCGTTGCGCTGGTCTACCGACCGTATGAGGCTGGTACTGGTGCCTCGCGCGTGGAGGCAGAACACCGTGACGCCATGGTGGCAGCTAACTCTTCAAAAAAGATTCGTTCAGCTGCTGCCGAAATGCGCCTGGAGCACACCGAAGCAGCGCGTAGAGCACAAGCACGCGGTGCACAGTTGGGACGCTACAGCTTGTTTGTCACGGCCACGACAGAAGACGAAGAGCTTCTGGGCCGTATTCGCCACGACGTCAAACAGCTCGGTGCACAAGCTAACTTGCGACTGCGTGAGATGTCGCGCCAGCAAGACGCAGGGTTTATTACCTCCTGCGGACTGGGACAGATTCCGTGGACAAAGGAGTCCACCTCGGCACTGGCGGCACAAGGATAGGGGAAGTTAAGTGCTTTTCGGACTTTTTGGAAACAAAAACAAGACAGGTCGGACTCTTTCACGCTTAGTGAATGTGAAGCTTCATACCTCACGCGATAAGGCAGGCTTTTCTTTCGGTGCTGTTGTTCGCCAAACCCCGCGCGCGACGGCGACGGTGTGTTTCCAGGTAGAAAATCCCGATGAAATTGATTCTGGTCAGATCTGGGACTGGGAGCAGGCTATTTCCGAAGACGAGTCGGTTATTGCTACCTCATACACGGTCGACGCTACAGGCAGCTACATGGCGGTGACGTTCAAACAGCTAGATAAAGCCGAGCGCAAAGATTCTAATGAGGCGCTGACCCGTCTGGCTGCACAGCTGCCTGACTTCTATGAATTCGGTGAGGTGGTCTCGACCCCTATGACCGAAGAGCAAATTTATGAGCGCGTAGCTAGTGCCGTGGGCACAAAGACCGGTCAGTGGCCAGAACTGCCGGTGGACACGGTAAAAGAAACGACTGCAACTATCACCTTTGACGATATGGCAGCAGTCAGTTTCGACGTCATGGACGACGGCGACCTAGACGCCTTGTTGCGCGAATTGGTGCTAGAAGGCGAGCTTGCAGGCGTTGCGCGCTGGACACGCATTTTCAGGCCAGGATCGGAGGCAGAAGAAAACGATCTGGGACGTCACTCAGGAGTGCTCACTGTCGCAGCAGCAACCAGCGTGAGCCAGATTGAAGACGCGGCAGCAACACTTATCGGCCAACTATCAGCGGTTGAGCGTTTGCGGGTGCGCCGTATTTACGGGCGGCAAATGGCGGGCTTTCTCGCTGGTTTGGGAATTGGCGAGCTGGTTTGGGACGCAGAAAAAGTAACGGTTTAAGACAACGGACTTTAGGGAGCGGATTAAAGCAATGGGCACGCACGACGCAGAGATGATTACCCTGCATGAGCAGATTTTGGACGGGGAGAAAGAGACACCTTCGCGTTGGTCGAGTGAGGGCAGGCGTTACCGCAAGTGGAAAAAGACAAGCCAGAAGCACGCCGATGCTATTGAACGGCAGCGTCGGCGCGCTGGTGGAGCTATGCCGGTGCGCGGGGAAAAGCCGTTTACGATGATGAAACCGCGTGGCTTTACTGGACACCACGCAGGCTATATGGCCGTGCAAAAT
Source organism: Corynebacterium sp. HMSC078A10 (assembly GCF_001811565.1). Classification (NCBI taxonomy): domain Bacteria; kingdom Bacillati; phylum Actinomycetota; class Actinomycetes; order Mycobacteriales; family Corynebacteriaceae; genus Corynebacterium; species Corynebacterium sp. HMSC078A10. The sequence goes on along the minus strand of NZ_KV805198.1, from coordinate 14,969 downwards.
GGCCCGATGGAGTGGCAGACGACGACCAACCTAGGTTGCGGCTTCAACCCTAATGTTATTGGTGCCCCGGCACCGATTATCGGAACGCCACTAGGTCGCCATGTCACTACGGGTGCGGCAGTAGGCTGTGACCCCTTGTCATGGTTTCGAGAAGGAATTATCGCTAACCCTTCCTGCTTTATTCTCTCGCTCCCGTCGCTAGGAAAGTCCACGTTGGTGCGCAAAATGCTCATGGGAGGTGCCTCCAATGGGCAGATTACGATTGCCGCAGGCGATATTAAAGGCGAATACGTCGGCTTTACCCACCAAGTCCACGGCCAAGTCATTACCGTCGGCCACGGCTACGGCCACATTAATCCCCTCGACGTGGGCGCCCTCGGTCGTGTTATCCCACAGCTGGAAGCCAAGCGCGCAGAGCTAGCTGCCCGCGAGCAAGCAGGGGAGTCTGCCGAAGATGAAGAGATTTCCCTGCAAGGAATTGAAGACCTGCTCAACCGCGCAAAAGAGCAAGTCCATGGCCGTCAGGTCACGATGGTGACCACGCTGGTTAGCTTAGGTCGCGGTGGTGGCGTTCAAGACTATGAGTCCATGCTTATTTCCGCTGCACTGCGCGGGATGTATGAAGAAGAGCGCATTGACTGGGAAAACCCGCCAGTGCTCAAAGACCTGATCGCCTACATCGAGCGCGGCCCGCAATGGCTGCGCAAGCTCGGCAGAGCAGAGACTAACGAACAGTGGAATGCGCGCATTGACTCCTTGGTTCTCTCGCTTAATGCCCTGCTTGATGGTGCTACTGGCCGTATTTTTGACGGTCAGACTACTACTCCGATTGAGGTAGATTCTCCGGCTATTTGTATCGACGTCTCCGCTATTGATCGCGGTGATTCCGCTATGAAGGCAGCGGTCATGATGGCCTGCTGGGGTTCTGCTTTCGGCGCTATTGAGGCCTCGCACATGCTTGCCGATGCCGGCCTTGGCCCCCAGCGCTACTTCAATCTTTGCCTCGATGAGATGTGGCAGGTGCTCTCGTCAGCTCCGGGCATGGTCGGCCAGATTGACGCTTTGACCCGTCTGAACCGTACGGATGCTACTGCGCTGTTTATGATTACCCACACTTTCAAAGACCTAGAGGCTTTGCCGACGGAGGAAGACCGCAAGACAGCAATGGGCTTTATTGAGCGTGCTGGCATGGTTATCTGCGGCGGTCTTCCCACCAGTGAGCTAGATATTTTGTCTACGCAGTTGGAGTTTTCTCCTGCAGAAGCAGAAATGATTGTTTCGTGGTCTCGTGGTGCGCCGCCTGCACGCTCGCGTACACGTGGCGCGAGGGCAACCCCACCTGGCCGTGGACGATTCATGATTAAGCCAGCTAAAGACGGTTCACCGGGCATTCCGGTACAGACAATGCTGTTTCCGACTGAAGTTCAAGAGCAGCTGCACAATACGAACGCTCGCTTCGAGGACTTCTTCTTGGAAGGTGAGGGTGCATAGATGTCTGGCTTTGTAAGTCCTTTTGATGAGTCCACTAAGCGCCAGGCCATGGCGGAGTTTGAGGAAACGTGGAAAGAGTATTCCTCTGCCTCTGCAGCGGCAAAAGCAATCGCTAAAGACTGGGGCATGGGGCGTACGACGCTGACGGAATGGCTGCAGGAAGAAAATCTGTGGCCCTCGCCCACAGTTAAGCAAGTTCAGCACTTACAACGTGAAATCGCCCGCCTTAAAAAGCGCAATGAGCGCTTGCAAGAAGAAAATGCACGACTGCGACGACTAAGGAGTGAAGACGGATGAAGAAGGTTATCGGCATAGCCGTGGCTATCGTCTTGTTCCTCGTCCTTATCATCGTCGTTGTCTTAGACGGCGGGAACGAAGATGAAGTATGTGCCGAAGATGAAGGCGGATCGGGCTCAGGTGATGTTGTCGTTGATGGTGACTTTGCCTACCCGAGTGATAAAGAAGCCACCCAGGAAACCTCGCCCTATGGCCCCCGCGAGGGCGGTATGCACCTCGGTCAAGACATCGCAGGCCCGCGTGGAACTCCTATTTACGCTTTCGCAGATGGACGCGTTATCCAAGCCCAAGACTCTGGCGTGCAAGGATTCGGCGGCTGGGTTGTCGTGGAACACGACATCGACGGTAAGAAAATTCAAACCGTGTACGGTCACGAAGAACCTGGTCAGGTCAAGGTCAAGACCGGCGACAAAGTTACTAAGGGCCAGCACATTGCTGATATGGGCAGTGCCGGTCAGTCTTCTGGCCCCCACCTGCACTTCGAGGTTGTCGAAGGCGACCGAGCAGCAGGCGGTGAGCGCGTCGACCCTAAGCCATGGCTGGAAAAGGCCGAAGAAGGCAAAAAGGGCGGCGGAGATTCCGACAAGAAGGACAAAGACTCTAAAAAGAACTCGGACGGCGGAGGAAAAGTCCTTGTCGTAGGCGATTCCATCTCCAACGGTGCGCGCAGCCAAATCGAAAGCGCGATTCCAGGAGCCGAAGTCAGGGCCAAAGACTCCAAGCAATACGCAGCCGGTATGCAAGAAATCGACGACGGAGACCAATTCGACACTGTAGTCATGGCCCTAGGTACGAACGGCGAAGTGGGACAAGACCAGTTCGACGCGGCTAAAGACAAAATTGGTGACGCCAACTTGGTTCTTATGACCATCGCCGGTGTACCTCACGCCGACAGCTTTAATAACTCGGTGAAAAAGTCTGGGTATGACTACTTCGACTGGGCAGCAGAGGCGAATAAAGACCCCGGAATGCTTGTTGATGGAGTCCATCCCGGCCCATCTGGATCGAAGATCTTCGCTGACACTATGGCCGAGACCGTAGGCGGCGGAAGCAAGAAAAGCTCGGATAGTGGCAGCAAGAAGAGCAAGTCTAAAGGCAGCGGACAGCCCGCTGACGAAAAGGGCGGATTCGAGGGGCTTTCTGGCCGTCAGCTCGCCTTGGCGAAGCAGATCGTTGCAATTGGCGAGAGCATGCACGTCGATGAGAAAGGTCGACAGATTGCTGTAGCTACCGCTAAGCACGAGTCCCAGCTACAGGTCTACGCCAACGATGGAGTTATTACCCCAGAAGAACAAAGCGGTATGGCCGACGATGTGACGTCCGAAAAGCTCAAAAAGTCGCTGGATTTCCCGCACGATGCAGTAAGTAGTGACCACGGCTCTGTGGGCACCTTCCAGCAGCAGGTTGGTATTTGGGGTGATGTAGAAGAACTGATGAACCCAGCAGTTCAGGCGAAGAACTTCTATGAGCACCTCGAAGACGTCGATTACCAAGGAATGGAAGTAGGTGCAGCCGCAAGTACGGTTCAGGGAAACGATACGGGTACGGGCGTTTACCAGCAGGAAGCGGATATTGCGACCAAACTGGTAGATAAATATCGCGGTGCAGGCAAGGACTTGTCCGAGGAAGAAATTGAAGCCTTGGGCGAGGCCAACGTAGGTGACGGCTGTGATACCGAAGCCGGAAACGGCGATTCCAGCGATGATCCGGCACCGTCTGGCGAGCTTGGCGAGCGCATTGTCGCCGCAGCACGTAAAGAATTCGGTTATCCCTACGTATGGGGCGGTGGCGACGAAAACGGCCCGACGAAGGGACAAGACGGCGGAGAAGAAGGCTACGACTGCTCCGGACTTGTTCTCCGTGCGGTGGCTGTCGCTACCAAGGGCAAGGTCAAGCTACCTCACCAGACACAAGCACAAGCTAAAGACGAGCACCTGAAAAAGGTTGACTGGGAGGACAAGAAACCTGGCGACATCATTCTCATCGGCGGCGATGGAGCAGAACACCACGTTGCGATCTACTCCGGCAAGAAAGACGGAAAGGACAAATGGATCGAGGCTCAGACCTATGGCGTGGACTCCGGTGAATACGACGTACGCACCGATGAGCCACATCAAGCGTATCGAGTAAGCGAATAAGAAAAGGCAGGACAGCAATGAAAAAGACAGCTATCGCACTCGCCCTGGCCAGCACTGTAGCGCTCACGGCGTGCGGAAATGATGAGCCGGACGGAACGGATACCGGCATGGAAGACCCCACGGTAAGCCAGTGGGAGCAGCCCGAAGTGCGCGGCCCGCTTCAAGACACTGACCAAGAAGACGTGGACAAGGTAGCCCATGATGTTGTCAAGCAGATCTTCTCCTGGTCTCCAAAAGATGATCACACCATCGCCGATGCAGCCCGCAAGGCCGAGCCATTGATGGATGAAGACTTTGCCTACAACAACCGAAATTCCTGGTCAGGAATGTTCAAAGTGCCTGGAAAACAATGGGCCAGCTGGGTCGACGACAAGGCTACGGCCTCGGTAGAGCTCACCGAAGGACTCGAAGAGCGTCCCGAAGACACCGATATGGAAGCCCGACGCCAGTACTCGGTAGAAGTCACCGTCAAAGGTCACAAGCACGAACAGAAACTGCGCTATGACGTCTTCGCGCACTTTAACAACCTGGGGTGGTGGAGGCTAGACAACATCACCATTTCTCAGCCGCAGACCATGTCCTAAACAGATCCAACAAGGAGTAACACCATGAGCAAAGCCAGTGACAACGCCCGATTCGACGAAATTGAAAACCTTGTGACCTCGGAGGAATACAAGGACAAGCTCAAAGCAGCAGAAACTACCTCACAACTGCGCGAGGTTGGAGCAGAGGCCGGCGTCGATGTCGACGACCGCAGTGACATGGGCAAGTTCATACACAAGCTAAAAATCCTCGGCATTGACTACAAGGCCATGTCATCTGTTGAGCGGGAAGAGCGGCAAGCGCGCCAGCACGAGCGCGCCGAAGAACTCGCACAGAATGACTCCACCGGCCCTCGCCTAGACATTTGGACGGGCGCAATAGAAAGCGACAAGAGCGATAAAGGAGCCTTCGCCCTAGTTGACGAGACGGGAGAGGCTATCTGGTTTGGCAGCTTCTTTGACAACGACCCCATCTATACGCCGGGCGATATTGGCAGCGCCGAGCAATCAGCCGCAGAGAAGGCGGTGTACCTGGCTCGTCGCGTACAGGACGAAACGGGAGCCGAACTCATTGATCTGCATATCCACACTGAATATCCCGATCTTGATGAAGATGAACTGCGCCTTCGAGGCGTTGTCAAAGACTCGCAAGTCGCAGTGACCGTTGAGGTCGATCCGACAGATGAGCGCGCGTCCTCGGTAGCGCGTATGGGAGGGTTCCGTTCGCTGAAAAACGTTGACCTTGCAAGCCTTGTCGAGCTCGATGATGAATAACCGTCAAAGTGACGAAAACCTGCAGGTAAATAGCACAGGAAAGGACGAAGAGTAATGGGCAAAACCAACCCCAGAAACTCAGGCGGGCCAGGAACTGACGGGCAAACCATCTTCCTTGCTGTCATTCTCGTAGCAGCATTGTCCGTACTTGGCACCGTGCAAATCGGTGCGGTAGCAAGCTGGAAGCTTGCCGGTAAAGACAAACCACCTCTCAACCCATTTCAAACACTAGCCGGTCTTATCAAAGGTCAAATAGAGTGGACAGTCATTGCGACAGTAGCCGCAGTGCTGCTGTGGCTAGCTATTGCTGGATTGGTTTATCTATGGATGAAGTCCAAGCCGAAAAAGACCACCAGCACCACGGGACAGGCCTCAAAGTACCTAGCCCCCAAGGGCGATATTGCTTCCTTGTCGCGCAAAAGCGCAGAGAAGAAGGCAGCGAAGTTTATTGGCGAAGACGCCGCTAAAGACTATCCCGGCCTGCGCATGGGCAAAGATCTACAGTCTCGACGCGGGGTGTACTCCTCATGGGAAGATCTGTACCTCGTTATCTTCGGCCCTCGCCGAGGAAAAACCACGTCTCAGGTTATTCCGGCAATTGTCGATGCTCCGGGAAACGTACTGACCACCTCAAACAAGGCCGATATTGTCTATGACACTGCCGCGATTACCGAGGCGCGTGGAAACATCTGGATCTTCGATCCACAAGGCCTTGTTGCAGGGCGAGACGATCGCCCGTGGTACTTCGACCCTCTCGACGCGGTACGCCGCGACCCGATGAAGATGGACAGCGAAGCTATCGCGCTGGCCGATATTTTCCGCTCTGCAGCTCACGGTGATAACAGCACAGGCGACGCCTTCTTTTCAGAGGGCGGTCGCGACCTCCTCGGCAGGCTTTTCCTCGCCGCAGCATTGGACAACCGCCCTATTACCGACGTCTTCCGCTGGGTTAACGACGATGAAGACCGCACACCAGTAGGTATTTTGCAGCGCTTTGACGAATGGGAATCCATGGCCGACGCACTCAACGGAACCTACAGCATTACTGAGCGCACCCGATCCGGTCTATTTTCCCAAGCAGCGCAAATGGCCGCGCCACTGGGACGACGAGCTATCAGGCAGTGGGTTACCCCAGACGAGGACAAGGACAAGTTCGAACCAGAGCAGTTTGTCCGCGCCGACCACGACACGTTGTATCTGTTGTCCAAGGAAGGCGTAGACAACGCTGCTGCTCTAACGACGGCACTAGCAGCGGCCACGATGAAAGCTGCCGAGCGCTACGGTGAAGAAAATGGTCTGCGTCTTCCAGTGCCAATGATTGCCGCGCTCGACGAGGCCGCAAACACGGTTCCATGGCCGGAGCTTCCTAAGCTGTACTCCCACTACGGCTCACGTGGAATTATCGTCATGACGATCTTGCAGTCTTATGCCCAAGGCGTAAAAGCCTGGGGCAAGGAGGGCATGGAAGCATTGTGGTCTGCAGCGTCTGTACTGCTCTACGGCGGCGGTGTCCGTGATCAGGACATGCTCAACAAACTAGAACTTCTCATTGGCGACTATGAAGAGCTGACTAAATCCGTTTCTCGATCGGCAGATGGCGGACGCTCTACCTCGATACAAGCGCGTGAGAAGAAGATTCTCAACGCCGCAGAACTAGCTGCCTTGCCCTATGGCCAAGCGCTGGCTTTTACCGGGCGAAGGCCGTTTGCGCTGTATCTAGAGCCGTTCTGGGAGCGTACCTACTGGAATGAAAAGACCCGCCAGCTGCTTCCTGCACAACAGTAACTACTACCGGAGGAATCCATGGCAGAAGAGAAAATCGATCCCAAAGACTTCCACTACAAAAGCGTCTTCGAGTTCGTCGACAAGTTCCTAGTGACGATGTACCCGACTACCGACAACCGGATGAAAAACGTCGCGTGGTCTCCTACATGGTGGAATCACCCCGAGGTCGTTGCCCGCATAGATGGACTCTGGAAGCGCTACGAGTATCTGCGTGTAAAAGAACCCGATACTGCACTAGAGACTTTCCTGCGTCTGCATGGCGATTACCACATGCGACAAATCATGAAGGACGACGGAGTCTTCGCCGATTGTAAACGTGAAGACGTTCCGTCTCGTCCGCTACCAGTTACTTCCGCAACTAAACCCGCCTCCTAAACAAAAGCGAAAGGACACCTACTATGTCTCGTACATCTGTCGATGCGTCCACAGCCCGCACTATCCGAAACCTACGCCGCGCGCTACACGCAGAACGTGTACGTCGCTTTCCTCCGCGCACAATTCAGCCAGGCCCCAACGCTATAACCCGTATGGCAGGCGGCGCACTTGCAGTAGAGGGGTGCCGCGCGCTCATAGAAGAAAATGAGCAATCCCGCACATGGGTCATTGATGATTTCAACCGCCGCGGTATGGCCGAATCTGCCGCCGCTATCGCCGATAGCTACGAGGACAACATAGCCTTCACTGACGAAGACGGCCACGATTTCCGATTCTCTGTCCGGGATGGAGAACTCTCGCGCTATAGCGTAGAACGCCTTGGAAAAGACATCTCCGCTGCAGCAGGAGACGACGACGCCCGGGAGGTCACAGCATTGTCTCCGGCAGAAGTCATTGACGATCTAGAGGCCCAAGACGCAGACCCCGAAGCTGTAGAGTCCTATGCTCTCGCCGTAGGCGATAGTGACGTCTCCCCTAGTGACCAGCTAGTTGACCAGCTTCAGGCAGAAACCAGCGAGGAACTGGAATCTCCGGGCAACGACCTTACTGACGTAGCTGAACAAGCCGATGAGCAGGTTGCCGAAATGTAGCCATACACCCGCGCACAAGGCGGTAGAAAGACCAGACGGTTCTTTCTACCGCCTTGTGTTTATTTAGAGCTCTGGGCCTTGTTCTTCTTCAAGCTCATCAGCGGGTGCTTGCTCGTCGGTGGTATCGCTGTCGCTGGTAACGCTTTGCTGTTCGCCGCCCAGGCCGAGGCTGGCGAGGAAGTCGAGACCTGCTTGCGCGCCCTCATGCAGTTCACCGGCGTCTTCGTCTTGGGAGTTATCGGTGTTATCGGCTTCTGGGGTGGTCTCGGGCGCTGGTTGCGCTTCTTCTACGGTGTTCTGGACGGTGGTGTCTTGTTCGTCATGGCGGGTGTCGTCATTGTCTGGTTCGTAGGCGGCAGCGATGGTTTCTGCGACCATGTCGCGGATTGTCTCTTGTGATGGCTCGTCTACGCCCAGGCGGCGTAGTTCGTAAGTGCGTTGTGCGGCCAGGAGGTTGACTTCATCGGCGATGTAGCCTGCATGGTCAGCGACATCGTTAGGGATTTCCTCTGCGCGCAAGCGCGTGGCGATGTCGGCGCGGTCAGCCCAGTCCATCTTCTCGCGGCGGATAGTATCGAGTCGCTGTTGAAGCTTGTGGGCGTGCTCGCTGTCGTGTTGTGCGGCAGCATTTAGGCGCTTGTCCCATTCTTCGGTGTCGTCGGCACGGTAGCAGATTTCGTCCCACAGACCTGCCTCCGGCAAGTTAGCACCAGTATCCTCAATGGCCTGCTGAGCTAAGCTGCGGCGCTGTTGCGCCTGTTCAAGACGCTTGTGCGCATGGTCTATGCGCTGTTGGTACGTGCCATAGCCTGCAGCGTTATGGTCGTAGGCCCGCTCGGCAACCGGGCGGGTGTAGTCCTCTGCCAGTAGGCGTTGGTGCTCAATGTCTGCCAGGGCAGCTTCTTCTTCACGAAGGGCGGCACTGTGGTCTGCCATGGCCTGCTCATAGGCGCGAATGCGCCCAGCATCAAGGCATATCTGCTGGTAGTCAGCCTGTACCTCATTTGCGGCTGCGTCTTTGTCCTCGTGGAGGCGGGTGGTGATACTTGCTTCTTGCCAAGTGAGCGATTCCACCTTGGAATTAGCAAAGCGTGCGTGCTCTGCCAGCACAGACTGGTTAAGCCGGTTGAGGTTTCCTTCCTTACTGGTAAGGCGAGCAGTTTCCGCGCGGTCGTAAGGGTTGTGGGTGCGAAGCCACGTATCGAGTTCTATATCTGTCTGACCAGATACAGGAGGCAGCTGGTTGCGCTTTCCGGTATCGCGCAAGCGGAGTTGTTCGTCTAGACGGTAGCGGATAAGCCGTGCCGGATCATGGGCGTTGTCAATATCGCGAGTAGCAGCGTCCATGACGGTGCGCGGGTCAATGCCCGCGTCGATAAGCCTTGCCCAGCCGTGGCGGATGGGTGCTACACCGTCGTCGCTGGTCTCAATCTTTCGGGAAAGGTCGCCGGGTAGGGTGTCGATCCAGTCCGGCAGGTAAGCGTCGATGAAGTCGTTGGTGGCTTCATCTTTACCCATAAGCCACAGGCCCATCATGCGATCGGGTGAGGTTTGCTCGTCGACGACCTCGGCTATGACCTCGCGTGCAGCCTTCGGGCTGTTATCGCGCGAGATTGCCTTATTAAAGACGTCCCTGACACTCGGGGCGTGGTCTATGCCTTGGTAGTGGTAGTGGCCTTCCTCGGCAAGTTCATCTAGCTGGTGCTCGGTGACCGCATAGATGTGGTTGGCGATTTTTCCTCGGGTCAGTGCAACATACAGCCCGGCTCTATCGACGTGATGGTCGATTACCGCGCGGGTGCAGTCCACGGTGCTGCCCTGGGCGCGGTGGACGGTAGCAGCATAGCCCAACTGCACATTGTCTCGTACGTAGTCTGCTGGCAGGCACAACTCTTCGCCGGTTGTATTGTTGCGGGCGGTGATACTGCCGCCCTCGGCAATGCCGGTGACAGTCAGCAGTGTGCCGTTGTTAATACGGGTACTCGTTGCGGTCTCATCGTCGTAGAAAGTCTGGTTTTTGCGCGCCAGAATCGTATCGCCCACGCCTGCTTTTTCGCCTCTAGAAAGCTGGGCTTCCACGGTGGTGTCAACAACGCTCTGGGCGATGTAGTGGGCGCGGATTGTCTCGTTGAGTTCTGCCACATCGCGGTTGGTGGCAGCAATAAGCAGACTGGTTTTACCGCTAGAAATATCAGCCAGGTAGTCTGCTGCGGCCTTATCCAGCATGTCGCTGCGTGCGCCACCATTGACCCAACCACGCTTAGCGTAGAAGTCGAAAGTAGAAGAATCGCCCTCGCGCAAGCGCAAGCTGGTAGCAGATTGCTCACTATCTCCACCGAAGCGCACGACTTCGGAGAGTTGATTATCACTGCGGCCAGAAGCGTTGACCATTGCTCCGAAAAGTCCGCCGTTTTCGACCGCGCCGAGCTGTTTATGGTCACCGATAAAGCGCACGACTGCGCCTGCTTCTTCGGCAATTTCTAACAGTGAGCCGATGTTAGGGGTCGAGGCCATGCCGGCCTCGTCGACGATGATCATGTCGCCTGCGTTAATGGATACTGGAAGGTCTTTGAGGCTGTGGCCGGGCTTGGTTGGGTGGTTTCCGCGCCAGGTGTAGGTGAGTTTGTCGATGGTAAAAGCGTCAAAGCCTAAGTCTTTAGACAACACATCTGCCGCCTGTGCGGACGGGGCCAGACCAATCACATTGCGGCCCTGGTTCGCCCAGACGTTGGCGACAAGACGCATAGATGCGGTCTTGCCGGTACCTGCCGGGCCTACGCCGGTAGCAGCCAGTGTGCCGCAGGTAAGCAGGTAGCGCGCCATGGATTCCTGTCCTGTATTAAGGCGGAAACCAGCCTCGGCTTCGTGCTCATCGAGCGCTTTATCAATCGCTGCAGACGGTGCGAATGCAGCCACCGGTTCGTTAAGCGCAGCCAGTGCTTTGTCTTCGGTATCGAGAATGTCCTGGGTGGTATAAAGCTCACTATCAGCGCGGGTATCGCGAGCTTTACCTGCCGTATTTTTCAGCGCCTCCGGCAGTTCCAGAACATCGAAATCATTGAGCGCAATGGCCTTATCGCGCACAATAGCCTCGACCACAGTGGCGTGGATAAGGTCGCGCTCGGAAAGAGAATTAAAGCGATAGCCTTGGAGTTTTCCACCTGCAGCAGTAGCTACATGCGAGGTACGAAAATAGGAACGACGCCTCGTTACCGTGTCTACAACGTCGTCGATCAGGCCCGATAGGTGGGTCTCGGCGTCAAACAGTGGGCGCTCATCACGGCCAGAATCTGCGGCAAGTTGGTTGATTGCAGCGAGTTCTTCTGCTCCGTTTTCGCGGGCGGATACTTCATTTTTCCAGCCTGCGCGAAGCTCCGACAGGCTTTCTGGTTCACGCTTCGCGTCACGGGTTTCCAAGATAGCTTGCTGCCACAAACGACCCACCTCAACCGAGTTAGGGGTTGCGCCACGCTCGGCAACAAACTCTTCAACAAGGCGCTTATAGACCGGCTGTGCGCCACGTCGACGCTTAGAAAACGACTCCATCAACGACTCGGAAACACCGTCGATCTCCCACGTGGGTTCCTTGTTGACCCCATGGTCACAGGCGGTGAATGTGTAGCCCATGTCGTTAGAAAGCAGGGTGTTCAAGATGGAGTCATAGCGGTGCGAAATTGCTTGCGCCTGCTTGTGCAGTGCCTTGGAATCAAGGGATAACCACCGTCCATCTTCGGCTTGAACCTTGTTAGATACCAGCACGTGCGAGTGCAGATCCGGGTCTCCTGCGCGCGTATCGTAGTGCTTAAATTCGGAGGCAATAACGCCTTTTGTCTTAACTTGTTCTCGCCCCTGCTTGCCGGAGCGAGTAAAAAACACGTTGTCTTCTGCCCACGCCATAGCCTCCTGCACGGCCTGGTGATGAAGCGCCTCAATGCGCCGCGCGGTCTCTTCATCAGACAACGCCCACGCCACAGACACGGACTTAGCGGGCGAGAAAGTCATATCAAAACCCGACACAGATTGGCGCACATTGTCTTTAAGACCGTTGACCCAGTTGACGATTTCCCGGCCCGATTGCGGCTCGACGCCGTGTTCCTCAATGAAGAATTCTCGGCCAATATCCTGGACTAACTCGGCCCGCTCCTGCTTTCCCATCAGCGTGCCCGTTGTCTGCCTATGGCGGCGCTCCGCATCACGAAGTGCCACCAAAACCGGCACATCATTCGTGAAATTAGCGAACGGTCGACCCAGCTGTACGTCCTTGATTTTCTGACCTTCGGACATCTTCATATCCGCATCCGGATGCAGGCCCTCGCCGTACAACGCGGCCATTTGAGACTCGGTAACTTCCCCACCCTGCACGACATTCTCGGTGTTCAAACCGGCAAGACCAGAGCCTAACCAACGACCTGGCGGGGTGCCTTTCGCGTCGTAATACTTCGACAAACTTGGCGCGTCTGTCGGCCCATCATTGGTAGCCACAGAGCGCAACAGGTACTCATAACCTGTTCCGCTATTGACTACGCGCAGGGTCATCATGCACCCTAGTCTAGCAGCCAAAACCCGATTAACACTAAGAGTGCCAATAGTGTGTGTCTGAAAGCGCGCTTGCGCGCGCCGACGCGGGCGTATGCCGCGTCTTGCCATAGTCCAGAAAGTCTCGTCTTTCTGTTTGGGCTCTGGTCATTTCGCGTCAGCGGGTGTTTGTGTCAGGGTTGCGGTGGTGTATGTGCGCTGGCATTGTGGGCTTATGGTTACCGCAAGTAAAAGTTTGAAGAAGCGTCAGGAACTGCGTCAGCATCTCGAAGAGGAACAGCGCAAGCTGCGCGACAGGAAGAAGAAGCTCAACTCGCTACTGTCGCTAATCGACCAGCGCGAGAAACTCGATGAGAAGATTGGCGAAGCCTCGCAAGAAATTATCGACCTAGGCGAGTCCAAGGAGCTTGTGCGCGAGCTCGTCGGTGTCAGCCAGCGGGACTTCAACGACATGCTAGGAGCCGCTAGTGACTCCTCCCCTAGTGCGCAGGATTCGTCTGGAGACGAAGAGTCGCACGCTGGTGATGATGAGCGCCAGGACAACGAAGAAGCCGCCAGCGCCTCTGAGGGCGCTGGCGGCGAGGATGACCACGCTTCTGATGGTCAGTAGTCAGTAGAGAGAAAGAGCAGTCTTTCGCGTCGAGTCTGGCTAGTACTTGTGCTCGTTGGGGTCGTAGTACTCGCCAGGGTTGGCGGGCGCGTCTTCGTAGGTGTTGGAGTATGGCGAGTCGTTAGTCTCGTCGGTGGCGCGCTCGTAGTGGTCGGCCATGGAGCCAATCATCACGCCGAGGAAGGTAAGGAAGTACCAGATGATGATCCAGGCGATGATTCCGCCTAATGCTCTGAGGATTCCTGCCACCAGTCCTGCGCGTCGTATCTGGGCGATGAGCATCCAGATAGGTATGGCGATAAGGGCAAGTTGCCACCAGCCGGGTACGTGGTTGGTGGATTCGATAAATGGCAGTGCGTCCATGGGGTTGTCCTTCCTCTCTGTGGTGCGTGCTGCCTATGGTGTCATAAGCGTTGGACGTGTGGGGTGTCATGAAAGACTTTGAGGATATTCCTTTTGCAGAGCTTGCTCACCTGGAGCCGAAGCGGCCGGCTTCGGCTCGGCAGTCTCGTGCTGCGCGTGTTCATGATCCGGAGCTTCCTTTTGACGATAAGACTGTCAAGACTTTCTTTGAGCATGTCGTGAAATCACCGCACGGGTGCTGGCTATGGGTGGGTTCCATTTCCTCTCCTGATGGGTATGGGCGGTTTACGTGGCAGCGCGGTAATCGTCAGCGCACTGTGGCGGCACACCGTTTTGCGCTTCTTGTCGCGGGCGAGTCGTTCGCCGCGCGCGAGGTTGCCGAGCACGAGTGCAACGAACCGCTGTGCGTGCGGGTCGGTTGTGGTCATGTGCGTAAGACAACACAGCGGGAGAACCTTCGCTATGCGGTAGCGCTTGGCCGTCATACTGGAAACAGGGTTGCTGTTACGGCGTTGAGTTCTCGGGTTGAGCGCTCGCGGCGGATTAGGAATGCGCTTCGTGATGGGTGGGACGAACGTCGCTACCGTGAGGCAATCTTTGGTGTCGATAGTGACCAGCAGACGTTGTTTTAGTGTGCGGTGTTTGTGTCAGGGATTGGGTGGGGTGTCCCCCTTTCTTTCAATGAGTGCGCCCCGGCGTGTGCCGGGGCGCTATGTCTACAGTGCGTTGGCTTCGACTAGTTTCCAGAAGTCGACGTTGGTGCGGACTCGGAAGCCGCTGCGGTTGAGGTTGATGTTTCCGTCGGCGTTGATGTCGTGAGGCCAGTAGATGAGTCGCTCGGCAATGGCGTTGATGTTGAAGCGGTGTGCCCACTCCCCTAGCGGGGTGATGATTTCGTAGTGGATTGCGTCGTTCAAAGTGGCGTAGGTTGCCATGAGTCTCTTTCCGTCTCGTATGCGTCTCGCTTGTGTGTTGTGCCGGTGTATCCGGCGCTGTGGTCGTCTGTGAGGCGTCCCTTGGGGCTTGGGTGCCCTGTGGCGGGCCCGGTGGGCCTGCGGCCCGGTGTGGGCCGCAGGCGGGGTCTTATATTTCGACGACCGTTGCTAGGACGGTGAGGAAGACTTCGGCGCGCACGATGATGGAGTGCTCTAGGTGGGTGGCGCGGCAGTTTTGCAGTTCGTTCCAGATTTCGGCGGCTTGGTGGTCGTTGATGGTGATCTCGCCGAGGTAGGCCCGTGCTTCGTGGCGGATGTGCTTTGTCGGTGCGGTGGTGTCGATGTAGGCGTAGTCGACGACGAAGCCGTGGTTCTTGTTGCTCCACCATTCGAAGGCGTCCATGTGGAGCTGTTGTTGTGGGGTGTAGAAGGTGGTGGTTTGGGTTGCCATGTCTGGCGTTCCTTTCGGTTGG
>NZ_KV805197.1:118187-119653 GCF_001811565.1 Corynebacterium sp. HMSC078A10 | reverse complement strand
CATCATGAAATCCATGGGGCTGAAAGGCTTTACTAAACGCCGTCGATGCATCACCACCAGACGAAAGTTTGGCCACCGAGTCATGCCAGACTTAGTAGGCCGCAGATTCACAGCTGATAGGCCGAACCACGTCTACGTAGGCGACATCACCTACCTGCCGTGTAAGGGCGGCAAGAACATGTACCTAGCCACGGTCATCGACGCCTACTCGCGCAAACTCGTCGGCCATGCACTCGCCGATCACATGCGGGTATCGCTGGTTATCGAAGCTTTATCTCATGCAAGGAAAGTCCGCGGAAGCCTGAAAGGGGCAATTTTCCATTCTGATCACGGCAGTGTGTACACCTCACAAGCATTTAGGGACCACTGCACCCAGCTTGGTGTTCGCCAATCCATGGGAGCGGTGGGAACGAGTGCCGATAATGCCCTGGCAGAATCGTTTAACGCCACTCTAAAGCGTGAAGTTCTGCGTGATCGGAAAGTCTTTGACAATCCCATCAGCTGCCGCCAAGAAGTCTTCCGATGGTGCATGCGCTACAACACCCGTAGACGACACTCCTGGTGCAATCTTCTAGCCCCCGATGACTACGAAGCACTCACATCAGCTACACTGACCCAAGCAGCATAGCTAACCCCCGACGTGTCTACTTTCCGGGGGTCAGGCCCATCTGCCGGCAACCCCGTGGCAACACACCGAGTGGAAACGGGCAAAAGTGGCCCCGGATTTCCATGTCACGGTTGCAACAGTGCGCTACTCCGTTCCGCACCAGCTTGTTGGCCGCACTGTCGATGTGCGCATCACCGGCCAGATGTTGACCGTCTTTGACCAAGGGGCAACCGTGGCAACCCACCGGGTTTCACATAAGCGTGGGGCCTATGTCACTGACTACGAGCACATTCCATCTGGGATGGACTCCACCCGTGGACTGTGGACAAGCGACTACTTTTACCGCGAAGCCAGCAAAGTTGGCCCGGCAACACGCAAGGTCATCGAAGAACTCATTACGGCGAAAGCCATCCCGGCCCAGGCATACCAGTCCTGCCGAAACGTGCTGTCAATGGGCAAACATGCCAACAAACCAATCCTGGAAGAAGCATGCCAACGCCTGACCGCCAACGACGGCAGTCGGCGGGCAGTGTCATATACCGCAGTCAAAAACATGATGACCGCTGTCCGCAAGGAACACGCAACCCGACCACGCGGGTTTGACCAGCCCCCGCGCAGCACCACCACCAACCAACCCGCCCGACCTGTAGCCGCTGACCGGGACACCACCGGCGCGTTCCTTGGCGGTGCAGACCAGTTCAGCATGGACAACCTCGCTAAGAAAGGAAACTAAAACCCATGTCCTCACCAACCCCGCCAACAGATCGCTTCCTTGACGAATCCGTCCTGGCCGACTTCACCGCACTGCGGATGACTGCCTTCGGCAAAAGCGTCATCGATATCGCCAACGATCCCGCAT
>NZ_KV805197.1:117842-118087 GCF_001811565.1 Corynebacterium sp. HMSC078A10 | reverse complement strand
AGCAGACTCGCCCACGGACAATGGTGCCACCTAGGTCAAAACATTGTCATCCTGGGCAAGTCCTCAGTCGGTAAAACATACCTCGCCCAAGCACTCATCACCGCAGCATGCCGCAACGACTACTCCGCACGGTTCTACCGCACCGACATGCTCGCCGCCGAACTAGCAGTCCTCCAACCCGATAACCCCACACGGCTGAAGTTCATCCAGCAGCTCCACGACGTCGACGTCCTGGTCCTCGATGA
>NZ_KV805197.1:0-117742 GCF_001811565.1 Corynebacterium sp. HMSC078A10 | reverse complement strand
ACCGACTCGTCTCCGGCGCCGAGATCATCACATTGGAAGGACCAAACATGCGCCTGACCACCAACGCATAACAACCGACAAAGCCTGAGTGAGATACCGCTACCAGGTACTCACTCAGGCGCTACCAGATACTCACCACGCCGCTACCATTTCGGTCTTCTTAGCATTTTATCGCGCACGAGCGCTGGGAAACAGCAGCCACGACGCACCTTGTCGCTGTGGTCGTTTTGCTCATGCCAGCATTAATCCTCGGGGAAGTGAAGTGATACTGCGCTACTAACTGCGCCGTCTTAAACGAGGTCTGTGTTTTCCTGATCCCGTCGTGTGCCAAATATAGCCACCAGCGTTAACCGTGCCGAGCAACTTGTGGTTGTGGATACCGGCTAGCACCTTGGTGACAATGCGCTCAGTGGCCACAATCTGATAAGGGCGCATAATCCGCAACACTATGGCCGAAATATTTTGCGTACCTCAACCTCTAAGTCGTGCTCACCTGAATTCTCATGAGTGACATGTAAACCTGCTCTCACACCCTTGGTAGATCACACAGAATCGTCATGGTAAAGACCCTCAATGTGAAGTGGGAAGATTGTAGACCGGCTAAGATGCCCGCACTACGCTGCGGCTTCACCAGTGGTAAGAGGCCCTCGCCCGCCTTGAAGGCGCTCTGAACCTCCAAAGCCCTTACTCCACCACCCTGCGAGTGAAGCGAAAGCCATCGTTACTTACTTTTCTCCAATCATAAGATCCACGAGAGCTCCTAGATTGTTAGCGCACCTCTTACCGTTTTCAGCAGGCCTGTTACGACGGCATCCCAGTACCCATCTTCGGTTTCTACGATTCAGGATTTGTGGTCCCACTATGTCGTTTCGCAAGTTCATTAGCTAGATCAGCAGTGATTTTTACTGCTTCCGGGGGATCGGTGACCCAGATGTGGTCCCCAAACTGAAGCAATTGCCTTACCCCCTGAATATCCGCATATCCCACCACGATACGGACAAAGTTTTCGTCCACGGGTTCATAATGGATAAGCCGTGATCCCAAAATACGAGATGCCATATCAAGCCGAGTCGCTCGAAGAAGTGCGGTGATTCGAACTGGCATGTCTTCTTCTAATTGCTCAACGAGCTGCGCCCACACCCTTGCCAAACTTTGCCCTGGACGAAGCTGAGCAGCTTGACCTAAAACGCGAAAGGTTTCTAAACGCGAGACTGCCAACATCCTTGGTTCCCCATCGATATCAACGACCAAGTACCAACTTCTACCCTTGTGTACAAGCCCATAAGGATCAGCCACAGCACGTTGTTGCTTCTTGTCCCCGCTTCGGCGATAGGACACCTCAATTCGAGCTTCTTTCCGTACAGCCTCTAGCAACTCTTCTAAGTCGTTTTGGGTTTCATTGCTAAACCAGCCACTGGAATCAAGTAGGACCTTTTCTTCCAAATTATGAGTATCGGACGCTTTAGAGAATGAGACTGCGTTCATTTTCTTCTGCAGCAGGGCGATGTCTTGGCCAAACCCCAAGTGTGCGAGTGAATCTGCCCCGACGCCAAGAATCCTCATCAGCTGAATCTCAGTCGGATCCAATCGAGAAGCGTTCAATCGAGCGCGCCTATCGAGCACAATCCCACCATGCATACCTTGCTCCGTATAAACAGGTATTCCTGCGGCCGAGAGTGCATCAACGTCACGCAGTATTGTGCGCTGGGAAACCTCAAAATGCGAAGCCAGCTCGGCAGCCGTAGCACGGCCTCGGGTTTGCAATAGCAAGAGCATAGACAACAGGCGCGCCGATCTCATGCCGTAATTATCGCTGGAACCACAATATTTTCCGGAATATGACACTCCTTGTCAGGTTTGTTTGCTCGAATGCACTGCGTCCACGTAAACAACACCACTCACCGAAAGGAGAATGGCAATGCCAACCCCCAATCTTTTCCTAACCTATGTCTCCGATACAGAGATCTCGACTGCCTTCTACAGCGACTTATTCGATATGCAGCCATCGTTCATCAGTCCTCGATATGTAGCATTCGAAATTTCAAAGGATGTCCTGTTTGCTGTGTGGACCGGCCATAACACCCACATGGAGAAACAAACACCGCGAACGAGCGAAATAGGTTTGATGCTGGATGGACCGGCAAGCCGCATCGATGAGACATACCGTCTATGGAAATCAAAAGGAGTCCAAATTGTGCAGCCACCCTACGATGATGTCTTCGGCCGCACCTTCGTTGTTGCCGACCCTGATGGAAACCTTATCCGCGTCAGCCCAGTCGATTAACTCCTAGATCAGGATTCAACGACTAGGAAATCCTCCAACGCCCCGGGAACCACCTCAGTTGGAGGATTCCAAGTGCCCCTAAGTAGGATCTCAAGTCAAGGATGGTTTAGGCACACCAGCTTTCCCGTACAACGAACCCCTAAAACTGCTTGGCCTATGGGCGCAGCAGAGATCCACCGAAAGTAATGGCCCGGCCCCAAATCGAACTACGAGATCGAGATCATGCAATAAAACTATTATCCTCTCGACCCTGCCAACCAAACCTAAGCAAACATCAAGCCTCGGACTGACTGCCTACACAATAAACCGAAACTCAAAAGAAGGGTGTCAGATCAAGATGACTTGTTGACACCATCGAAAACAAAATTCGAAAGACGTGTCGACCGGCGCGGGCGGGATTTAGGATGTAAATCCCCACACTTGCAATCCTCGACCGCCAAAGTTCAGAAAAAGAAAGAAACCGGAGGTCACGAACCCTTTCGAGTTTGTTACCTCCGGTGTCGCAGTTTGTTCAACTGCTCAGCGTGCCCGGGGCGGGACTTGAACCCGCACGTCCTATAAGGACACTGGCACCTGAAGCCAGCGCGTCTGCCAATTCCGCCACCCGGGCAGGGTATTGATGTCTTGGCGACTAGCTAACTTTAGCACGCAGCCCCAGCGAATCTACAAATCCGCTGGCAAACCTGAACTTTCCAGGGAACTTTGCCGCGCGCGTCTACGTTAAGTCAAGGAAAGCACCCTATACTGATCGCTGCTATATCTCTCCCTGAAAACATCCCGAAAGGAGGACGGCCCTTCCAATGGCATTGCTAGATAAGCTCGCCAAGCTGGATTCTTCCCTGCAACGCGGACTGGACAACGGCATGGCCTTTGTCTTCGGCGGCAAGGTCGTCCCCGCTGAGATTGAGGAGCTTCTCAAGCAGGAGGCGCAGGACAATTTGTCCCGCGGTGATGATGGCAAGCTGTATAGCCCCAACGTCATGACCGTCGGCGTATCCTCCAAAGATATCGAGAACCTCTCCCAGGACCGGGGTGTTCCCAAGGATCTAGCTGATCAGCTCACCCGCTTCATCCGTAACAGTGGCTGGTCCCTCGCCGGGCCGGTCATCGTACGCATCGCGGAGGAGTCGGGACTGCGGACTGGGCAGTTGCGCGTGTCCTCCTTTTTGGATCACGAGCCCACCGAAGAAACCGGATTTGATGCGATTTTCCACCACGACCATGGTCAGGAGGACTCTATGACCCAGCCGCACAACGCCGATGAGGCCGCAACCACCGCCTTTATGGCGCCCACCCCGAACCAGCCGGCGCCGCAGGGCCCAGCGGTAACACTCATGCTGCAGGACGGCTCCTCCCGCGTCTACCACGTGCAGGAGGGCTCCAACATCCTGGGCCGCAGCAATGACGCGGACCTGCGCCTGCCCGATACCGGTGTATCCCGCCAGCACGCGGAGATCACCTGGAACGGCCAGGACGCCGTGCTGGTGGACCTGCAATCCACGAACGGCACCACCGTGAACGACACCCCGATTGAGAACTGGCTGCTTGCCGACGGCGACGTGATCACCCTCGGCCACTCCCACATCGAGGTGCGCATCACCGGCCTTGAGAACCAAGGCTACTAAGCCGCCTCAGCAACTTTTCCAGATTTTTTAGCGTAAGGACTTTCCATGGATTCGATCGTGCTGCTCTCGCTGCGCATCGGCCTGCTGGTGTTGCTGTGGCTGTTCATCTTGGCCGCACTCAACGCCATGCGTCGCGATGCCAATAAGGCCGCCGGCGTCTACCAGGCATCGGCCCCGGTGAAGGGGGCCCAGAGGCGTCGCGAAGCGCCGCGTGAGATCACCATCGTGGACGGGCCGCTGCGCGGTTCCCACATGGAGCTAGGCACTCTTGAGGACTGTACGATGGGCCGCGCACAGGACTGTGACTTTGTCACTGGTGATGATTTCTCCTCCGGTCACCACGCCCGTTTGTTCCGCCGGGGCAGCGAGTGGTTCGTGGAGGACCTCGAATCCCGCAACGGCACCTTCGTTGGTGGCGTTCGCATTGACCAGCCAGAACGAGTCGGAGTCGGCTCCGATATCAAACTTGGCCGAACGACCGTGAGGTTGATGGCATGACTTTAAGCCTGACTTTTACTGCAGTGACGGACCGCGGACTGGTCCGCGAAAACAACGAGGACTCCGCCCACGCGGGCCCGCACCTGCTGATGTTGGCCGACGGCATGGGAGGCCACGCAGCCGGCGAGGTTGCTTCCACCACCATGGTGGAGCACATGGCCTCCCTCGAGCGCGATCCAGGCGATAATGACATGCTGGCGCTCCTTGGGGCCGCAGCAGAGGACGCCAATGCGGCGATCCGCGAGCACGTGGACGAGCACCCGGAGACCGAGGGCATGGGCACCACGCTAACCGCCCTGCTCTTTAACGGATCCGAATTCGGCGTGTGCCACGTGGGTGATTCCCGCGGCTACCGGCTACGCGAGGGCAAGCTGACCCAGATCACCAAGGATGACACCTACGTGCAGTCCCTCGTCGATGAGGGCAAGCTCGATCCGGCAGATGTCTCCTCCCACCCGCAGAAGTCACTGATCCTCAAGGCCTATACCGGCCGGCCCGTGGAGCCGACGCTCTTTACGCTCGATGCTGAACCGGGCGACCGCCTCCTGCTGTGTTCGGACGGCCTGTCGGATCCGGTGACGGCCTCTACCATCGAGCAAGCTCTGAAGCAGGGCACGGTCGAAGAGGCCGCCACCACCCTGCGGGAT
Source organism: Corynebacterium sp. HMSC078A10 (assembly GCF_001811565.1). Taxonomy (NCBI): domain Bacteria; kingdom Bacillati; phylum Actinomycetota; class Actinomycetes; order Mycobacteriales; family Corynebacteriaceae; genus Corynebacterium; species Corynebacterium sp. HMSC078A10. The sequence continues at coordinate 112,688 of NZ_KV805197.1, read as the reverse complement.
CTAGCGCTGCGCTCCGGCGGCCCGGACAACGTCACCATCGTGGTGGCGGAGGTCGTGGACGGTGAGGGCGATGACGTAGCCCCAATCACCGTCGGTGCCGTCCAAGGCGTCGTCCCGGAACCAACGCACCCCGATTCTTCCGCGAGCCGCGCCGCGAAGCTAATCTCGCCCCCAAAAGCGCAGGCCGCTGAGGAGAAGCCCCAGGACGAACCACAGCGGCGGCCACAGCGAAGCCGGATTGGGTGGAAGGTCATTGCGTGCCTTGCCATCATCATCGTGCTGGTCATCAGCGGCGGCCTCTGGATGAAAAGTTACCTGGGCAGCAACTACTACGTGACCGCCGATGAAGAAGGCGTCCTCACCATCCAAGAAGGCGCGGACTATGAGATCTTCGGCCGCCCGCTACACCACACGTATCAGAATGCGTGCCTAAACAAGGACAATGCGCTCAAGCTGGGGCACGGCGCCTGCGACGGTGATTTCGCACCGTTCGCGCTGAAGGATTTGCCCGAATCCGAACGCGCTGCCGTGGGCAACCTGCCCTCCGGCTCCTATGACGAGGTGCAAACACAGCTTTCGCAGCTCTCGGACAAGGCGCTCAAGCCCTGCCCGAAGGCGTCGAAGGACGAGAAAAACAAAGATGCCAAGAGCGAATCCAAAGGAAACTGCCGGGAGGTGAAGTAGATGAGTAAGTTCTTTTCCCGCGGCACCGAGTTCGGCCTGCTCGTGCTCGCCACCGTGGTCTTCGCCATCACCCTGGTCAGCCTCGAGTTGTCGCAGGGCAACGTGCTGACCCTCGATGTCCTCTACCTCATCGGTGGATTCATCGGCGTCTTCGCCGTCGCTCACTTGGTGCTCTGCTTCCTCGCGCCCTACGCGGATCAGCTCATGCTTCCCATCGTCGCGGTGCTCAACGGCACCGGGCTCATTCTGTTGAAGCGCCTCGACCTGGCGAATGGCGGCGGGCTGGCGGTGCGACAGGTGATGTGGACCATCGTCGGCCTCATCCTCTTCGCGCTGGTGCTCATTCTCCTACGCGATCACCGCTCACTGACCAGGTACTCCTATATCTTGGGCGCGCTCGGCCTGATCCTTCTCGCCTTGCCCCTCGTGTGGCCGCAACCGCCGGGCGTGGACGCTCGCATCTGGCTGTGGCTGGGGCCATTTTCTATCCAGCCGGGCGAGTTCTCCAAGATCTTGCTGATCCTGTTCTTCGCCATGCTGCTTACCCAGAAGCGCTCGCTGTTCACGGTGGCCGGCTACAAGTTCCTCGGCATTTCTCTGCCACGCCTGCGAGATCTGGCTCCCATCCTGGTGATCTGGGGCATCGCGATTATCATCATGGGCATTTCCAATGACTTCGGTCCCGCCCTGCTGCTGTTTAGCACCGTGCTCGGCATGCTCTTTATGGCTACCAACCGCGTGAGCTGGTTGCTCATCGGCGTCATCCTCGTGGGGGTCGGTGGCTTCAGCATCTACCAGGTTTCGGACAAGATCCAGCAGCGCTTCTCCAACTTCTTGGATCCGTTGGGCAATTATGACTCCACCGGCTACCAGCTTTCCCAAGCTCTGTTCGGTATGTCCTCCGGCGGCATTACCGGATCCGGCTTGGGCCAGGGCCACCCGGACATGGTTCCGGTAGCGCACTCGGACTTCATCCTGGCCGGGATTGGTGAGGAATTCGGCCTCATCGGCCTCGCCGCCGTGCTCATTCTCTTTGCCATGCTGGTCTCGCGCGGATTCCGTACCGCGCTGACCTGCCGCGATACCTATGGCAAACTGGTCGCCTCTGGCCTCGCGCTCACCTTGGCCGTGCAAGTCTTCGTCGTCACCGGCGGCATCTCCGCGCTGCTGCCCATGACTGGTCTGACCACGCCTTTCATGTCCGCGGGTGGTTCTTCGCTCATGGCCAATTACATGCTGCTGGCCATCCTTCTGAGAATCTCCAATGCGGCGCGCCGCCCGGCGCGCGAGCAGACCTCGAACGCGCCCACTGACACGTCCCTATTCCCAGCCGTCCAGGAGGCAAGCCGATGAACAGATCGATCCGCCTCGTTTCCCTCTTTGCCCTCATCCTTACCGCCGTGCTCCTGGTGAACCTCACCGTGATCCAGGCGTTCTCCGACGACAAATACGCCCATAACCCCAAGAACGTTCGCGGTTTCTTGGAGATGCGCACGACCCCGCGCGGCCAGATTTTCGCTGGCGACACGGTTTTAGCGCAGTCCACTGCCGACGCCGAGGGAAACTACTCCCGCTCCTACCCTGCCGATTCCCCCGCCTTCGCCAACATCACCGGCTACCTTTCGGAGCGCTTCGGCGCCTCCCAGCTGGAGGCATCCCAGAATGACATCCTCAACGGCAAGGATGATTCGCTGCTGGCGCGCAATTGGCTCGACACGCTCTCCGGAAAACCCCAGATGGGAGCGAACGTCGAGGTCACCATCGATCCCGCACTGCAGCAAGCCGCCTACGACCAGCTAGCCGGGCCCGGCTATAACGGCGCAGCCGTGGCCATCCAGCCCTCGACGGGCAAGATTCTGGCCATGGCCTCCACCCCTAGTTTCAACGTCTCCGACCTGCTCGGTGACAACGCCAGCGAACGGTGGGAACAGTTGCAGAATCAAGAAGGCACGCCGCTGGTTAACCACGCTGCGCAGGACACCCTGCCCCCGGGCTCGATTTTTAAGATCATCACCACCGCCGCCGGCCTCAATAACGGTTTCAACCCGAACTCCACGTTGACCGGCGCCGCCTCCATCACGCTGCCCGATTCCGTCACGGAGCTGACCAACGACGGCAACCGAGCCTGCGGCGGCGCAGAGAGCGTCACCCTACATACGGCCTTCGCGCTGTCCTGCAACACGGCTTTTGCGCAGATGTCAGAGAGCATCGGCGCCGATGAGTTGCGCAAGTATGCGGAGGGCTTCGGCGTGGGTGAGAAGTACTCGCTCGGTGTGGAGACTTCCGCTGGTGCGCTGGGCGAGCTTGGCGACGGCGCCCAAGTCGCCCAATCCTCCATCGGCCAGCGCGACGTGACCATGTCCGCCCTGCAGGCGGCTATCATGGCCGGGACCATCGCTAACCAGGGCAAGCGCATGGAGCCTTACCTGATCAACCGCATCACCGATGCCCAGATGAATGAGCTGCGCTCCACCCAGCCACGCCAGGCTGCCGAAGCCGTCAGCGAAGAGACGGCCAACACCATCAAGGACCTCATGTTTGCCTCCGAGCACAGCACCTATGGCTATGACGGGAACGGTTTCGCCTCGAAAACCGGTACCGCCGAGCACGGCGAGGGCCTTGCCCCGCACGCGTGGTACGTGGCTTTCGATCCGGACAAGGACATCGCGGTAGGCGTCGTGGTCAAGGACGGCGGGCACCTAGGCCAGAATGCCTACGGCGGCCAAGTCTCCGCGCCCATCGGCCGCGCCATCCTGCGCGCATACGGAGGTGAGCAGTAGTGAACAGCGCTGATAATAAGGAACACCTACAAGCACTCATCGGCGAGGACTACCAGCTGCAGTGGATAGTCGGCCACGGCGGCATGTCCACGGTGTGGCTGGCGGACGACGTCCGCAATGACCGCGAGGTCGCCCTCAAGGTCCTGCGCCCAGAGTTCTCCGATAACAACGAGTTCCTCTCGCGCTTCCGCAACGAGGCCAAGGCCGCAGAATCCATCGATTCCGAAAACGTCGTAGCTACGTACGACTACCGGGAGCTCGAGGATAACGGCCGCATCTTCTGCTACATGGCCTTGGAGTACATTCGCGGAGAATCCCTGGCGGATCTCTTAGCCCGCGAAGGCGCACTGCCGGAAACGCTGGCCCTCGACGTCATGGAGCAGGCCTCCCACGGCCTCTCCGTGATCCACCACATGGGCCTCGTGCACCGCGATATCAAGCCCGGCAACCTCATGATTACCCAAAATGGGCAAGTCAAGATCACCGATTTTGGTATCGCCAAGGCCGCCGCCGCGGTGCCGCTGACCCGCACGGGAATGGTCGTCGGCACCGCCCAATACGTCTCCCCCGAGCAAGCCCAGGGATATGAAGTCGGCCCGACCTCTGACGTCTATTCGCTCGGCGTCGTGGGCTATGAAATGCTGGCTGGTAAGCGCCCCTTCAGCGGCGATTCCTCGGTATCGGTGGCGCTGGCGCACATCAGTCAGGCGCCGGAGCCCTTGTCGACGTCGATTAGCGCGCCCACCCGTGAACTGATCGGCATGGCCCTGCGCAAGGACCCGGGCACCCGCTTCGCCGACGGCAACGAGTTCACCAACGCGATTGCTGCCGTGCGCCAAGGCCAGCGCCCGCCTCAGCCGAAGTCCGCGGCGCTCGCGCCTATCGCAGCCGAACCCTCGCCTTCCGCCTCCACGGAGATGCTGGCCAACATGGCGCACCCCACCACGGTGCGTCCGGCCGTTTCCACACCGCAGTCTGAAGAGCGCCCTGCCAAGCAGGGGGGCTTCGGCACTGGGCTGCTCATCGCCGTGGCCATCGCCGCCCTCGTGGCTATTGGCTTCATGGCCTATAGGCTGTGGGGTAACACCTCTCCAACTCCGCCGCCTCCGCCCACCGAGGTCATCGTGACCGAAACGGTAGAGCCAGAGACGACGGTGGAAGAGGAACCGGAAAGCCCCGAGACCGTCGAGATCACCACCGTGGAAGAGGAACCTACTCAAGTCACCGTCACAACGACGCACTCTGTCATCCCTTCCCCTTCCGTGACCACACACCACACGACCCATGAGGAACTGCCCACCCTCCCCGTGGAGGAGACGCAGCCACAGGTCAATGACAGCCCAACGCTCGAGCCCGAACTAGACTCACAGAACAACCCCACCGAAGAATCCGCACTACAGGGAGGCCAGTAACCCACCATGGTCAGTGATCGGTACCACCTCCGCCAGTCCATCGGCACCGGCGGTATGTCCGAGGTCTACGAGGCCGAGGACACCGTCTTGGGGCGCACCGTTGCCATCAAGATGCTGCGCCCCGACATGGCGCGCGATGTTAATTTCCGTGAGCGCTTCCGCCGCGAGGCCCAGAACTCCGGCAAGCTCAACCACCCGAACATCGTCGCTGTCTTCGACACGGGTGAAAAAGACATCGACGGCCTGATGGTGCCCTACATCGTCATGGAATACGTGCAGGGGCGCACCCTGCGCGACATTGTCCGTGAGGATGGCCCCATGCCGGTGGAAGAAGCCGCGCGCGTGCTGAAGCCGGTAGCGGATGCCCTTCAGTCTTCCCACGAGGCAGGCATCATCCACCGCGACATCAAGCCGGCCAACATCATGCTCACCAACACCGGCCAGGTGAAGGTCATGGACTTCGGCATCGCCCGCGCGCTGGATGATTCCACGTCCGCGATGACGCAGACCTCCGCCGTCATCGGCACCGCGCAGTATCTTTCCCCGGAACAAGCGCGGGGCAAGCCTGCCGACGCCCGCTCCGACGTCTACGCCCTGGGCTGCGTCATGTATGAAACGGTCACCGGGCGCACTCCCTTTGAAGGTGAGACACCGTTTGCGGTGGCCTATCAGCACGTGCAAGAGGAACCAACACCGCCGTCGGACTTCATCACTGCGGACCTCACGGAACGGCAGCGACTCGGCGTTGACGCCGTTGTGCTCACGGCGATGGCCAAGCACCCAGCGGACCGCTACCAGTCCGCGTGGGAGATGGGCGATGACCTCGAACGCTTATCCCAGGGCCAGCTGCCCGAAGCGGCGCGCTCTCACGTCAACGACGAGGATCACCCCACCACGATGGTGGCACCCGTGTCCGCGCAACACCGCGCGCCGGTGGCCTCCACCCGCCCCTCCGACGATGAGGAATCTGGATCCGGTCTCAAGTGGCTGGCGGCGTTGCTCGCCGCCTCCCTCGTGGCCATCATTGGCTATTTTGCCTGGGATTTCTGGGACAGCTCCCGCCAGGAGGCCCGCGAGCGCGAACAGGCGCAGCACGAGGCGGCCAAACGCTCTGGCATGGTCACGATCCCGAAGGTGGCCAACCGCCCACGCAATGAAGTGGTGGCGGAGCTGGAGAAGCTTGGCTTGTTGGTAACCGTCAACGAAGAGCCCAGCCCCGATGTGCCGCGTGGCAAGGTTATCCGGGTCAACCCGGCGGAAGGTTCGGAGCTGCAGAAGAATTCGTCAGTCACGTTGACTGTGTCTTCCGGCAAGGAAGTCACCGAGGTCCCAGACCTCACCGGCATGAAGCTGGATGAAGCCACCACTGCGCTGGAGGAAGCCGGCCTGGAGCTGAATAGCGACGTGGAGCAGGTGAATGATGAAGCCCCCGCGGGCGAGATCATTTCCCAGAACCCAGCGGGCGGCGCGCAGCTGTCCAAGGGTTCGAAGGTCCGCATAACGGTGTCCAAGGGCCAGAAGGAAGTCAGCGTTCCGGACGTCAGCGGCATGGACCGCGATCGCGCGGTTGAGATGCTGTCCTCCATGGACTTTGATGTCACCGTGAATTCGGTGGATTCTGAGCTGCCGGAAAACCAGGTGCTCAAGGTCGTCGAGAAGGGCCAAAAGCTTCCGAAGGGCAGCCCTGTTACGCTGGAGGTCTCTAACGCGATGCTCATCCAGGCACCGGAGCTTGTGCACTCCACGCAGCAGGAAGCTGAATCCGCGCTGCGCGCCAAGGGCTGGTCCGGCTCCTTGGAGGTAGGCGAGCGCATCCCGACGTCGAACCCGATCGACAGCAACAAGATTGGGTGGGCGTCGGCAAGCCGCGGCGATGTCATCCGCAAGGATCAGACCATCCAGGTCCGTTTCTGGGAGTTTGACCCGGCAGCGTTGCTGCCGCAGTAGCTCTCAGTACCGCAGCTGCTAAGGTATCCCACAGATTAACCACCCCTATTCTTCGTGAAGGTGTAATAATGCCAAAGTCCAAGATCACGACGGAGGGCTCCGCACTCCCGCAGTCCTCCAGCTCTGCTACTAACCGCACCCCGGTCAAGATCAACTCTGAGGGCACCCCGAAGTGGTACATCGCCATCATGCTGGGCCTCATGCTCATCGGCCTGCTCTGGCTCGTGGTGAACTACCTGGCGGGCGAGTCCATTCCGTTCATGCAGGCACTGGGGCCGTGGAACTACGGCATCGGCTTCGGCTTGGCCATCATCGGTCTCCTGATGACGATGGGTTGGCGTTAGCTTTCAGCGCCGCCGATGAACTCCTCGAAATTCTATAGCATCGCCGGCGTCGGCTGCATCATTTTGGTGATGCTCACCGTCACGGTGGATAAAAACTTCCTCACCCCCGGCGCACTCGTCCTCGCTGGCCTCGGCGTCACCCTGACGCCGCTGGCCGTCCGCTACCCACGCGTGGCGGCCTGCGGGTACGGTGCGCTTTTTGCGCTGGCGATGTGGTTTTCCGATTGGCGGTCATTCCTGCTCCTGGCGTGGAGCCCCGTCATCGTCGGCATCGTGGCGTTTCGCACGCGCTGGCTGTGGGCGGTTCCCCCAGCGGTGGCGTACACCTACATCGTCACGACGGATCCTTCGATAAACTATCTGCCTGTTTTCGATCCGTTAAGCCTGTCGATACCGCTCGTCTTGTATGCGGTGGCCATCGTCATTGGGGCCGTACTGCGCAGGACCTGGGACCAGCGTCTTGCCGCTGAGCAACGCGCCGCAGAAGAGCGCGAGGCGCTTATGACAGCCCTCCATGATTCGGTAGCCGCGACCTTAACCTCCGTGGTTATGCGTTCTGAGACCCTAGCGCTGACCCAAACGGATCCCTCAGCGGCCGACTCCGCAGAGGCAATTGCTGACGACGCCCGCCGCGCCATGGGCGAGGTGCGCGATCTATTGCGCGTGATGAAGAACGAAAGCGTGACGAAGGGGGTCAAGTCCTTGGAGGAAGACCTCGACACTATGGTCAGCTTCCTGAGCAGTCATGGTTTTCAGTGCGAACCGCAGATAACAGTGGGCAAGAATGGCCAGCTTGCACTGCCGGAAAAGCTATCGCTCGTGTTCTCTGAGCTCGCCATCAACATCCTCAAGTACGCTCGCCCTGAATCCCGTGTAAGCATCGAGGCAACAAGCACCTCCAAGACCATCGACGTGGTGATCACTTCCGTGATTGCGGCTCAGCAATCACGCCAATACATGACGACGAATCTGGGCTTGGGTGAAATCGCCCGCCGCGTTCGTCGAATGCACGGCAGCTTCGGCAGCGGCAAAGAAGGCGAGCACTGGGTCACACGCCTTTCTCTTCCCACCGCCAGCCTCAGAAAAATATAGTAAGCTTTCCCGGTAGTCCGCCGTTTCTTAAATTTAAAAAGGTTTGACATGCGTACTTCCCTCGCCGTTGCCGCCGCAGCACTCGCGCTGTTTTCCGCACCAATCGCCAGCGCCGCTGAGGCTCCTGCTGACACCACCGTTGACACCGCTACTGAGAACACTGAGTCCACCGGATTCACCTTCTACAAGTCTTTCGCGGGCGAATTCGCTGACCACTTCCGTTGCTCCAACAGCCCCCAGCTCTGGTGGTGCGGCTAAACTGTTCCCATGAGCATTCGGGTTTTCCTCGTTGATGATGATGAGCTCGTTCGCTCGACGCTCCGCGTCTACTTCCAGACCACCGAGGACATCACGGTGGTCGGTGAGGCAACTAACGGCGCCGATTGCTTAGCCCAGCTTGAAGAAGCCAAGCCGGACCTCGTCCTCGCCGATATTCACATGCCGCACATGGACGGCATTACGCTGCTCAAGCACCTTAACTCCGCGCCAAATCCACCGACGTTTTTGGCCGTCACCGCCTTCGACTCGGATGACACGATGCTGAAGATCCTGCGGGCGGGCGGCGCGGGCTATATCTTGAAGAACCAGCGCCCGCGCTCCATCATCGAAGCGGTCCGCGCCGCCGTGGAGGGCGGCACCGTCGTGGCACCCGCCGCCATGCACCGTTTGGTGGACTACATTGGGGAACCCGCCACCCCACGCGATCCCGTCGCCGCCGCCATTGAGAGCCACGAGCTTCACGACGCCGAAATTGCCGTCCTCAAACTCCTCCTCGCCGGCAACTCCAATTCTGAGATCGCTGCCGCCACCCACTATTCCGAATCCGCCGTGAAGAAGCATGTCTCACGCCTCATCACCATCTTCGGCGCCAGCACGCGCCTGAACCTGGTGGCCAAGATTCTGGGCGGCGCTGGCTCTTAGGCCCGACTCAACTCTGCTCGATTAACGGGCTTCTCCCCCAAATGGCGGAGGCAAAAGATTGCCTGCTTAGGCGATGTTTCTCATGCCCCTGATCAATATCGTCAGAGGTATGAACACCGTATTCACTGCTCGAGACATCACCGTCTCCTTCGCCGGACATGAGGTTGTCCACGGCGCGAACCTCACGGCATCGCCCGGACGGATCATCGCTTTGCTTGGTCCAAACGGCGCCGGCAAATCCACCACGCTCCGGGCTGCCCTCGGCTTGGTGAAAGCCACCGGAACGAAGCACATCAATGGCACCATCGGGCTGCTCCTCGACGATGGCGGCCTCGTTACCAGTCTCACTGGGCGTCAGCATCTTCAAGCAATGGCGAGGCTATATGGCGTCGATAAGTATCGAGTGCAAGAGGTTTTAGAGCTTGTCGATATGTCGCACCGCTGCGACCGGCAGCTCAAAACTTACTCGTTAGGCATGAAACGGCGTATAGCGCTAGCGGGAGCTCTGTTACAAGATCCCGACATCATCATCTTGGACGAACCGTCCTCTGGTCTTGATCCTGACGGCATTCGTTGGCTGGGCGAAGTCTTGTGTGCGGAAGCTTCCCGTGGGAAGGCAATTATCATGGCAACCCATCATCTGGCTGAAGCGGCCGCAATCGCCCACGACGTAGTCATCATTTCTCGTGGTCACACCACATTCACAGGCGTTCTCAGTGAAATCCCTGACCTTGAAGCCACCTACTTCGCCCACGCTACGAAAGGCTAGACATGAAATCCGAGTTTTATACCCTTCGCCACCTCCCGAACGTGCTGATCGTCGCCATACTCGCAGTTATGATGGCGGGCATCAGCGCTGTCCTGCAGTGGGCACTTCCGTTCCTTTTGAAAATTGACCCGCCACAAGTCGGTGACAGTCCAACAGGCCAACAAGTACAGGCGCTTATCGACGGCTCCGACCCCACGACGTCCAGTTTCCAATTGGCCGCCCTCGATATCACAGGTTCTGGCCAGTCCACAGGCATTTCAATCTTCCTCATCGCCATTGTTGCACTCACAATCACTGCAGCTAGCTACCCATTTTCCAGTGGTGCAGTGGTGTGGAAGGTGGTTGGCGCTGGTTCGCGTATGAAATGGGTGCGTTCTTTGATCGCGGCTGTACTTATTACCGTCCTCCTAGTATGCGTGGCAGCGTGCGTTCTTAACTCACTGATCGCACTAGTTGCGGCTCCGATGAATGATGTTTCTCTGGTTGCTTCTGCTTCTAATGTCGCTGTCGTGTGGCTGCGAGGCAGCTTGGCCGTGCTACTACTGACCCTCGCGATCATCGGTGTCGTATTAGCCATACGGAGGATCGGTCCAGCCATCGGCGTTATTGTCGCAGTGTTGATGGCAGGAGTGATCTTAGGAACTATCGGCGTCATGGCCGGGTGGGAACCGTATCTTTACAGTTGGCTTCCTTCTTCTGCTGTGTCAATTGCTGGTGGACAGGGGGCAACGCAGACTATGAATCCATGGGTAGGTATTGCTGTACTTGCCGGCTGGTCGGTTGTGAGCATGGGACTTGGGCTCACCCGCTTTTACAGGGCAAATCTTTAACATGGACTTCATGAATCGCCTTTCAGCCAGAGACATCGCTCTCGCTGTCATCGTTCTATCCCTTGACCTCGTTGGGTTCCTAGTGGCTAGCTCGATGGAACCAACCCCCTTCAATACCGCATTGTCTCCAGCGCAGTTCTGGCTGATTCTTGTTGCCATCATTACCAAAGGCATCCTCCTGCTTTGGCGCCGTAAATTTCCCTTAAGCGTTCTACTCGGGATTTCTGCTACTGAGCTTCTGTGGTCCCTCTACTGTCTCGTCACCGCAGACCACAGCCTCGGCTACAACGGTATCGCTGCCTCGGTGGCTGCGTTTTCGCTAGCGCTGCACACGAAGTCAAAAACTCGCGACTCTATTTCCCTCATTATCTCGGGTCTCATTGTCGGCACCCTCCGCGCCATTGCCATGCCACCGCTGGGAGGAATCGAGCCTCCGCTTTTTACTCTGCTCACAGCCTTGGGCTGGCTGCTCCCCCTCATAGTGTTCTTTGCTATTGGACTCGCTGTCCGCAATAACCGTGAGCTCACCGCATCCCTCGCCCGCCAAGCAGAACTCGCTGAGGAAAACGCCATTGTCGAAGAGCGCGCCCGCATTGCGCGGGAGCTTCACGACACCACCGCCCATCACCTCTCAGCCATCGCCATCCAAGCTCAAGCCGCACAGGCATGCATCGATGTCAACCCCACCGCTGCCAAAGAGCATCTCCAACACGTGACCTCGTCGACGACGAAGGCACTCCAGGATGTCCGCGCGACCGTTAGCAAGCTTTCGGTTTCCGATGCCGAAATACACCGCATCCCTCAGCCGACAAATCTGTCTGCGCTAATTTCGGAGGTTCGCGCTCTAGGGCAGGCAGTAACGTTTTCGGACACCTCCCACTTGTCGGAGGGCGAGTTGATCGCGGCTTATCGAATCACCCAAGAAGCTCTGACAAATGCCCGCAAGCATGCAACAGGCGCGCCTGTTGATGTCATGCTGAGCGATGATGAACTGCGGATAATCACCCGCGGCACTTTCACACATAGCCCCACGGGCCGTGGCACCATCAGCATCCAAGAGCGCGCCCGAGCTGTCGGTGCAACCGCTTTCAATGAACCTACCGAAGATGGTTGGCTGGTGCTCATTACCTGGAGGAAGCCATGATTCGAGTCTTGTTAGTTGATGACCAACCTCTGATCAGACAGGGATTAAAGGCAATCTTCGAGGCCACCGGTGAGATCAAAGTTGTGGCTGAGGCAGCTTCCGGGAATGAGGCGATAGCAGCTGCAAAGGCTCGCGACATTGATGTGGTGTGCCTCGATATCCGCATGCCTGACGGGGACGGGATCTATGCAACCACGGAGATTAACAAGCAAGACAATCCCCCAGCAGTCATCGTGATCACCACCTTTGACCTAGACGAATACGTCTTTGGTGCCCTCGAAGCCGGTGCCTGTGGCGTCATGCTGAAAGACTCCCCAATGATCGACCTCATCCAAGGCGTCAAACACGCGGCCTCAGGTGAAGGCATGGTCGACGCTGCGGTTACTAAAAGGGTGATTGCGGAATTTGGTCGGCGGAAAGCGCGGGCCACGGTAGATTCAGCCCTACTCACGCCGCGCGAACTCGATTGCGTACGGGCCCTGGGCAAAGGATTGACCAACATCGAAATCGGGCGCGAGCTGTATTTGGAGCCCTCTACGGTCAAGACTCATTTGTCATCTGCGATGGCCAAAGTTGGAGCTAGTTCGCGAGTACAGCTCGTGATCTGGGCCTTTCGCGCAGGAGTGGTGAGCTAACGAGGGGGCGCAGTTCCCAACACCACCTCGCAGCCGGAGCACTGTTAACACCTTGGGTACAAAGTTATCCACAGGGTGGGGATAACTCTGTGGAGAACGAATTCCACAGCCTTTCTCCACACCCTGTGGATAAGTGTTTTCACGCTTCCCACAGCCCGCACAAAAACTTCGAACACAACCTAATACGCTGCTGATCTGCGGTTATCTTGGCCCACACGTTCGGTAAATTACAAAAATGTAGTTATCCACAATGTGGATAACTTATGTGGAATTCTTTCGCACAGAGGTTTTGGTGGATAACACGCCCGAGTTATCCCCAAAGCCCAGCTCGCAGCGCCGCTGCAACAGCAGCTATCACCCCGATAATCCAAATCCCCAGCCAACGCAGCCACGCACGTTGGCGAAAGAGGAATGGCGCCAACAGCAGTCCTGTGAGCAAACCGCCCAAGTGCCCCCACACGGAGACGTTCTCCGCCACAAAGCTGTAGACAACGTTTGCTACGACCAAGACGATGGGCGCGCGCAGGTCTAAACCGCGACTGCGGTACACGCCGATGAGTAGTCCCATGAGCGCAAAGAGGGCACCGGAGGCGCCCACCGTGGGTGTGCCGAAATCCATCCACAGCACTGCGGCGGAAGAGCCAACAATGGAGATGAGATAGGCCGCCACGTACAGCGCGCTGCCCAGGGCGCGTTCTACTTCCCTACCCACAAAGAACAGCATCACCATGTTGACCAAGAGGTGCCCGGCGTCGAGGTGCATAAAGCCCGCGGTAATGACAGTTGTGGGGTGCTCGGACACTTCAGGGCCCCACAGCGTCCAGTCTTGGGCCAGCATGCTGCGATAGTAGGGCGCGGAGAGGGATGAGCCTTGAATGGCCGCGGCACACCAGGCACCGATGCACAGCACCATAAGCACCAGGGTGGCCGGTGCTGATTTCAGATAGTTCTTCACGCAGACTCCTAAAACAACGAGCCCGCCACCACATCACGTGGCAGCGGGCTCAGATGAAAAGCTAAGAACGCTTAGGCGATCTCGATGGACTCGATGACAACGTCCTCAGCCGGACGGTCCATGCGGTCGGTGGAGACCTTCGCAATCTTGGACACGACTTCCTGGGAAGCCGCGTCGGTGACCTCACCGAAGATGGTGTGGTGGTTGTTCAGGTGCGGGGTCGGCGCCACGGTGATGAAGAATTGGGAGCCGTTGGTGCCCGGGCCGGCATTCGCCATGGCCAGCAGGAACGGGCGGTCAAACTGCAGCTCCGGGTGGAACTCATCCTGGAACTGGTAGCCGGGGCCGCCACGGCCGGTGCCGGTCGGGTCGCCGCCCTGGATCATGAACTGGTCGATGACGCGGTGGAAAATAGCGCCATCGTAGAACGGGCCGGACTGCTCGCCCTTGGCGTTCTGGGTGGTGTAGTCCTTCTCGCCCTTAGCCAGGCCGATGAAGTTCTCAACGGTTACCGGTGCGTGGTTACCGAACAGGTCGATAACAATGTCACCGTAGTTGGTGTGCATCGTTGCAGTTGCGGTCTTCTGAGTCATGCCAGCCATTGTATGGAAATTTCCACCATTTCGTTGTTCCGCCGCGACGCTGTCAGCGATCTGCGTAGGGTTGCAAGCATGATTCGCGCCGTTCTCTTCGATCTCGATGACACCCTCATGGACCACACCGCCGCGATGCATGCGGCCGTCGAGGAGTGGCTGCCGGGCGGGCACCATGAGCGCTTCGCGGAGATCGAGCGCAAGTGGTTCGCCGCCTACGAGCGCGGCGAGGTCACCCACCAGGGCCAGCGCGTGGAGCGCTGCCGCGAATTCTTGGGCCGTCCAGAGATGACGGAGCAGGAGGCGCTGGCGGAATATGCCAAGTATTTGGCCGCGTATGAAAAGCACTGGCAGGCGCTTGGCGACGCCCTCCCCGCCCTCCAGCACGTCCTATCCCTGGGCCTCAAGGTCGGCATTCTGACGAACGGTGCGCGGGACATGCAGGAGGCAAAACTACGGGCGGGCGGGCTCGACCTGCCAGGCGTTGAGCTCTTTCCCACCGTGGAAATGGCTAAGCCAAAACCGCACCGAGAGGCCTACCTCGAGGCTTGTCGGCGCCTAGAGGTAGAGCCTGGCTCCACGCTCATGATTGGTGATTCGGTGGCTAATGACGTCGAGGGTGCACGTGCAGCGGGGCTCAAGGCACTGCACTTCGATAGGGCCGGAAACGGAGACATCGCCGCGCTCAGTGAGCTGACGGCGATGGACCACTTTTAAAAGGTTTAAATCCAAAGATTTAAACCCCTAGAGGCTGGCGCGGACCTCGTCACGGGCGAGGACCAGGTTGCGCAGGGAGGCCTCGGTCTCCTCGTAGCCGCGGGTCTTCAGGCCGCAGTCCGGGTTGACCCACAGGCGCTCGACCGGCACGTTCTTGAGTGCCGCGCGGATAAGCTCGGCCATCTCCGCCACGGACGGGATGCGCGGGGAGTGGATGTCGTAGATGCCCGGGCCAATCTCGGAGTGGAACTTCTCATCGATATCCTCGAGCAGCTCCATGCGGGAGCGGGCAGCTTCGATGGAGGTGACGTCGGCGTCGAGGCCGGCGACGGCGTCAATGATCTGGCCGAACTCCGAGTAGCAGAGGTGCGTGTGGATCTGGGTTTCAGGCTTCGCCTGCAAGGAAACCACTCGGAAGGAGCGCACGGCCCAGTCGAGGTAGGCCTTGCGGTCCTTCTCGCGCAGCGGCAACAGCTCACGCAGGGCGGGCTCATCGATCTGGATGATGTCGATGCCGGCCTCTTCGAGGTCGCGGACTTCGTCGGCCAGCGCCACGCCGAGCTGGTCGGCGGAGACGGACTGCTGGACGTCATCGCGCACGAAGGACCAGGCCAGAATGGTCACCGGGCCGGTGAGCATGCCCTTGACGTGCTTCTCGGACAGGGACTGCGCGAACTTCGCCCACTCGGTGGTCATAGCCTTCGGGCGGGAGATGTCACCAACCACGATCGGCGGACGGGTGCAGCGGGAGCCGTAGGACTGGACCCAGCCGTTCTCGGTGACGACGAAGCCGTCGAGAAGCTCGGCGAAGTACTGCACCATGTCGTTGCGCTCCGGCTCGCCGTGGACCAGGACATCAAGGCCTAGGCGCTCCTGGAGCTCGATGACGGACTTCACCTCGTTGCGCAGGGCCTCGGTGTAGTCGGCGTCGGAGAGCTCACCCTTGCGGTGCGCGGCGCGGGCGGCGCGGATCTCAGAGGTCTGTGGGAAGGAACCGATGGTGGTGGTCGGCAGCTGCGGCAGGCCGAGGGCCTCCTGTGCCTTGTTGCGCTCAGCGAACTCCGGCTGGCGCTGGACCTGGCCCTCCGGCAGCTGCGCGGTGCGCTCCTGCACGGCCTGGTTGTGGATGCGGGAGGACTCGGCGCGGGTGCGCACGGCGCGGTCGGCCTGCGCGTATGCCTCCGGGGCGTCGAGCGGGCCGGCGGCGAGTGCGACGACCTCGCGGACCTTCTCGTCGGCGAAGGCGAACCAGGTGGCAACGTCGACCGGCAGGGAGGTCTCCGCCTCGACGGTGTGCGGGACGTGCTGCAGGGACACGGAGGTGGTTACGGTGACGCCTTCGCCCAGGGTCTCGAGCTTTTCGCGCAGGTCGCGCAGGTTGGCGGCCCAGACGTTGCGGCCGTCGACGAGGCCGGCGGCGAGGTGGGTGGCTTCGGCAAGCTTAGCGACGCGCTCGAGGTAGGAATTGTCCAGCGCCAAGGTGCCCACCGAGAGATCCACCTGGACCGCTTCCGGCTTGAGCTCAGCGATGACGTCAAGGCCAGCATTGAGGGAACCATAGGGCGTGGTCAGGTAGACCTGCGGGCGCTTCTCCGCGCTAAGGATGCGGCCATAAGCGCTCTTGAGCGCGGCGGCGAGGGTGGCGTCGTCAGCCGCGGCGAGGTCAGCGACCAGGGCCGGCTCAACGAGCTGGAGCCACTCCACGTTGGCGTCGGCAAGCTGCTCCAGCACGGTGAGGTAGGAGTCCACGAACTCATCGAGGCGGTCGAGCGGCTGCTTGGTGGCGCCCTCGGCCTGCTTGGACAGGGCCAGCAGGGTCACGGGGCCAACGAGGACCGGGCGCACGGTGTGGCCTGCGGCGCGAGCCTCCTCGACGATCTTGAGCACGCGCTGGGGGCGGGCACTAAAGGTCTGGTCATCGCTGATTTCAGGGACGATGTAGTGGTAGTTGGTGTCGAACCACTTGGTCATCTCCAGCGGCGCGGTGTCCTTGTTGCCGCGGGCCAAGGTGAATTCGTCATCGAGGCTCTCGCCCTGGGCAGCGCCCACGGTCAGCGCGGTCTCGAGGACGTGGTCGTAGTACGCAACGTCCGCCGGGATGGCGTAATCCTCAGTGAGACCCAGCTCCTTGAGGCGGGCGTAGGTATCGAGGCGCAGGGAGTGCGCGGCGGATTCGAAGGTCTCGGCATCAATCTTGCCGGACCAGTAGGACTCCAGCGCGCGCTTAAGCTCACGATGGGCACCTACGCGGGGATAGCCCTCAATCGTTGCCTTGGGAAATGGTGCGGTCATGGGGTAACTCCAATTCGATGTAGCAGGTCAGTCGTAATGTCTGGATTGTTATGCGTGTAGATGTGCAGCCCGTCGGCGCCGGCGTTCATCACCGATTTCGCCAGGGAGGCCGTAAGCTGCATCCCGATTTCTTTCTCTTCCTCGGGGGAGGTCGCTGCCGCGAGCTGATCGAGCACCTGCGGTGGCCCGTCCAGCCCGGACAGCTGGCACATTCGCTCCACCCGAGCACGGCTAGTCATCGGCATGATCCCGGGGATGAGCGGAATGCGCACGCCCGCCAGCCGGGCGCGTTGGGCGAAGCGGACGTAATCCTCCGCGTCAAAGAAGAGCTGGGTGATGGCGAAGTCAGCGCCGAGGCGTTGCTTGGCCAGGAGAACGTCGATGTCCTCGTCCGCCGTGGCGGACTCGGCGTGACCGTTGGGGTAGCAAGCCACGCCCACGGCCAAGCGCCCAGCGGCCAAGCGCGCCACGCGGGCGGATTCCCAGCGGCGGATGAGCCGGACGAGGGAGTCGGCGTGCGGCAAGTGGCCTTCGGGCATCCCGCCCTCGGGCAGGTCGCCGCGAAGCGCGAGGAGGCCGCGCACGCCGGCGTCGACGAGCGTGTCGATCCAGCCAACGAGCTCTTCCTCCGTGCCGGCAGTACAAGCCAGGTGCGCCAGGGGACGCATCGCGGTATCGCGCGAAATCTTCTCAATGAAGGCCGCGGTTCCCTCCAGCCACCCGGAGCGCTGGGAGCTGGTGACGGCGATGTAATCGGGGTTATATGCGGCAAGCGTGTCGAGCAAACGGTCAATCTTTTTGGCGTCCGCATCGTGGCGCGGTGGGATCACCTCGAAGGAGAGAGCGGTGCGCTGTGGTCGCTTAGGCGTATCTTCGCTGATTTGGTCTAGTGGCGCGGATGCGGAGAGTCGCGGGGACATGCTCACCTCCTCTGCAGGTTATCGTGGTCGGTCATCTGTGCTGTTGGTGGAAAACGTACCAAGCTGTCCATTTTGAGCGAAAGCATTTAGGAAATGGTCATACCTTTCCAACCCAGCCAGCTGCACCGTTGCCCAAACCTGTGGTGAATAAAAAGGCCACTGTTCCGTACAAAGCTGTCTATTTTCTTTGAACCGCTCTCTACTTTCGTCCCGTGGTGGCAGGACGTAGCTGCCGCCACTACGCTGAAAGGGAGTATCCAGCGCTAACGCGGACACACATGTGCAGTGTCCCGTCCGGCGCAGACAACCACTCCATAAACAGTTACCCACCGAGCAATCGCCTCAAGCATTGACGTAAAGGAGCATCTCTCCCGATGAACCCCACCGCACTGTCCACAGCAATTAGCGCCACCTCCGCCCTGGTGGAGCGCCTCAAGGAACGCCGCGATGAAAAGGCTCGCGAGGCCTACTCCGTCCTGGAGACCGCCGCCGCCCGCATGGAAGAGCGCGATGACGAGTGGTTCCCGGAGGCACGCCGCGAAGCCGGTGCCGTGACCAAGGCCGCGCATGCCCGCCTCGAGCGCACCCTCGAACAGCTCAAGGAGCGCAGCGAGGAAGCAACCGAGAAGCTCTCCGCTGCCGCCGCAGACGCCCAGGACAAGGCCACCAAGAAGTGGGAGAAGACCCAGAGGCAGGCTGAAAAGAAGGCCACCAAGGCCCGCAAGCAGGCCAAGAAGAAGGCTTCCAAGGCTGAGAAGAAGGCACAGAAGCAAAGCGCCCAGCTGCAGAAGAAGGCCCGCGCCATCAGCGGCAAGGATAAGAAGAAGGGCTCGAAGATCTGGCTGATCTCCGCGCTGGTTGCCGCCATTGCTGCCATCGGCGGTGGCATCTACTACTTCTTCACCCAGAAGAAGGAGAAGGAATCCGCCGTCCCGCCGCGCGTTGAGGACTTCTCTTCCCCGTCCGCACCGCAGGGTTCCACCTTGGTCTACACCTCCACCACCGAGGATGACGCCAAGAAGGAGTCCGACTTGGCCGAGGAAGGCGTCGTCGAGCGCGATGAAGAGCTGCTGGGTTCCCTCGATGAGCAGCTGGCCAAGCACCGCGAGGAAGAAACCGCCATCCAGGACGCCGTCGAGACCGAGATTGAGGTCAGCAACGCCGACAAGAAGGATGCCGACACCTCCCGCATCACCGATGATCACGAGTCCGAGGGCAAGCACCGCCTCCAGACCGAGGACGAGAACTAACCCCCCAACCTTGGGGGTGTGCATTTCGTTGCCTTGATCTCACTGCGTTGCCCCCGCGCGCCCGACCTGCTTGAATTGAAGGCTAATCGGCATCGATCCTCATAGATCGGTGCCCGCGCGCTGTTTTGCGCGGGAAGCCCTATCAACAGCAGGCAAGGAGATCAGACATGAGCTTTGAGTCGCTCGTAGTCAAGCTCAAGAACGGGGAGACCTTTTATTTCCCCGCAGGTGCCGTGAGCGGCGATCCGTCCACCCGCGTGGACAACCTGCGCTTTGCCATTGAAAACGGCACGCAGTTTAGCTCCGTCGATGATTATGGAGTCGACCGCGAGTTCAACGGCTATGACGTGGAAAATTACCACCTAGCTTAAGTTCCCACAGTGAGTCACCGATCGTAATCTGAATCACTCATCCATCCTTTTTTGCGCTATAGGATGAGTCTTTATGACTCACTATCCACGCATGCGGACGTGGTCGTGGTATCTCCCCGATGAGCCACCTTCCGGCGAGGTTTCCCTCACCGAGACCACCAACTTCTCCCGCCCAGCTAAAGCCACGTGGCGTCTGCTCGGCGCCCAGCGCACCGGCGTTATCGGCATCTTCGTTGCCACCCTCATCAACGCGCCGCTGGGCGCGTTGGTCTCCGTCATCGTCGGCCAGACCACGCAGTATGCCTTCTCCGAGCCTTCCTGGCGCACCGTAGCGCTGCCGCTTGCGGCCACGGCGATCCTCCTCTTCATCGCCTATATCTGCGAGGCCACGGCGGATGCCTTCACAGACTTATCCCAAGCCCGCACCACCCATACGCTGCGCCTTAACCTGCTGGATAAGTTGCTGAGCGCTTCCACTGCAGGCATTAGCCCCGGCCGGCTGCTCAACACGATGGATGAGGATTCGCACTACATCGGCCAACTCAAGCAGATCCTCAACTTCCCACTGGTCATGGTGGGCTACCTCTTGGGCGCGGTGGTCAGCCTGGCCCCGATTTCCTGGCAGGTCTCAGCTGTGCTGCTGATTGGTGCACTCGCCACCGCGCTGGCCTCCTGGGCCACCACGAAGCCGCTGACGAGGATCGCCGCGCGCCGCCGCCAGTTGGAGAACACCGCGCTTTCACTCGCCACGGACTTTGCTCAAGGCTCCCGGGTCATCAAAGGCCTCGGCGCCAAGGACATCGCGCGCCAACGTTTTTCTGACGCCGCCCAGAACTCCTTGGGTGCCATGCTCCGCGAGGCCAAGCTGTCCTCCCTCATGGCCTGGCTGCGCCAGATGGTTCCCGCGTCCTTTGCCGTGGGCATTCTTGCCTGGACCTCCTGGGAAACCTTCGAGGGCCGCATCGCCCCCGGCGGGATGATGGCGATCACCATGCTCGTCCCGCCCGCGCTCACCGCGCTGGGTGTGTCTCTCGGCCTGCTCACGGAGAACTGGGCGCGGGCGCGTGCCTCCGTGGAGCGCGTCGGCGAGCTGCTCGGACAGCTTTCTTCCAACACCACCGAGGCCGCCGGCACGCCGATTGACCTCTCCCCCGGCTTGCACGTGTGGATGCCTATCAGCACAGAGGGGCGCAGCACCGTGGACTCTTGGGTGCGCTACCTCCATGAGCACGGCGCCTTGTGCCCGCCACACCGCATCTCCGTGTTGGAGGGCACCCTGCAGGACAACGTCGATCCGCTCCGCAGTGCTAGCGCTACGCAGCTTCACGACGCCCTCCACGCCTCCGCCTGCGAGGATATTGTTATCCGCCTCGGTGGGCTTGGTCCCAACGGCGAGCTACCCACCGCGCCCATCGGTGAGGCCGGCCTCAACCTCTCCGGCGGCCAGCGCCAGCGCGTCGCGCTTGCCCGCGCGCTCGCCCTCGACCCCGATGTCCTCGTGCTGGACAACCCCACGACGGGACTGGATTCGTTGACCCTGGCGGACGTCGCCAAGCGCGTGCGTGAACTGCGCGCCGGCAAGACCACCGTGATCATTACATCCGCCTCCACGTGGGCCGCCAACGCCGATGAGGTGGTGGAGCTATGAGCCAGCAGGATCGCGCGGATGCCCTTGCACCTGCCTCCCCGCGGGAGTGTCTCCGTTTTCTGAAGACCCTGCCCAGTGCGCCCAGTCGGCTTGGCATCGCCCTTTTCTTCGGACTGTTTACCGTTACGGTCATCATGATGAACCTGGTCTCCCAGGTGCTTGGCCGCGTCGTGGACATCATCCAGGGCGTGGAGATCCCCATCCTTGGCACGGGGCGCGCAGCCATGGTGGGCGCGCTCGTTGTTATCGCGGTGGGCTTCCTCGTGGAGGTCACCGGCCGCACAGTGGGCCGCTTGTTGGTTACCTCCACTACCCGCCGTCTCTCGGTAGATCTGCGCACCTCAGCGCTGGATTCCGCCCTCGGCGCCCCCGTGCCCGCCGTCATGGAATTGGGCACCGGTAACATCATCACGCGCCTATCCAAGGACATCGACACCGTCGTCATGACCATCTCCATGATGGGTGACCGCCTCGTGCTCACGCTCTTCATGCTGCCGCTGACCGCGCTCATGATGATCTTCATTCACCCCGCTTATGCGCTGCTTTTCATCGCGGTAAGTTGTCTGCTCTACCCCTTCATCCGCGGCACCATGCGGGATATCCCCGCCGTGGCCAACGAGGTGTCCTCGGTGGAGGCCTACCGCAACAACGTGCTGCTGGACACGATTCGCGCCCTGGAGACCCTCCGCCAGTTCTCCCTGAAGGATTGGGCGCATGCACGCATGGAGCGCTATTCCTGGGACACGGTACAGGCCTGGGGCGACAAGGTGCCGCTCATCAACCGCATCCTGGGCCAAGGCGCCCTGGCCTTCGCGGTGTTGCTGCTGGGCTCCGTCCTCATGTCCGTGCCGATGGTGATGTGGGAATGGTTGACACCTGGCGAGGCCACCGCCGCCGTGCTGCTGGTCATGCGGTTGGAGATCCACGTGTTCAACATCCTCTTCTTCGCCGGCGAGATCCAGCATTCCGTGACGTCCCTCGGCCGCGCGGTGGCCCTGGCCACCTTGGACAACAGCGCTGGTACGAAGGAGCTCAAGGACACTCCCCGGCTACACGACGCCCCCACCATCACCATCGAGCACCTTTCCTACGCCTACCCCGGCGGGGCACGCGTGCTTGACGACGTCTCCCTGACCCTCACCGCCGGCACCACCACCGCCCTGGTGGGTACCTCCGGTGCGGGTAAATCCACGCTCGCCGCCCTCGTGGCGGGCCTGCAGTACCCATCGGCGGGGAACATCAGCCTCGATGGCATCGATACCGCCTCAGTGCCCAATACGTGGATTACAGAGCACGTCGCGCTCATTACCCAAGAAGTCCATCTCTTCTCCGGCACCTTGCGCGAGGACCTGCTCCTGGCCAAACCTGACGCCAGCGATGAGGAGCTGTGGCATGCGCTCAACACGGTGGGCCTGGATGAGCAGTCGCGTTGGCTGCCCCAAGGCCTCGATACGCTCATTGGTGCGGGTAATGAAGAGATCGGTGCTGAAGCCGAGCAACAGCTTTCCCTGGCCCGCATGATCCTGCGCCAGCCGCCGGTGCTCATCATGGATGAGGCCACCTCCGAGGCCGGCTCCGAACACGCCGAGGTTCTCGAGCACGCTGCCAAGGCAGTCACGAGGGGCCGCACCGCGCTCGTCGTTGCCCACCGCCTGGACCAGGCTCGCGAGGCCGACCGCATCATCGTCATGGAACAGGGTCAGATCGTCGAGGATGGCACCCACGCCGAGCTGATGAACCTGGGCGGGCGCTATGCCTCGGCCTATGCCCAGTGGGAGCACGGCTCATAGGTGGTGCACGCCGCGTCCTACCATGGAAGCTATGCATCTTCTTTCCCTTACTGAAGCTGACCGCACCTACCTCGCCCGCATCAATTTCCTCGCCGATACCTTCGGCGATGAGCACAAGGAGCTTCCTGCGGGTTTCGAGGAAGGCTTTGACTACTACCTCGGCGGTTGGGAGCCTTCCCGCGGAGGTTTCATCGCCTGGGAGGGCCACGTCCCTGCCGGTGGCGTGTGGCTGAATTGGGGCACAGCTGAGCGCCATGGTTTTGGCCACGTTATTGAAGGCATCCCGGAGCTTGCTCTAGCTGTGGAACCTCGCTTCCGCAGCCAAGGAGTGGGCACCATGCTTATCGACGCCGCCACCGAACTCGCCCGCGAGATGAGCGCCCCAGGTATCTCGCTGTCGGTGGCTAAAGATAATGACCGCGCCCACCATCTCTACCTGCACCTTGGCTTCGAGCCGGTGGGTGAAAGAGGCGGCCACATCGTCCTGGTCAAGCGCTTTAAGGATGTCGACTAAGCCAACCGGAAAAGCACGGAAAAGTTAAAGGGCGCTCACTGTGTGAGCGCCCTGTGGAGCATAGGGGAATCGAACCCCTGACCTTTGCATTGCGAACGCAACGCTCTACCAACTGAGCTAATGCCCCAATACCTGTAGAGCGTACTCCTCTCGGTAAAAGCAACGAAATCACCCCTATTACGGGCCTAGCGAAACCTCAGGAGTTAACTTCTTTCACTCTAGTTGCGTGTCACTAGGGATAATCCACCTTCACCGGACAGACAATAAAGCGTCTTAAGAAAGTCTGTGGAAGGTTGTCATGCGCCGAAAAAGTGTTCTTGTCCGCTCCCTCATCGCCCTTGCAGCAGCCACGGCCCTGCCTGGCACCGCTGCTGCCGTGGAGCTTCCCCAGCCGGTGATTCAACAGCCGAAGTTGCCACAGCTCGCCGACGTCCAGAAGGACCTTAAGCAACTGGAACAGGACGCCTACGACGCACTTCCCAAGGAGCTTCAAAACAGTCCTGTCTTTGCCGGCTCCTCGCGGCCAGCTGAGAAGCCCGCACAATCCGGCAAGCAGCAGTCGCAGTCGGTTGCTGATTCCACCTGCTCCAACTGCGTGGCTATCACCTATGACGATGGCCCCGGCGAGTTGACCGCTCAGCTCCTCGACACCCTGAAGGCCAAGGACGCCCACGCCAGCTTCATGGTCTTAGCCCCTAGTGCCACCGTGCACCCGGAGCTGCTGCGCCGCATGAAGGCTGAGGGCCACACCGTGGGAAGCCACACCGCATCCCACCGTGAGCTCAACAAGCTCTCCCCCAGCGACGTAGACGGCGAGATCAAGGCCGGGGCCGCCGCCATCAAGGCAGCAACGGGCGAGAGCCCTCGGTGGATGCGTCCCCCGTACGGTGCCACCAACGGCACTGTGGATGCCGCTGCGAGGGCTAACGGCCAGGCACAAGCCCTCTGGTCCGTCGACACCGTGGATTGGAAGGACCGCAATGCTGAGCACGTCTGCGAGGCCGCAGTCAGCGGGGCGCAGCCCGGCTCCATCGTCCTCATGCACGACATTCACGCCACAACCGTAGGCGCCGCAGACTGCGTCATCGACGGACTGCGCGCGAAGGGCCTCGAGCCAGTCAGCCTCGACCGCCTCATCCCCAATCCCGAGCCCGGCAGGCAGTACTTCAGGCGATAGTGCACGAAACAGCCAATTAGGTAACTCAAACCGTCAGCAATATGCGGTTCACTTGCCCCTTAGCTGCTAGGTAAGACTTGGTAGCTTTAAACAGCTAAGTCTAAAGGTAGATCCGCGATGTCTCTCAGTCGATTACCTTCTAACAAGGTGCGCATGAGTTCCTTAGCATCGTCTGAACCTACCTCTGAGACTGCTTGTTGAAGTTCAGGCAGCATTACGTGGTAGACCATGTCTACATCACCTGTGCCGAGCGCCAAGGACGCAATACGGCTCATTGTTGGTTCAGCAGTCACAGCAACAATGTGGGGTGCTCGGCCTTTGCGATTGCGTATGAGGTTTAAAGCTTCAGAGCGGGTGTTTTGGGAGCGGTCTGAGCGCATAGTGAACTTGCAAGAGACCACGGCATGTATGAATCCGGGTGTTTCACCGTTGGAAGCACGGAAAGGGGACAGCAGTGCTTGTTCTTTATCAACAATCGGCAAGTCTGAGTTAATAACATTATCGGAGGCTGCACTGCGGATAACTACAACATCAGGAGATATGACGTAGCTATTTCCGAGCGCAGCGCCAAGTTCCGGATGCTGCTTTACGGCTTCGGCAAGTTCAGCCAAGTGACGATACGGCTCATAACGGGCAAGATGGTCTTGACGTCTAGAGTTACCTAAATTTTGAACCATCCAATCCCCGGGACGAACTGTTTGCATATAAGGAAATGTCGCTGCTAGGAACCTTTGCACAGCTTTTTCAAAATTTGCCCCCGTCGATTGTCCGGCGCCCTTACCTTGAACTAAAGGAACATTGAGCTGACGCGCAATGTGTGCCGAAAGTACTTTACTGGCGCGCTGACCTCTATCAGCATTGGAAGCGATACTTTCTCCACTTGGCGTTTCAGTGAGAGCCAACACGCCCGAATCAATTAATTGCTGGTGAAACTGTTTACGTGCAGCTGTAATTAAGGCTGGTTGAGTCATAGTTAGAACCTTAGTGAATCTGGTACGCGAGTTGGTTCAGCAGCGTAAACACCATCAGGTAGTGGTTCTTTATTTAATGCCGCAGCGATCCGCGAGCCGACGGCCTCAGCCACAGGGGGTGGGAAAGCATTACCGACCTGCCGCCATTGCGCGGTCTTCTTCCCCTGCCAAATCCAGTTTTGAGGGAATCCCTGAATCACGCCGCCCATCTGAACAGTGAGACGTGGTAAGTCCTTGTCGAGGTTAGTTGGGAAATCTTCTTCAGGAGCAGTCTCGGCAATTGAAGTTCCTTTTACTCCGAGTTCTTTCCAAGCAGCTTTGGCTCTTGTGGGTCCAACATCGGGGCCGCCGTGCTTCTTGGACCCTCCAACCAGAGTTGGCGCTACCTTGTTCGCCTTTTTAGCCCACTCTGCGGCACCTGTCCAACCATTTTGTCCCATAAGTATTTCTAAAGCTTCGCCCACGGTCTTCCATTGCCAGTTCGCTGGCGGCCAGAAGAAGTAGGGAGCGTATTCTTCTTTGACTGCGACCAGAATAAACCGCGGCCGAAGCTGGGGAACTCCATAGTCAGCAGCTTGAAGCAGCTTCCAAAAGACGCTGTACCCCATTTGCTCCAGACGAGTGATGATGCGAGCACGATATTCTTCAAACCGCTTTTGCCCTAGGCCCTTAACGTTTTCCAGCATTACAGCGCGTGGATCTATCTGCTTGATCATTTCCAAAGCGCGGGGAAAGAGGTCACGTTCATCGTCTTCACCAAGTTGCTGTCCTGCGATAGAGAAGGGCGGGCATGGGACACCACCAGCAAAGAGATCCGCTCCTACATAAGGCTCAGGATCGAATTCGAGGACATCTGCTTCAACAACATTCCAATGCGGTCGGTTAACGCGAAGGGTTTGAACGGCAAACTCGTCAATCTCTACTGCAACCAAATGCTCAAAACCAGCGTTTTCGAGACCCAAAGCTTGACCGCCGGCGCCAGCGCAGATTTCAACAGAAGTTAACGAGTTATGCACGCCGCTGATTGTACATAGCCCACCGGACGTTCAAGAGAGCAATGACGCGAATAAGGCAAGGAGGTCGAATGCATGTTTGAATTAAGATGGGTGCTGGAGCAATTGGTAGCTCACTGCTCATGCCAAACTCGCGAAGCAAAGGTCAGCAGCCCTCGATTCATATAAACGGCTCTAGGGTTCTTTTCTTCCCCTTGCTCACCCAGCCGGCTGCTCGAGAGAGTCTCCGGCATATGGTGGCGAAGCCTGCTTATCCCGGAGCCCATCGAGCCACACGAAATGTCTCTTAAGCCCTTTAGGGGCCTAAACGACAAAACGTGGCCTAAACGCTTTAGGGGGTTAGGTCGCCCCCTAAAGCGGGTCAAGGAGCCAACGCAAAAGGCGCCCAGCGTTTCCGCCGAGCGCCTTCCACTTATGCTGTGGAGCATAGGAGAATCGAACTCCTGACCTTCTGCTTGCAAAGCAGATGCTCTACCAATTGAGCTAATGCCCCATTGTTCCGTGGTGGGCCTAGCTGGAATCGAACCAGCGACCTCATCGTTATCAGCGATGCGCTCTAACCGACTGAGCTATAGGCCCTTGACCGGAACGAGTAGTTACTCTACATAGGACCGGCGATCTATTACAAATCGCCTGGTCATATGTAGTTTTTCTCGGTGATATTCGCTAGTTATACGGTTCGTCTTGCAGTCGAATCTTGAATCCGCCGAATACGTCCACGATGGCGTTATAGATTACCGCCATGATGGGCGCCAGGATGGTCATCAGCACAGCGATGATGGCACCAAACAGAGCGGCCGCAGAGACGACCAATCCGAAGGAGACCTCAAAGCCGCCGCCAACACCGCCGACGAGGCTATTGAAGGAATCCCAGATGCCCGCCTGGTCAAGGCCGACGTACAACAAGCACACGGCAATGAGCCAGGCAACGAGGCCGACGAGGGACATGGCCAAGCCAACGCGGAACGCCGACATGGGCGAAATCCGGGCTAGGTGAAGCTCTCGTCCAATCATGGGTTACTCCTCGTCCTTATCGGCATCCTTGCTGTCAGCTTCGTCCTGCTGGGAGTCTTCCCCAAGCTTGAGGTGCTCAGGCTTGACGTCCTCCACGGACTTCTCGCCCTTGGCTACTGCCTGGGCGTCTTCCTCACCATCATCCTCAACGTTGCGGTCAATGGCCAGCAGCTCGACGTCGTCAGCCAGGTTGACCAAACGCACGCCCATGGTGGCGCGGGAGCTCGGGCGAATCTGGTTTACCTCGGTGCGGACAACACCGCCGGCGGAGGTAATGGCGAAGATCTCGTCGTCCTCGTCCACGGAGATTGCCGCAATGAGCTTGCCGCGCTTCGGGGTGTACTTGAAGGTCATCACGCCCAGGCCGCCGCGGCCCTGCGGGGTGTACTCTTCGATGGCCGTGCGCTTGCCGTAGCCGCCGGAGGTGGCAACCAGGAGGAACTGACCGTCGTTAACCACAGACATGGACAGCAGCTGGTCATCGCCGCGGAAGCGCATACCCTTCACGCCGGCGGTAGCGCGGCCCATCGGGCGGAGCTGGTCGTCGTCGGCAGTAAAGCGAATGGCCTGGCCCTGCTCAGAGGTGAGCAGGATGTCATCGCCCTCGTTGACCAGCTGGGCACCGATCAGCGCATCGCCCTCGTTGAGGTTGATGGCGATGAGCCCAGCGGAACGTGCGGATTCGTAGTCGGTGAGGCGGGACTTCTTCACGCGGCCCTGCTGGGTAGCAAGCACCAGGTAAGGAGCGTCTTCATAGGACTGAATCTGGATGACCTGGGCGATCTTCTCCTCCGGCTGGAACTCCAGCAGGTTGGCCACGTGCTGGCCGCGGGCGGTGCGGCCGGCCTCCGGAAGCTCATAGGCCTTGAG
Source organism: Corynebacterium sp. HMSC078A10 (assembly GCF_001811565.1). Lineage (NCBI taxonomy): Bacteria > Bacillati > Actinomycetota > Actinomycetes > Mycobacteriales > Corynebacteriaceae > Corynebacterium > Corynebacterium sp. HMSC078A10. Next base: position 84,035 of record NZ_KV805197.1, on the reverse strand, counting down.
GCGGTAGACGCGGCCGAAGTTGGTGAAGAACAGGATCCAGTCGTGCGTGGAGCAGACGAAGAAGTTCTTGACAATATCGTCCTGCTTGAGCTCCGCGCCGCGCACGCCCTTGCCGCCGCGCTTCTGTGCCTTGTAAGCATCCACCTTGGTGCGCTTAGCGTAGCCAGTAGCGGTGATGGTGACAACGACGTTCTCGCGGGCAATGAGGTCCTCATCGGACACGTCACCGGAAGCGGCGACGATCTGGGTACGGCGCTCATCGCCGTACTTTTCGACGATCTCCTCCAGCTCATCGTGGACGATCTGACGCTGGCGCTCCTCGCGGGCCAGGATGTCCTTGAGGTCCGCGATGATCTCCTCGATCTCCGCCAACTCATCAATGATCTTTTGACGTTCCAGGGCGGCCAGGCGGCGCAGACGCATCGCCAGGATGGCGTCTGCCTGGATCTCGTCGACGCCGAGAAGCTGCATCAGGCCGTCACGCGCCTCTTCCACCGTCGGGGAACGGCGGATGAGCGCGATGACCTCATCGAGCATGTCGAGTGCCTTAACCAAGCCGCGCAAGATGTGGGCGCGCTTCTCGGCCTCATCCAGGCGGAACTGGGTACGGCGGACGATGACCTCGATCTGGTGTGCAACGTAGTAGCCCAGCATCTGATCGAGACGCAGGGTGCGCGGCACGCCATCGACGATGGAGAGCATGTTGGCACCGAAGGAGGTCTGCAGCTGGGAGTGCTTGTACAGGTTATTGAGCACCACGCGGGCCACAGCATCACGCTTGAGGGTGACCACGATGCGCATGCCCACGCGGTCAGAGGACTCGTCCTCAATCTTGGCGATTCCTGCAATCTTGCCGTTGACCACAGACTCCGCGATGTTGGAGATCATGTTGTCCGGGTTGACCTGGTAAGGCAGCTCAGTGATAACGATGGTCTGGCGGTTGCCCACCTCCTCAATGGAGGTCACGCCGCGCATGCGGATGGAGCCGCGACCAGTGGTGTAGGCATCCTTGATGCCCTGCTCACTAACAATGAGGCCCGCAGTCGGGAAATCCGGGCCCTTAACACGCTCCATGCAGGCAGCCAAGGCTTCTTCCTCAGAAGCATTCGGGTTATCCAGCAGCCAGTAAATAGCCTCCGCCAACTCGTTGAGGTTGTGCGGCGGGATATTGGTGGCCATACCGACGGCGATACCGCCGGAGCCGTTCATCAACAGGTTCGGAACGCGGGAGGGCAGGATGGTCGGTTCCTGCGTCTTGCCGTCATAGTTCGGCGCGAAGTCGACGGTGTTTTCGCGGATATCACGCACCATCTCCATCGCCAGCGGCGTCATACGGCACTCGGTATAACGCATAGCTGCCGGGCCGTCATTACCGCGGGAGCCGAAGTTACCTTGGCCGTCGACCAGCGGGTAGCGCATGTTCCACGGCTGGGCTAGGCGCACGAGTGTGTCGTAGATAGCGGAGTCACCGTGCGGGTGGAACTGGCCCATCGTGTCCGAGACTGGGCGGGCGGACTTTACGTAGCCGCGATCCGGGCGGTAACCGGAGTCATACATGGCGTAGAGGATGCGGCGGTGAACCGGCTTGAGGCCGTCGCGCACCTCCGGCAGGGCGCGGCCGACGATGACGGACATGGCGTAGTCGATGTAGCTCGACTCCATCTCCTCATTGATGTCAATTGGTTGGATGCGATCGAAAAGATCACCGTTATTGTCGCTCATAACGCCCTATCCTACCTTCTAGGGCCGTATAAGGCCGTTTGTGGCACAGCTGTGGTATCACGATGATACCATGTCCTCTATGGCTATGACGCTGCGCCTGACCCCGGACCAAGACCATGCGCTGACCTTGTTGGCTTCCGCGCAAGGAACCTCCAAGCACGAGGCGGTGGTCCGCGCCGTTGTTGCGGCGGCTGCGCGAACCCTCACCGATGCCGCCGTACAGGATACCGCGCGCCGGCTGCTGCCTGGGCGTTCAGAATTAGAAGCGGAGATCCGCCAGGCCCGAGGCGCACGCCAGTGAACGTGGAACAACTGCTCCTCGTCGCCCGTGAGTTTTGCCGGGCCCATCGGGTACGGATTAGTAATTTCGCCGCACTAGCCGCCGCGGCCGCCGCGAGCACGGCCACCATTGAGGGAATTGCCGTTCATGGCAACCGCGATGCGGCGGCGGAATCACTGGAGACGGTCTTGCGTTCTGTCCCCGCGCTCAGCGGAAAGAATGAAGAATTCGCGCGATTTTGCGCCGAGGTCTATCTTTCTGTTGCAGAAGTTATGTAAGTTAAACATGATAAAGAAGTCTCTATTCCCTTGTAGGAAGGAATCCCCCTATGCCCTCGAAGTCTTTGAAGAAGTTCCTCGCCGCCGGTGTCGTGGCCACCACCCTCGCCACCGCCGCAACGCCAGCTGCGAGCGCTAAGACCGCCGACAATGACTGGCAGAAAAACCTCAACCCCGACTTCGAGCAGGGCGAAGCCGGCTCCTCCCTCACCGGCTCCACGCCGATCGACATGACGCTCATCATCGGCGGTAGCATCGCCGCCGCAGCGGCACTGCTCAAGCTAGTAGTGGATAACGTCCCGGCGCTGCGCGCCCAAGCAGATGAGTTTGCCGCCCAGATCGGGATGGCCGGGTCCTCCGGTTCTTCTGAAAACAACCGCCTCTACGAAGGTGGCCTCGACTTCGACCTCGAGCGCCTGGCCCGCACCAACGGCTTCCCGGAGATTGCTGACCAGCTCGCCGCACTCAAGGCAGGCTCCACCGCACCGGCACAGTAAGCTCGCCTGTATGACAAACCTCACCCAGCTTCTCCAATCCCCTACCCGCAACGCCGTAGTGGCGGACTTGGCCACGGCCGCCGATGACACCGTCTCTTCGCTCTCCGGCATTTCCGGAATGGCCTTCAAAGGCGCTTTAGGCGCTGCCAAGAAGGCAGATTCTAAGGTCTTGTCCAAGGGAATCAACCACATGCTTCCGGAACTACTCAATAGCCTGGATTCCTACTGGAAGGAATTCGAAGGCTCTGAGCAGTCCGACTTCGGCACCTACCTGGAAGGGCGCAGCGCTGAGATTACCGCCGCCATCATGGCAACCGCGGACAAGGCCGCGGAGAATGTGAACGCGCCTGGCATCGCCCGCACCTACAAGTCACTGCGCGGCAAGGCCTCCTCGATCCTGGAGCCCAACGTCGCGACCATCGGCCGCGTTCTGCAGCGCCATATGGGTACTGTTTAAACGCCTGCTTGGCGACGAAATAAGACCAGCACCTCATATGAGGTGCTGGTCTTTGCGGGTTTTGGGCTAGCGTTTAGACGTCGAGGAAGCGTACGTCCTTCGCGCGGCGGGTAATGAAGGAGCGGCGAGCAGACACGTCATCACCCATGAGGATGGAGAAGAGCTCGTCGGCGCGCTGGGCGTCCTCCAGATCCACACGGCGAAGCACGCGGGTGGTCGGATCCAGGGTGGTCTCCCACAACTCGGAGGCGTTCATCTCACCCAGACCCTTGTAGCGCTGAATGCCGTCATCCTTGTTGATCTTGCGTCCCTGCTCCAAGCCCTCAGCAAGCAGCTTGTCGCGCTCGGCGTCAGAGAAGGCATAGCCCGGCTGGCCCTTGCCCCACTTCAGCTTGTACAGCGGCGGGTTAGCCAGGAAGACGTGGCCATCCTCAACCAGCTGCGGCATGAAACGGAAGAGCAGGGTCAGCAGCAGCGTAGCGATGTGCTGGCCGTCCACGTCAGCATCGGCCATGAGCACGATCTTGTCATAGCGCAGCTTGGAAATGTCGAATTCTTCGTGGATGCCGGTGCCCAGGGCCGTGATGATGGCCTGAACCTCAGCGTTCTTGAGCACCTTGTCCATGCGGGCCTTTTCCACGTTGAGGATCTTGCCGCGCAGCGGCAGGATGGCCTGGAACATGGAATCGCGGCCGCCCTTGGCGGAACCACCTGCGGAGTCACCCTCCACGATGTAGAGCTCAGAAAGCTTCGAGTCCTTGGAACGGCAATCCGCCAACTTACCCGGAAGGCCACCGAGGTCACCGGCGGACTTACGGCGTACCAATTCGCGCGCCTTTCGCGCCGCCACGCGGGCGTGCGCAGAGGACACGGCCTTGTTGATGATGACCTTGGCCTCAGCCGGGTTGGCATCGAACCAATCGTTGAGGTGCTCGTTAACGGAACGCTGGACAAATCCTCGAATCTCCGAGTTACCCAGCTTCGTCTTGGTCTGGCCTTCGAACTGCGGATCCCCAACCTTGACGGAAATGACGGCGGCAAGGCCTTCGCGGCAATCTTCGCCGGAAAGGTTGCCATCCTTTTCCTTGAGGAGCTTGTGCTCCTTGGCATAGCGGTTCATCAGGGAGGTCAGCGCCGCGCGGAAGCCTTCCTCGTGCGTTCCGCCTTCGTGAGTATTAATGGTGTTGGCGAAGGTGTGGACGGACTGCTTGTAGCCCTGGTTCCACTGCAGCGCGATTTCCACCTCATGGTCCTCACCCTTAACGTCGAAGGCAACGATGGTGGGGTGGATGGCGGTCTTGTTCTTGTTGAGGTGCTCAACATAGTCCTGCAGACCGTTTGGGTAGTGGTAGGTGACTTCCTTCTTCTTTTTCTTGGACGCCTGGTCTTCGTCACCGTCGGCAGCCTCAGTGGACTCCCCCTTCTCATCCAGGCTGCTCAGGCTCACTGGGGCATCGCCAGCCTCGGCGATCTCCTCTAGTTCGGCCTGCTCCTTAGAGATGGCGCGCTCATCGCGCAGCACGATGGTCAGGCCCTTGTTCAGGAAGGCCATCTCCTGCAGGCGGCGAGCGATCGTGTCGTAATTAAACTCGACGGTCTCAAAGATCTCCGGGTCCGGCCAGAAGCGGATGGTGGTTCCGGTACCGCGAGCATTATCGCCTTCCACGAGTTCATCCGGGATGGCATTGTTGAAGTTCTGGTACCAGTGCTTGCCGTCGCGCTTGATATCTGCCTCGACGCGGGTGGACAAAGCATTGACCACGGAGATACCCACGCCGTGGAGGCCGCCGGAAACGGCATAGGATTCGGAGTCGAACTTACCGCCGGCATGCAGCTGGGTCATGACCACCTGGACGGTGGGAACGCCAGAGGCGTGCATCTCCACCGGGATACCACGGCCGTTATCGATAACTTCGATGCCGCCGTCTTCGCGGAGGGTGACGATGACCTTGTCGGCAAAGCCCGCCATCGCCTCATCGACGGAGTTGTCAACGATCTCCCAGATCAGGTGGTGCAGGCCACGGGCACCAGTGGAACCGATGTACATGCCGGGGCGCTTACGGACGGCTTCGAGGCCCTCCAGAATTGTGATTGACCCCGCATCATATGCGTGTTGTTCAGCCACGGATTCGTGTTCTCCTTTTGGCTAGAGCTAAATCTAAGACTCTAGCCATTCTACACTGTGTCCCCCCACGCAAGGGCACTGCACGCCCGTGAGAGCCCCAAATTTGCGTGAATTTCGCGGTCACCCAAAATCAGCCGTACGTATCTTGCGAACCTTGCGGCTTGACCCATTGGCGGCCCTCATAGTTGCGGTGCTGCTTGGGGCCCTGAATGTGCAGCTTAACCACCACGTCCGGGCCGAGGCGATCTCCAATCTTCTGCAAAATGGGGCGCTGCAGGTAGCGCAACTCGGTGGCCCAGCTGGAAGAATCACACGCCACGTAGACAACCTGCTCTTTGATGGTGAGCGGTTGCGTGTGCGCGGCGATGCGCTCGCCGACGAGGTTTTCCCAATTACCCATGACCCAACCATGAGCCAATTCGTGTTCCCAGCCGCGTTTGCCAATCTCTCGTTGAATCTGTGCGCCGAGGCTAGGGATCTCGAGGCTGCGGCGCCGGCGGCGGCCATCGGGTCCGCTGGGCCGGCCACGCCGATACGGCGTTGGCTGTTGCTCCGAAGGAGTCGGCGTCAGGTTCATCTTGGGAGCCGGCTTGTTTAGCTTCGGCGGATTCTTGGAATTACTTCGCGTGCGCTCGAAGAGCGCCTTGACCGGATCGAAGTCCTGCTCAGTCATCCTCGTCACCGCCCGCCGTATACGGAGTGATCTCGGAGATTCGGCCCTCGTCGGTGTCGCGCACTGTGACCGTAAAGCGTTCAATGGGCTGCAAATTTCCAGGCAAATCCTCATCCACCGCCGCAGTAATGAGCACCTGCTCCGCACCCGCGGCGAGGTGAACGAGCTTTTCGCGCCTTTTCGCATCGAGCTCGGCGAAGACATCATCAAGGATGAGAATCGGATCAGTGCCGTCTTGGCGCAGCAGGTTGAACTCCGCCAGCCGCAAGGAGATGGCATAGGACCAGGTCTCGCCGTGGCTGGCAAAGCCCTTGGCGGGGCTCGTGCCAAGGTTGAGCACCAGATCGTCGCGGTGCGGGCCAACGAGCGAGATGCCGCGTTCGATCTCTCGTTGACGCTTCGTGGCAAGCTCGGTGAGCATCATGGCCTCGATAACCTCGCGGTCTGAGATGTCCACGGTGGATTTGTAGTCAATGGCGGCCGGTCGCGACTCCGGGGCGAGCCCGGCATAAGCGGCGGGAATGTGCTCGCGGAGTTCGTCGACAAGCGCTAGGCGTGCCTGAATCACCTGCGCGCCGAGGGAAGACAGCTGCGTATCCCACACGTCGAGAGTGGCCAGCGCCGAGGCACCGTCACTGTCGCTGTAGCCCCGGCGCAAGCTTGGCGACGCCGACTTCAACAAGGCATTGCGCTGCTTCAGGACCTTGTCATAATCAGCTTTCACTCCCGCCAGGCGTGGCGTGCGGGAGGCAATGATGTCATCCAAATACTGGCGGCGTGCTGCAGGTTCGCCGCGCACGAGGGACAAATCCTCCGGGGAAAACAACACGGTTTTCACCACGCCAAGTAACTCGCGCGGGGACTTCAGGCGCGTGCGGTTGATCTGCGCCTGGTTGGCCGCGTGGGGTTTGATGAGCAAGTGCGCGGTGAGCTCTCTGCCCTGGTTCACCGCGGTGGCGGAGATGCGGGCATTGTGCGCGCCGTGGCGCACGAGGGGGGCATCGTGGGCCACACGGTGCGAAGAAAGATGCGCGGTATACCCGATGGCCTCGACGATATTGGTCTTTCCGAAACCGTTGCGGCCGACAAACAGGGTGATCCCCGGCTTGAGGTTGAGGGTGAGCTCGGGCCAGGAGCGGAAGTCCCTGACATCGAGATCGCGAATATACATATGGCCTAGCCTGGCAAGCGCACCGGCATCAAGAGGTAAGTGAAGTCAGTCTCCGGGGTAGGAAAAGAGCCGTCTTCGTTGGCCGCCGGCAGCTCTTCCGGCTCCGGAATCATGATTGCCGGGCGCGAAGGTTCGGTAAATCCAAAGACCACGCGGTCCGTGTGGACCACGGCCAAACCATCCTTAAGGTAGGACGGGTTGAAGGCGATGACGAAGTCCTCACGGCCGTTGAAAGCACAAGGCAAGGACTCGCTGGCGCGGCCGGAATCAGCACCGGCTGCCAAGGTCACCTCGCCCTCGCGGAATTCCATGCGGATCTGCGCATTGCGATCCGTCAACAACGAGACGCGGCGAATGGCTTCCTGGAGCGGAGCAACCTCAATGCTGGCCATAGCGCTGTGGGTCTTGGGCAGCAAGGGTGCAACGTTGGGGAAATCCGCGTCCAGCATGCGGGTGGTGGTCTCGCGGTTATCCGCATGCAGGCCGAACAGGCCTTCCGCAGCGATGTTCTCACCAGTGCCCACGGCGATTTCAACCGGGATGTTGAGGTGCGTGTCCAAGGAACGGCCGGTCTCCTGCAACGTCTTGGCCGGGACGAGGAGCTTGGCCTGGACGTCAGGAGATACCGGCTCCCACTCGAAGGTGCGCATGGCCAGGCGGAAGCGGTCCGTTGCCGTCATTTCCACGTGAGAACCATTGATGTCAATGTGCACGCCGGTGAGCATCGGCAGCGTGTCATCCTTGCCGGCCGCGGCAACGACCTGGCTGATGGCTTCGACGAAGAGCTGCGGGTTAATGGTGCCGGTGACCTCCGGCAGGACAGGGAGTTGGGGGTAATCATCCAGCGGGATGAGCGGCAGCTCGAAGCGCGAAGAACCACAGGTCAACAGAACCTTGTTATCCTCCTGCGTCATCTCGATTTCCTTGTTGGGCAAGGAAGCAACGATGTCAGAGAGCAACTTACCGGCCACTGCGATGCGTCCCGGCTCATCCACCATGCCGGCGATGCGCACGCGGGTGGAAACCTCGTAGTCGAAGCCGGTGAATTCCAAACCATTGTCATCCGCGGTGATCAGCATGGCGCGCAGTACTGGTTGGGTGACCTTCGAAGGAAGGCTGCGCGCGACCCACGCTACGGCGTTAGCGAGATCATCTTTGGCAACGCGAAATGACACGGACTGCTCCATGATGGTGAGACGCTCCTCTAGTTGCGGATGGAAGATTCTTGCAAGCTCACTCCAACTTACAGGATCGGTGCCGAAGCACAGGATTTTGTCATTCACCTTCCGTGCTTTGCGATTCAAGCGCGCGACCGTGCAGGGCGCCGACGAATCACACACATCCTTTTTCTTCTTGGTTAGGGAGAAAACAAAATAGAAGTAGTAATAAGCGCTGTGGGATCTGTGGACAACCCGCTAAAAGCCAAGCTCTTCACGGTGAAACGATCTGTGAGTCAGGGTGTGGGATCACTGTGATCAAATGACAAGAAATGTGAGTAACTGGGTCGGGGTCAAAGTTATCCACAATTCATCCCCAGATCTGTCTGCGCTGATCACAGAGTTAATCACAAGGGCGATGACCCTTCTGATCTGCTGTGGAAGAAGAAAACGTGATAAGGATCTACAAATTACAACAATGAAATTACACAGCTGTGAATAACGGTGTGGATAACTTTTGGGTGGATAGCAAAGACGCCCCTACCCACGCCCGCGGGGAGGAAATTGCGGGAGGTGGGCAGGGGCGTCGCCAAGCGCTGCGTGGTGCTAGCGCTGGTTGTGGTTCTTCACGCGTTGGGTTAGGGCCTGGATCTCGTCGTACGTGTTGCGGTTCTCAGTCATCTCCTTACGGATCTTGCGGTCCGCATAGATGACGGTGGTGTGGTCCTTGCCGCCGAATTGATCACCAATCTTCGGCAGGGAAAGCTCTGTGAGCTCGCGGCACAGATACATGGCCAGCTGGCGGGCGTGGGCGACGGCGCGCTTCTTACCAGAACCGCGCAGGGTATCCACGTCGATGTCGAAGTAATCCGCTGTGACCTCGATGATGGCCGCCGCGGTGATCTGGCGATCCGCAGAGTCCGGGGCTAGATCATGCAGGGCAATCTCCGCCATCTCCAAACTGATCGGTTCATTGACCAGGGAAGAATACGCAGAAACACGGATGAGCGCGCCCTCCAGCTCGCGGATCGAGGATTCGAAGCGAGAGGCGATGAGCTCGAGGACCGAGCGATCGACGTCGGTGCCGTCCGCGGAGGCCTTCTTCATGAGGATGGCGATGCGCGTTTCCAGGTCTGGCGGCTGAATATCCGTAATCAGTCCTCCCTCGAAGCGTGTGCGCAGGCGATCCTCCAGCGTGGTCAGCTGTTTCGGAGGGCGATCGGAGGACAAAATGATCTGTTTATTGGCCTGGTGCAGCGCATTGAAGGTGTGGAAGAACTCCTCCTGCGTGGACTCCTTGCCCTCTAGAAACTGGATGTCATCGACCATGAGGATGTCCAGGTTGCGGTAGCGGCGCTTGAAGGATTCCTGGCGGTCATCACGCAGGGAATTGATGTAGTCGTTGGTAAATTCCTCCGAGGAGACGTACTTCACGCGCAGGCCCGGATGCAGGACCTGGGCGTAATTACCGGCCGCGTGCAGCAGGTGGGTTTTGCCCAAGCCGGAGCCGCCCCAAATGAAGAGAGGGTTATAGGCGCGGGCGGGGTTTTCGGCCACGGCCACGGCGGCGCCGTTGGCAAAACGGTTGGAGGACCCGATGACGAAGTTTTCAAAAGTGTGCTTCGGGTTGAGGGACTTTTCGCGGTTCGGGTTGTGCGCCGGTTCCTCGCGCGGGATGCGCGGCCCGGTTGCCTCGGGGTAGCCGTTCGGAACGCCGCTCTGCTGATCGCTGTAGTGCTGTGCCAACTCATCCAAGCTAGCCGGAGAATGCGCGGTGTCCCAGGAGCGCGGTTGATGGTGGCTTGGCGTCTCTGGCTGGGCAGATGGAGTGGGCGGCATGGGCTGCTGGAAACCCTGTGCCTGGTGCCCCATGCCGTGCTCGGGCGCCTCGGTTTGGATGGGGCGCTGGGGTGCGGGCGCTTCTGGCGCTTCTTCGTGAGCCGGCTGCGGCGGCGCCGCAATGGTCACGGCCAAAGAACAAGGGCGCCCCATATGCTGCGACAAGGTGCGGGTGATGTACTCCCCCAGCTCGGCCTCGATGACATTCTTGGCGTTCTCGTGCGGGGCGGCGATCAGCGCGTAGCCATCACCGATCATGATGGGTTCTACAAGTTGAAGATTGAGGCGCTGGCTATGGGAGAAATTGGGTACGTCCGAACTTGGTTGTTCGGACTGAGCCAGTAAATCACTGACCACAGCTTTCCAGCTGGCCCGGAGGGCTGCTTGCGGATCAGACAAAACGCCTACCTTCTGTGTAGTCACAGTTCACGCGGTGTCATCGGCCGGGGCCGGCCACACCTACTCGGTTCCCTGAAGAAGAGGCTTTGGGAGCTGAGTATTTACTGCGTGACTGTGGGTTGGGGATCGGGGATGGACGGATGGATGAGGAGAGATACAGGATGAGAAATCACATGAAGTTGTAATTTCCACCGAAGATTCCACACGATGTTTTGGTGTGTAACCTCGGAATCCACAAAGTTATCCACAAGTGTGGATAGGTGGTTTATCCACAGCCTATCTCATAGCTGTGGATAACTGTACATCGGCTCCTCAATGCAGTTAACCTGCATAAACAGCAAAAGTCTCAAGTCTTCATTGAGAGTTATCCACACCCTGTGGGTGACTGTGGAATTCGATTCCTCAGTTGTACCGCGTTATGGGGGCGCTGTCTAACGCACTTTTATGCGCGCTCGGCACGGTGGCGCCAAGCGCGGCGCAAGAACGGCGAGAGGGGGCACTTGTCGCGCAGCATGTGGGCAAAAAGTGGCGTTCTAGCTGCGGATAAAAACATCTTTGTAATTTCGGGGACACCCAGTGTGTCGATTTGTTTCGCGCACTATCTGTCACGTAACCTGTGATGGTCTATCGCAACAGTGCATGGTGCACATGTTGCATGTGGGAATGCCTCGCCACGCCTCACGGCGCTTCACGTGCGAAGCCACATCCCCACGTACACCATTCATCAGTGGATGTTTATGCCCACCGCCCTCACCGGCGTGTGGCTGTGCCATCCACCAACAACTTCAAGGAGTTAATCGTGGCAAAGGGTAAGCGTACCTTCCAGCCGAACAACCGTCGTCGCGCTCGTAAGCACGGCTTCCGTACCCGCATGAGCACCCGCGCCGGCCGCGCCATCGTCGCCGCTCGTCGCAAGAAGGGTCGCGCTAAGCTCACCGCTTAATTCATGCTTCCAGCCCAGCACAAGCTCACGTCCCCGAGGCAATTTCGGAGGACCATCAAGGGCGGGCGCCGGGCGGGCACGCGCACTGTCGTCGTGCATTTGCGCTTTAACGACGGTGAAGACGACATCGCGGCCACTGGGCCGCGGTTCGGCCTCATCGTGTCGAAGGCCGTCGGGAATGCCGTGGTTCGCCACCGCACCTCCCGGCGGCTTCGTCATGTGTGCATGTCCCTCATGCGCGATGGCGTCAACGGGACAGTATTGCCCGCCAATGTTGACATTGTTATCCGCGCCTTGCCCGCTAGCGGTAGTGCCACCAGTGAGCGCCTTGAGCGTGATATCCGCAAAGCACTAAGCACATGGGATATCTGAACTCTCAAGGAGAGGAGATTCCTGAAGCCCGCGGGTTCGGGAGAGTCCTAGTTCACGGGGTGCGCTTCTACCAAAAGCACTTGTCAGGCCTTAAGATGGTCTCCACCTGTCGTTTTGAACCGACGTGCAGTGCCTATGCTCTCGAAGCCATCTCCATCCATGGAGCCTTCAAGGGGACGGGCATGGCCCTCGCCAGGTTATGCAAGTGCGGTCCCTGGCACCCGGGCGGGTTTGATCCGGTACCGACCAAACAACAACTGAGGTAAACAACTCTCGTGCTTAATTTCATTTATTGGCCAATTTCAGCCGTCCTGTGGTTCTGGCATTGGCTCTTGAGCTTCGTCCTTGATTCCGCATGGGGCGGAACCTGGATCATCGCCATCGTTCTTCTGACATGGACGCTCAAGGCCATCATGGTCAAGCCGACCATCACGCAGCTGCGCTCTTCACGCAAGATGCAGGAGATCCAGCCGCAAATTCAGGAACTGCGCACCAAGTACGCCAATGACCAGACCAAGGCTGCCCAAGAGATGCAGCGCATCTACAAGGAAGCCGGCGTTCGTCCGGTGGCGGGCTGTCTGCCGATGTTCGCGCAGATCCCCATGTTCATTGGTCTGTTCCACGTGCTGCGTTCCTTCGACCGCACCGTTGCCGTCGCCGGTGGCGTGGGCCACCCGGCGGGTGAAGCAATGTCGGAGGAGATGAACGCCTCCATTGCGAACTACATCTTCGAACCTGAGCTGGTGAAGCAGTTCGTAGACGCCAAGATCTTCGGTGTCCCGCTCGTGGCCAACCTGCGCCTCAACTCCGGTCTGGAGATTGTTAAGGAAGCCACCACCGCACAGGCGGCCTTCATCATCGTGCCGCTCATCGCCATCATTGCGACGCTGACCCACTTCAACGCCCGCATGACGCTGAACCGTCAGGAGGCGCGCCGCGCGGCCGGCAAGACCGCTACCCCGCAGGGTCAGAACGCGGAGATGATGCAGCAGCAGATGGCCATGATGAACAAGATGATGCTGTGGTTTATGCCGGCAATGCTGGTGTTCTCCGGCTTCATCTGGCCCATCGGCCTGCTCTTCTACATGCTGGCCAACACCGTGTGGACCTTCTTCCAAACCCGCATTGTCTACGCCAAGATGGACCGGGAGGAAGAAGAAGAGGCAGCCGCCAAGGCTGAGCTCAAGCGCACTTCTGCCCCGAAGCCGGGCGCACGCAAGAAGGATCACCGCTCTAAGAAACAGCGCCGCAAGAACAACTAGAACGTAACCCAGGAGTTTTCACAGTGACTGAATCTGTGTCCGACACTGTGCCACTGGACCCGTCTGACGTCTTCGGATCGCGTCTGCCGCTCGCGCAGAAATACCACGATTCGCTGGCTACGGACGGGTCCACCCGTGGTTTTATAGGTCCCCGCGAGGTCCCGCGCCTGTGGGAGCGCCACCTCATTAACTGCGCCGTGGTCGCGGAGGTAATGCCGCAGGGCGCCACGCTTATCGACGTCGGCAGTGGCGCCGGCTTGCCCGGCATCCCGCTCGCCATCGCGCGCCCTGACCTGACAATCACCCTCATCGAGCCGCTGCTGAAGCGCTCCACTTACCTCAACGAGGTCGTCGACCTGCTGGGCCTCGATAACGTCACCGTCATCCGCGGCCGCGCCGAGGAAGGCCCGGTGAAGAAGGCCGTTAAGGGTGCCGACATCGTGACCTCCCGCGCGGTGGCCCCGTTGGGCAAGCTGGCCAAGTGGTCCCTGCCGCTGGTTCGCAAGGGCGGAGAGATGATCGCTCTCAAGGGTTCCTCGGTGCACGAGGAGCTGGAGCGCGACGCAGCCGACATCAAGCGCGCCGGTGGCGGAAAAGCCGAGGTCATGACCATCCACGGCACCACCATTATCCGTGTCCCGCGCGTGAACTAAAGTAGACGGCATGACTCATCCTCGTCTTATCACCATCGCGAACCAGAAGGGTGGCGTGGGTAAAACCACCTCCGCCGTCAACCTTGCCGCCGCGCTCGCTGAGGCCGGCAAGAAGGTCCTGGTGATCGACTTGGACCCGCAGGGCAATGCCTCCACCGCGGTGGGCGCGGAGCACACCTCCGGCACCAAATCCAGCTATGAGGTTTTGTTGGGTGACTGCAGCGCGGAGGATGCGATGCAGCACTCCCCCGACGATGAAAACCTCTACTGCATCCCCACCACCATCGACCTCGCCGGCGCGGAGATTGAAATGGTCTCCCTGGTTCGCCGCGAGTTTCGCCTGTATGACGCCCTGCACAACGGCTTCCTCGAAGAGCATGGCTTTGAGTACGTTTTTATTGACTGCCCACCATCTCTAGGCTTGCTCACCATCAATGCGATGACGTGCGCAGAAGAGGTCATTATTCCCATCCAGTGTGAGTACTACGCCCTGGAGGGCGTGGGCCAGCTGCTGGGAAATATCTCCATGATCCGTGAGCACCTCAACGAGGATCTGCACATCTCCGGCGTGCTGCTCACCATGTTCGACGCCCGCACCAAGCTGGCAGAGCAGGTGGCCAATGAAGTGCGCGAGCAGTTCGGCGCCGTCGTCTTAGGCAACGTCATCCCGCGCTCCGTTCGCGTTTCGGAGGCGCCGGGTTATGGTAAGACGGTTATCGCTTATGACCCGTCGTCGACAGGCGCCCGCGCCTACGCCGCCGCCGCACGCGAGTTGGATAAGCGCGGGGACTACACGCCGCACCCCACCACGGGTGCCATTGGCGTGAGCCCAGAGATTTTCGCGGAATTGGAAGGATAGGACACCGTGGCAGATAAGAAGGCAGACCACAAGCCGGAGCAGCGCCAGGGCGGTTTGGGCAAGGGCTTGGCCGCGCTCATCCCGTCCGGCCCGGGTGCGCCCTCCCGCAAGCCACGCTTGGGAGATTCCGCCGCAGATATCATTCTCGGTGCGTCCACCGGCGCTCCTAAGGATGCCGGCACGAAAAGGGTGCAGGGTGCGCCCACTATCCAGCAATCCTCGGGTTCGAAGAAGCGTCAGGCCAAGCCTTCGGTGATTGGTGCGACTTACCGCGAGATTTCCGTCGGTGACATCATGCCCAACCCGAAGCAGCCGCGTACTGTCTTCGACGAGGATGACCTGGCCGAGCTGGTCCACTCCATCAAGGAATTCGGTCTGTTGCAGCCGGTCGTGGTCCGGCCTTCCGAGGAGGGCGGCTTCGAGCTCATCATGGGTGAGCGCCGCTGGCGCGCCTCTTCCAAGGCGGGCCTGGCCACCATCCCGGCTATCGTCCGCGATACCAAGGATGATGACCTCCTGCGGGACGCTCTGCTGGAGAATATCCACCGCGTGCAGCTCAACCCGTTGGAAGAAGCACACGCCTATCAGCAGCTTCTTGAAGAATTTGGGGTTACCCAAAATGAGTTGGCTGACCGCATTGGTCGCTCGCGCCCGCAGGTGACCAACATGATCCGCCTGCTCAAGCTGCCGGTGGACGTGCAGAAGCGCGTTGCCGCGGGTACGTTATCGGGCGGTCACGCCCGCGCGTTGCTGGGTTTGCCGGATGCAGAGGCCATGGAGCTCATTGCCAATCGCGTCGTGGCCGAGGGCCTTTCTGTGCGAGCCACCGAGGAAGCCGTCACCCTGTACAAGCGCGATGGCAAGCCAGCCGAGCCAACCAAGAAGCCCGCTGCCCCGCAGCCGCAGTTCTTTACGGACTCCGCCGAGCGCTTGGCTGATCGCTTCGACACCAAGGTCACCGTCACCATGGGCAAGCGCAAGGGCAAGATGGTCGTCGAATTCGGTGACCAGGAGGATTTCGAGCGCATCCTAGCGCTCATTGAGGGCAAAGAAGGCAGCTAGCTCGCCATGCTCGTTCAGGCCGTCAAGGAAGGTGTTGCTATCAACCCCTTGGCGGCCCGATCTATTTTTTGGGAGCTGAAAACCACGGTCGCTGACCCTGCATTTGAAAAGGAGGCATGGATCAGCGCCACCCTGCTGCGCTGCGGCGAGTGCGGTTTTACCGTGGGCGATGAGGCCACGCTCCTCTTCTGTCCGCCTGAGCTTGCCCCCGGTGTGGCCAAGCTGCCCACTTCCCCCGTCTCGGAGGATGCGGTCCTGGTGACTTCGCTATTTGTAAAGCCGCACCGCGCGGCGAAGGGCTTGGAAGCAGTGCTTCTCGACGCCACCATCATGCACCTCACCTCACGCGAGGCTAGCGCCGTTGAGGCCTTTGGCTTTCGTGATGCCCGCCAGGCCGAAGAGCTCCTCCGCGAGAAACCCGCTCGCATAGGCCTATTACCTGTGGAGACGCTGGAGTCCGCCGGTTTCATGGTGGTGCGCGATCACCCTATTACCCCGCGCCTGCGCCTCGAGCTTCCACCGGCTTTCGACCTGCTGACCGCAGCCGCGGTGGAGGACCTCCTCGCCCGCGCTTTGGCCTAAGCCCTTTAGGAAGAGCGCTCGGCGCGCAGCAGCTCGTCGAAGCGGTAGGTGCCGGTCACGGCGGTATCCTCGTCCAAGAGGTAGAGGCGCTTGACGGAGACGACGATGGCCTCGGCGATGTCATCGCGGCGGTCCGGGTTGGTAAGGATAGCCACGTCCTTGGGGCTGGTCAGGTAACCCAGCACGACCTGCACCACCGGCATCTGCGTCAGGCGCAACAACGCCCACGTGCGGCCGTGGTTGCGGCAGTTACCCAGCTCGGTACGGGCAACGATCTCACGCTGGATGAAGCCGGAGAGCGTCTCACCGATGAGGGAAGAGTTGCCGGATTCCGACCCAAAGTAGAAGGTGGCTACGCCGTTGGCCTTCTCCGTGGGGTATTCATCGCAGGCCAGTGAAATAACCAGGTTGGCGTCGAATGCATTGGCCATGTCTGCGCGGTCACGGATCGATGGGTCATCGTTGCGCGGGCGGGAGATGATGGTCTCCATGCCGGCGGCGATCATGCGCCCGGCAACACGCTCGGCCAAGTCCCAGAGGATCTCCTCTTCCGTGATGTTGCCGAAGCGTCCCCTGACCGTGCGGCCCTTGTTGAGGCCACCCAGGCTGGGGTCGATCACAACGCGCTTGCCGGCCAGCTTTGGCCCGGCATTGCGCACGCGCTCGCGTTCCTGGATATTGTGCGCCGAGCCGCCAGTGATACGCCGACCCAGCAGGTTGAGGGCGTTAATGGTGGCAGGGCCACAGATCCCGTCACTGCGCAGGCCAGAGTTGAGTTGGTATTCCGCCAGCGCCGCGTAGGTGCGGGCACCGAAATGGCCATCGATGCGTTCTTGGTAGAAGCCAAGCTCCTGCAGTTGTTCTTGGAGCTGTGCTACGTCATCGCCCACCTGCACGTTGCCCGGTTCATAGGCCAGAACGCGGGCGCCCAGCGTGTAGGAAGCCTGGCGCAGCTCGCGCAGAGTGAGGTCATCAATATCGCCGCTAGGCACGATGCCGCGGGATTGCTGGAAGGCCTTGAGGACCTCGGCCAAATTGTTATCAAAGTGCTTATCGGCTTCGGAGTACTTTTGCTTCTTCCAGTCGGACAAAGTCCCCTGGTAGTCAGTCATCAGGCCGAGGCGGGCAAGGGTTGCGCGTGCTTCGGCGACCCGAACGCTCTGGTCACCTACACGTAAAACGCGATTCACACCTACCCCTTTCGTGATCAAGGAGGCGCACCGCAGTGCGCCATCAACGAGTTAAAGAATACCAGTTAGAGCTGTTTCTTTATCTGCGCCACGATGTCGGCCTTGGAACGCAGGCCGACGAACTCGTCGACCTTCTCACCATTCTTGAAAATCAGCACGGATGGGATCGACATGATCTGGAACATGGCACCCAGGGTGCGCTCCTCGTCCACGTTGACCTTGACCACGGAGACGTCATCATCGAGTTCTTCGGCGACCTCTTCGAGAATCGGGGACAACTTCTTGCACGGCCCACACCATTCAGCCCAGAAGTCCACGACGACGGGCTTGCCTGCCTCCACGACGTCCGCGCGGAAGGAATCAGTAGTGACGTTCTTAATGTTGCTCATGTGACTATTAACGGTTATCGGCGAGGAAATGTTCCGCATCAATGGCCGCGCGGCAGCCGGAGCCAGCCGCGGTGATGGCCTGCTGGTAGTGGTCATCCACCAAGTCGCCGCAGGCGAAGACACCGGGCAGCGAGGTCTTAGTCGAAGGCTGCTCCACGACAACGTAGCCAGCCTCATTGGTGGCCACCTGGCCCTCGAGGAAGCCGGAGCGCGGGTCATGGCCAATCGCCACAAACATGGCGGTGACATCGAGTTCGCTGGTTTCGCCGGTTAGGGCGTTCTTGACCTCCAGGCCGCCAACCTTGCCGTCCTTATCCAGGACGCGCTCAACGGTGGTATTGGTCAGCCACTTGATCTGTGGGTTCTCCTTGGCGCGCTCCAGCATGATCTTGGAGGCGCGGAAGTTCTCGGAGCGGTGGATGATCGTTACGGTTTCGGCGAACTTGGTGAGGAAGGTGGCCTCCTCCATGGCGGAATCGCCGCCGCCGACGACGGCAATGTTGTGGCCCTTGAAGAAGAAGCCATCGCAGGTGGCGCAGGCGGACACGCCGCGCCCAGCGAGCTCGGATTCACCCGGAATGCCCAGGTAGCGCGGCGCTGCACCGGTGGCGAGGATGACGGTGCGGGCCTCAAAGACCTCGTCACCGACGTGCAGCTTCTTCACCTCGCCCTCGAGCTCGACGGAATCGACAACCTCCATGCGCAGGTCCGCACCGAAGCGGATGGCCTGGGCGCGCATTTCTTCCATGAGCTCGGGGCCCATGATGCCCTTCTGGAAGCCCGGGTAGTTCTCCACCTCGGTGGTGTTCATGAGTTCGCCGCCGTATTCAAAGCCCTCGAAGACGATGGGATTGAGCTCGGCACGTGCTGCGTAGAGTGCTGCGGTGTAGCCGGCGGGGCCGGAGCCGACGATGGCGACATCGTGGATGGTCACAAAAAACTCCCTTGAGACGACAATTCCGATCAAGAATCAGATTCTACTCGGCCTCAGTCTATCGCCGCACGCAGCACTTGCCGAGCCCGGGCTCGCCGCGATTTCACCGTGCCTGGCGCAACGCCCTGCACTTTGGCCACCGCATCGATGGGATAGCCTGCTACGTCGGTCAGGTACAGCGCTTCTCGCTGGTCCTGGCGCAACGTCTCCATCGCTTGGGCCACCGTGATGCGTTCCGCCAAGTTCTCACTGGGATTGTGCGCGAGTGCGTAGTTGCGGTCATCCTCAATGATCTCTGCATCCAGGGAGGCGTTCTCCCGGTTGGAGCGATGGTTGAGGAAGTCATAGCCGGAGTTCATCACCAGCCTGTGCAGCCATGTGCTCAGCGTGGCATCGTGCCGGTAGGAGGCCATGTTGCAGCTGGCCTTGAGCAGTGCCTCCTGCACGATGTCCTGCGCATCATCATCGTTGCGCGTATAGCGCCGCGCCATGGCCGTCAGGCGCGCACGGTGCTTCTCGACGATTGCCGAAAAGGCCTTAGTATCTCCGCCAATGAAGGCGTCGACGAGTTCACGATCGGTCGGCTGAGCTGACAAGAAGAATCCCCCCGGAAACTTGAGCAATGACACATGGGTCAACACAGTCCCTTGGCCGAAGCCGATGGTGTGTGATTGTCCCCCGTTAATGTGCTTGTGAGTTTACGGGAAGATTCTGCAGTCCGCTACGCGCCGCGTCTACTGCGCCGCACGCACGCGTTGCGCGCGACGCAGCGCATCCTGGCATTCCAGCAGCACGCGGCGCAGCGCCCGAGGGCGTTCGCTGCTCAGGAACTCGCTGGTGGCGGCGTCGGCCATCGCGAGATCCGGGTAAAGCCCGCGCACGAGGCGGTTAGCAATCTCGATGGGGTGCTCCTCCCAGAGCTTCGCCAGAGAGTCGAAATACTCCTGGGCAAAGGCCTCGGTGAGGTGGGCCGAGCACGGGGCGTTAAACGCCGCGAGCAGGGAATCCACCTCCGCGTTGGAGTACTTACCCGGCGTGCGTACGAGATCGAAGACTTCGCGCTTGAGCTCGGCAGATGGGAAAGCGTGGGAGGCGCCCAGGTAGGCGGCGGCACCGGTGAGCGTGTTATCGCGCTCCTTCTCCGCCTCCAGCTCATCGGAGTTCACGGCATCGCGGGCGGCCAAGGCGCGGAGGATGGCCCAGCGGATGTCCGGGTCGAGGGCGAGGCCGTCGAGGGAGCCGTCGTAAAGCGCGCGCAGACGTGGCGTGCCGGATTCTGCTGGGTTGGCCGCGAAGGCCTGGATGGCGGCGCGGGCGACGGTGAGCTGCGCATCGGAGCCTGCCGGCGCCTGCTGCAGAACCTCCCAGAGGCGCTCGGCATAATCGGCGCGAATCTCTTCGCGGTCATCCTCGCTCACGAAGTGGTCGATGGCATAGCGGGCATTGGCAAAGGCTGTGGTCAGAAGCGTCGGGTTGGACTCCGCCGGGGCGTGGTTGAGCACCGTGTCCAGGTAGGAACGCACTGGCCACTCGCCATCGCGGGTGAGATTCCACAGGGAAGTCCAGATGACCGCGCGGGAAAGCTCATCCGGAACTTCAGACAGGCGCGTGCGAATGGTCTCCAAGGAGGTCTCGTCGAAGCGGACCTTGGCGTAGGTGTGGTCGCCGTCGTTAAGCAGCAGCAACGCCGGCGCCTGCAGCCCCGATGCCTCATCGAGGATGGTGCGCTCGCCCTCCAGATCGACGTCGAGGGTGGCGTACTTGTTCAGGGAGTCATCGAAGAGTGCCACGTTGAGGCGGTGCGGGCGCGTGGTGTCCTCGGCTTCCACCGCGATGGCGAGCTCGTGGATCTTATCGCCGTCCGTGTGCAGCTCCGGGGTGAGCGTGTCCGGGCCCCACGTGCGCAGCCAGGCTGTGGACCAGGCGTCCAGGTCGCGGTCGGTGTGCTTCTTCAGCGCCGTGAGCAGGTCCTCGAAGGTGGCGGCAGCAAAGGCGTGCTCCTGGAAGTAGTCGCGCGCGCCGGCGTAGAAGTTCTCCCGGCCCACGTAGTGCACCAGCTGCTTGAGCACCGCTGCACCCTTGGCATAAGTAATGCCGTCGAAGTTCTGGCGCGCGGCATCGACGTCCGGGATCTCGGCCTTGATCGGGTGCGTGGTGGGCAGCTGATCCTGCAGGTACGCCCAGTTCTTTCGTTGCCCGGCGAAGTTCACCCACGCCTCGGTGTATTCGGTGGCGTGGACCGAGGAATCCGCGCCCATGAACTCCGCGAAGGACTCCTTGAGCCACAGGTCATCCCACCACTGCGGGGTGACCAGATCACCGAACCACATGTGCGACATCTCGTGCAGGATGGTGTTCGTGCGCCCGGCATGCTGCGCGCGGGTGGCGGCAGAACGGAAGAGGTAATGCTCCGTAAAGGTCACGAGGCCGGGGTTCTCCATGGCGCCCAGGTTGTATTCCGGAACGAAGATGGAATCATACTTGCCCCACGGGTACGGGTAGCCAAAACTGCTGTGGAAGAAGTCCATGCCTTGTGCTGTGACCTGCAGGATTTCATCATCCAGGTATTCGGCCATGGAGGCGCGGGCAAAGGCGCGCAGCTCCACTTCCAAGGAGCCATCGGGGGCGGTCCAGGTGCTGTGCTTCTCGACGTACGGCCCCGCCGCAAACGCCGTCAAATACGTCGACAGCAGAGGGGTCGGCGCGAAGTGTGCCACTTCCCCGCTATCCGTCTTCTCGCGGCTGATCTCCGGTTGATTGCTGAGCAGCTGCCAGCCTTCCGGGCCGGTGAGGTGCACCTCGTAGCTGGCCTTGAGATCCGGCTGGTCAAAGCAGGGGAAGATGCGGCGGGCATCGGATGGCTCGAGGTGCGAGTAGAGGTAGGTGGTGTCATCGGCCTGGTCGTGCATGCGGTGCAGGCCCTGGCCGGTGCGGGAGTAATAGGAGGAGCCGGTGATCTCCACGGTGAGTTCCTCCCCCACTGGAAGGTTGCTCAGGTAGACCCGTCCACCGTCGAAGGTGTTCTCCACCTCCTTGTCGTTGACGCGCACTGCGTGCACGGCCTTGCCCAAGTAATCCACGAAGGTCTCGGGCTTAGTGGTGGTGAACGTAATACGTGAGGTGACCTCGTAGGAGTCGGCGTCGGTTGGCGCGCTCGTGACGTCGAGGTGCAGATCGTAGGTGCTCAAACGCAGCGCGGTGCTGCGGGCGGTGGCTTCTGCATGGGTGAGGTTTGCGGTAGTCATGCGCTACATCTTAAACGTCGCTGCGGTGCGTATCACAGGTAAGCTGCCCGGAGTTGTTTATTACTCGGTTGTGGCGCCTTAGTCGTCAAAAAGTTGTTGCCCGTAGTGCCGAAATGGGCACTACGGGCAACAACTAAAAACTACTTCTCAAGGCGAGGTATCACGCCTGACGGCCTACTGCTTGATGGCAGAAACCTCGAGCTCGATCTTGATCTCCTCGGAGACGAGCACGCCGCCGGTCTTCAGCGGAGCGTTGAAGTCGATGCCGAAGTCGGTGCGGTTAATGGAGGTCTTAGCCTCGAAGCCAAGGCGGGTGTTGCCGAAGGGATCCTCGGCCACGCCGGTCTCTTCTACCTTGAAATCAACGGACTTGGTGGTGCCCTTGATGGTGAGGTCACCGGTGACGGTGCCCTCACCCTCGTCGTTAACGTCGAACTTGGTCGCGGTGAAGGTCATCTCCGGGAACTTCTCTACGTCGAAGAAGTCCTCATTCTTTACGTGTGCATCGCGATCAGCGTTCTTGGTATCGATGGACGCCGTCTTCACCGTGGCGGTGGCGGCGGAGTCAGTAATGTTCTCCCCTACGGTCAGGGTGCCTTCGAACTCGTTGAAGTTGCCGCGCACCTTGGTGATCATGGCGTGGCGGGCAACAAAGCCGATAGTGGTGTGTGCCGGGTCCAGTGCGTACGTTCCTGCGGTGATAGTCATGGGTTCCTCGTTTCTTCTAGGTTTCTCTAGATTGTTGACGTGACAACAAGAATTATACGCTCCTTCACTTATCTGTCAAGGGAAGAAATTGCAAGAACACTAAAGCCCCAGACCTGCTACCCGAAACCTGCAGGTGGGCGTCGTCAAGCGCGTGGCGCGTCTGAGTCAGCGAGCAGGGAGTTTCGGGATCGAGGTCTGGGGAAATGCGTGAGGTGGTGGGTTAGTTGGTTGGGATGCCCACCAGGGTGGCCTCCTTCAGTGTGACGGAGCCGGACTTGGGCATGTCGGTGAAGACGATGAGGGCGCCGTCGAAGGCCACGGGCTTCTCCTTGAGCTCGATGTCTTGGCGCGCGTTGGTTAGCGTGCCGTGTGCGAGCTCGGTGAGCTTGCCGGAGTCAGGATCCGTGGGGTCAAAATCTTTGGTATTAACGCCATAGACTTCGTACTTGGCGCCGGTGGACTTGCTCTGCTGAAGCGGTAGCGCGCGGAGTTGCGTGGGCTTGTCAATGCTGAGCAGGAGTCCAGTGTCTGCCTTCTTCGTGGACCATGAACCAGATACTTCCTTGCCCTCCGGAACGGAGGTGGTCTTGACGTCCTTCAGGAGCACCGGCGGCACGTTGGGGAATGAGGTTTCAGTCGTCGATTCGCTCTTCGTCACCACTGGGGAAGTCTTTTCATTTCCCACATGAGACAGGATCCACACGCTGAGCGCGGCCATTGCCACGACGAAGAGGGTGGCCAGCGCGCCTAGGACGATGATGCCGGAGCCAGAGTAACCGCGGCCGCCGAAGCCCGGTGCGGGGCTCGGGTCCTCCTTGCGCGGGGTCTCCTCGACTGGAATCTGGAGGGTCTCCTCGCCCTCGTCGCCATCGCCGGCGAAGGCCGCCAAGCGGTTGGCGATGTCCTCGAGATCGGAGTCCTGGCCCTCCTCGGCGTCGGCAGCAATCTCCTGTAGCACCTCCGGTGTCGGACTGGTGGACTCCACGAGGAGCGAGATGGCGGAGGCCAGCGCCGAGCGGTCAGTCTCCTCATCGTTGCTGTGCAGCACCGCGGGGAAGGCCAGGGTGGCAATGCCCTCAGTGGAAATGCGGATGCGGTTGCGGTTCTCAATTCCCAGCACGAGGCCCGCCGCGTGGGCAGCAGCCGTGGTGCGCACCAGCGGGACTAAGGCGTGGGCGACGGCGCGCGGATCGAGGTCCTCATCCTCCGAGACCGTCTTCAGGGAGGTGCCCTCCACCCAGTCCGCCACGACGAGGCAGCCCTGGCGGTAGGACAGGATGTCGATGTTCTCCGCCATGGCATCCAGTTCCATCTCAGCCAGGCGGCGCGTGGCGCGGGAGACTTCGGCGGAGCGGCGGGCGGCTACCGCCGGGGTGGCCGGTGCCATCGGGGCCTCGCCCGTGGTGTCCACGAATGTCAGCGATACCAGGCGGCCGGTGGCCTGCTCGCGGGCCTTCCAGAAGCGGGTACCCGCGGCAGAGCCGTAGTCCTTGAGAAGGCGGAAGCGGCCATCGGAGACCGGGGCGCCCGGCACCAAGCGCGGCCCGCGGACAATACCGGCGGACATCGGCGGCGGTACCGGCGAGGAGTTGAAGGCATCCACGCTGAAGATCGGCTGGATCTCCAGCTGCTCTGGGGCCTCGACCTCGATGGCCTCGGCATGCTCGATCTTGATGATGCGGGACATGCCGGGGATGCGCTGCAGCTGGCGGCCAAGGTTGATGACTTCCGGCAAGCCCGAGCGCGAAAGCACGATGCCGGTAACAGCCACGAAGATGAGGCCCGCCACGGCAAGCTTCAGCAGGTACACGAACGGCGGCACCTGCTCCGGGAGCACGAGGTTGATGACGTAATTGATGACGAAGGCCACCACGAGGCCCACGAGGGAGGCCAGCACTGACCAGATAGTCGTCGCGATAACCGCGCGGCCACCCAGGCTGCCCAGCTTTCGCTTGAGCAGGAAGCCGCCGATCACCGCGCCGGCCACGAAGCCGAAGCCATTGGCAGTGCCCAGAAGGACGACCACGCGGTCGGGGGAATCCGCCACGTGTGGGGCAAGCAGGGAGAGCACCGACTTGGTGAGCGTGATGCCGGCGATGATAAACGTCGGCGTCCACGCTTCCTCACGGGCGTAGAACACGCGCAGGTGCAGTAGCACGAGGGCGTATGGGATGAGGGTAAAGGCAGAGAAGCTCAGCGTGAGGCCGAGTACCTCGGCCGCCTTGGCGTTGAAGGCGCCGTATTGGAAAAGGCCGCGGGCGATCGGGATGCCGAATCCCGTCATGAAGATGACGATGGGAATCAGGGCGATAAACGTCAGCTTCGTGCCCAGCGTGAGATCCCGAACCACGGCCTTGACGTCACCGTCCGCGGCGTTGCGGGACAGGCGCGGCATAATTGCGGTGAGCAGCGTGACGCCAATGACGCCATAGGGCACCTGCAGGAGAAGCCATGCCTGCTGGTAGATAAACGGCGCTTCTTTGTCAGCATGGGCCGCCACGCGGGAAGTGATGACGTAACCCAGCTGGGAAACCGCTACGTAGGCCACGATGGCCATGGCCATCCCGCCGAACTGCTTGAGGCGGTCATCCAGACCCCACAGCGGCTTGAGGTTAATGCCCGCCTTCTTGAGATAAGGGAAAAGGATGAGGCATTGCACCACCACGCCCGCCGTGGTGCCTAGGGCTAGGAGCAGCACGTGCCGGTCCGTGATCGGCGAAGGCGCATCGGGATGCAGACTGCCCGGCAGCAGCTGGTAGGCCACGAGCACCGTAATCGAGATGATGTTATTGACCACCGGTGCCCACGCGCCCGGCCCAAAGATGTTCTTCGTGTTGAGCACCGCTTGGAAGAGCGCGAAGAGCCCGTAGAAGAAGATCTGTGGCAGCAGTAAGTAGGCAAAGGAGGTGGCCTGCACGGCATTGACCTCGCCGTCCTCCGGCAACATCATGCGTGTCAACTGCGGGGCAAAGATGCAGGAAAGCACTGTGATCGTGGCCAGCAGGGAGAAGGCCAGCGTGAAGAGGCGCCGGACAAAGTCCTCGCCACGGTCAGCGTCTTCCTTTTCCGCGCGTACCAGCACGGGCACCACGAGCGAGGTCAGCACCGCGCCCAGCACGATCTCCGTGATGAGGTTGGGCAGCTGGTTCGCCGTGGTGAAGGCGGAGGAAATAGCCGGGCCGAGCGACGAGCCGATGAGCACGTTGCGGATGAATCCCGTGATGCGGGAAATCATCGTCGCAATGGCCATGGAGCCGGTCGCGCGAACGACGGCGCCGTCGGAGTTCTTTTCGCCGGAGGGCTCACTCGAGGCAGCGGCTGCCTTGCCCTTCAGTCCCGAGCGGTCCTCGAGTTCGTCGTCGACAGCAACGACGCCACTCGGCGCGCGCTTTTCCGGTACCGGCGCCGGTGGCGAAGGCGTGACAATGCGTCGGCGGGCACCAGACTTAGGTTCATGTGTCATTGAGAAAACTATCCGTGAGACTTCTTTTTCTTCCACTTACCCAGCCGGAACAATGCGGCAAGGACGAGGGCGAGCGCGGCGATCGCGCCGACTCCATAGACGCTAACGATACCGGCACGCGTCTGCACCGTGATATCGATTGGATCCGAAATGAGGTGCTCAGATGGTGTTGCAAGCCACAGGCGCAGCGACATCTGGTCAACGTTGCTGGGCAGGTCAGCGGTCATGGACACGGTAATAGATCCCTTGGCTGGGATGTGAATCAAGTCCTGCGTGTTCAACGTGGCGCCGTCGGGGGCGTCGTAGGCTAGGTGGGCGTCGACAGGCAGCGGCAGGCCGTTCTCCGCCACGATGAGCAGCGGTGATGACTCTGAAACGCGGGTAAAGACGTTGCCCGGCGGGATGAGCGCCACGGAGGCGCGGAGCTCGCGGAGCATATCCGCGTTTTTCTCCAGCCGGGAGCGGCTCTGCTCCACCGAGGATGGAAAACCGTGGAGGCTGGAGCGGTCGGTAGCGCTGAGCGCCGTGAGGAGATCGCGGCGCAGGGGTGCCGTGAAGTTATAGCGCGTCATGGCGATACCGGGATCGTTGACCATGATGGACATCAGCTCATCGGTATAGCGCGCCTGCTGCGTCACCTGTGTGATCTCGGCGTCGTGGAAAGCTGCGGGATCTGGGTAGGGACTTCCGGGGTTGCCGCTGCCGGGCTCGATGGGCAGCGCGGCAACGGGACGGGGCTCGAGGCGCCCGGAATTGAGCAGGCGCTGCGCTGCTTCCATCACCGCGCGCGCGGCGGCAGGGTCCTGGAAGTTCGGCAGCTTGGCCACGGTCTCCTCTTGCGCGGACGCCACGCTTATCGACGCCCCCGCCGTCAGCGCCCTCGCCTGCTCTGAATCCATCGAAAAGTCGTAGCGCAGCTCCGGGTTGGAGTACCCAGTGGTCTGCGGCTTAGAACCGGTCTGGGCCAAGAGGGCTCCGAGGGAGGCATCAAAGGTGGCGGCCTTACCGGCCCACTCGGAATTATCCGCCACCAGCAGCGGGACGGGCATCGCGTGCTCGCTTGTCCCTGAGGCAGGCGCGGTCAGTGGCGTGCTGAGCGGGGCACCGAGGACGCGCTCGATGGTGTCAGCGCCCTGCTCGACGGCCTCGTGGGTGAGCCACTCGTTTCCTACCTGGGCCACGGCATCGGTGTCTGCGTTAGCCCACGGCATGAGCATGCGGCAGTCCACCTTCTTCAGTTTCTCCAGCCACGCGGCGGCGTCTTGGGCGCCCGCGCCCGGCTTGCCGCGATCGGAATCGGCGCTGCTAAACCAGGAATCGCGCAGGCGCGTGGGGTGTTTAGCGGTGGAGGGGCGGGTCTCGTTGACGGTGTAGCCGGCGGACATGCGGTCGGCGGCGTCGACAAGCGCGGGGTCCAGGGCCACGCAGCCTGAACCGTGCAGATCATGCTGCAGGTAGGCGTCGAGCAGCTGATCGAGGCGCCCGCCCGGTGAGAGCTGTTCAGCGAGCTGCTCGCTTTCTAAGATGAGCTCCTCGCCGCCGGTATCTCCCGGCACGACGTCGACCTGGGCGGTCACGGGATAGATCAGTGAGAACTCGTGTTTGCTGTCGTCTTCTGCGTCGGGCGTCGGATCCTGATTTTCGCCTCTGAAATCCAGGATGGTCCGCTCTTCCGCAAAGCTCGCGGCCTGGCCGTCGCGGGTGCCGGTGAGCGTAAACAGCAGTGGGTAGGCGCCGGGATCGGTGATGGCCAGCGTGGAGTCATCTCCCAACGCGGTGGGGACCTCCACGGTTACGTCGCGGCTCTCCCCCGGCTCCAGTGCTCCTGCGCCGAGCGAAGCCCCATAATAAGGAAAGGATCCCGCAGCGAGCTCTTGGCGGGCCTCCGTCGTGGAGTTCACAGCATTGCTGCGTCGGGAGGTTATTTGCAAGTCATCAACGGCGCTCTCGGTTGGGTTGTGGATGCGCAGCTGGACTTTAAGCGTCTCACCTACTCGCGCCTCCGTCGCGCTGAGCAAGCTGAGTTCGAGCTCATCGGGGCCGCGGGAGCCGAGCCAATAGTGGGAGTCGTTGCTCTCGGCGTCGGGAGTTTGTGCCTGGGCCACGGGGACGGCGCAGCCCACCGCCAGCGCCGTGATGGCAACCGCTGCGCGCCAACTCACCGCGGAGTCGCCTTTCCTGCGGCAGCTTCCTTTCGCGCGAGATCAGGGAGGAGGTCGTGGGCGATGCGGGCCAGCTTGCGCTCGTCCGCATAGGCAAGGTGCTCGATGAGCTCGGAGACCGGGATCCAGGACACCTCGGTGACCTCCGGGTCCTCGTCATTCATGATGCCGTCCACGAAACGCAGCAGGTGGTGGTGCACGGTCTTGTGAATGCGCACGCCATCGGAGACGAACCAATAATCAATCATGCCCAGGTCCGCGAAGACCTTGCCGTGAATTCCGGTCTCCTCCCATACTTCGCGCTCGGCGGTGAGTTCCTTGGCCTCGCCGTTTTCCACATGGCCCTTGGGCATGGACCACAGCAGGCGCCCGCGGCGGTCCAACCTGCCGATGAGTGCCACATAGATTTGGGACAGGTCGACGTTGCCGTCTTCGTCGACGGCCTCCGCCAATCCGGACACGACGAGTCCGCCTGCGGACGTCTCATCCCGCGTGGTCATGCGGTTGGTGGACGTGCGCTGGGGGCGTCCCGTGCGGTGGTTCCGGTGGCCCGCGCCCCGCCGGCGGCGGCGCTTGGACCCTGGCGTGTTCTTAGTCATCCCTGCTAATCGTAGTAGACTTCGATCCGTGAATTTTCAGGACACTCAGCTAATCGGCGTTCTTGCTCGCGCGGACGCCACCGTCGCCCAGCTCAGTGGCCTCCTCAGTGGCCTGGTGGAACGCTTTGCGCTTCACGACGCCCCCCTCTACCTCGTCGGCGGCTCTGTCCGCGATGCCCTGCTCGGCCGCCTGGGCAATGACCTCGACTTCACCACCCCGGCCCGGCCCGACGTTGTGTATTCGATTCTGGAGGAGTGGGCCGAAACCGTGTGGGATACCGGCATCGACTTCGGTACGGTCTCGGCGGCCTATAAGGGCCAGCAGATTGAGATCACCACGTTCCGCTCTGATAGCTACGACGGTGATTCCCGCAACCCCGAGGTGGTCTACGGCGACACCCTCGAGGGCGATCTCGTGCGCCGCGATTTCAAGGTCAATGCCATGGCCATCGAGCTGCGTCCGGACGGTACCCGCGAATTCCACGATCCGATGGGCGGACTCGATGACCTGGCGAATCGCATCCTCGATACCCCGGATGCGCCGGAGATTTCCTTCCACGATGATCCTCTTCGCATGCTCCGCGCTGCGCGGTTCGCGGCGCAGTTAGAGTTTGACGTCGCCCAGCGCGTGCGCGATGCCATGACCGACATGGCGGGCGAAATCCAGCGCATCACCGTGGAGCGCGTGCAGGTGGAGCTCAACAAGCTCATCTGCGGTGTCGCGCCGTGGAAGGGCATTGACCTGCTCGTTGACTCAGGTATTGCGGACTATGTGTTTCCGGAGATTCCGGCGCTGCGCATGGCTCCCGACGAGCACGCGCAGCACAAGGACGTGTACGCGCACTCGCTGACCGTGCTGCGCCAGGCCATGGACCAGGAAGAAGATGGCCCCGACCTGATCCTGCGGTGGGCTGCCCTGCTTCATGACATTGGCAAGCCGGATACCCGCGATACCACCGACGGCAAGGTCAGCTTCCACCACCACGAGGTGGTTGGTGCCAAGCTCACCCGCAAGCGCCTGCGCAAGCTGAAGTTCCCCAAGGCAACGACCGAAGACATCGGCCAGCTGGTCTACCTGCATATGCGTTTCCACGGTTTCGGCGATGGCCAGTGGACCGATTCCGCCGTGCGCCGCTATGTCACCGATGCCGGCGATCTTCTCCCGCGCCTGCACAAACTTGTGCGTGCCGATTGCACCACCCGCAATGAGCGCAAGGCCCGCCGCCTCCAGCGCACGTATGACCAGCTGGAGGAACGCATCGCGGATATCGCGGCCAAGGAAGACCTCGCTCGCGTGCGCCCGGATCTCGACGGCAACGAGATCATGGAGATCCTCGGCCTTGAACCCGGCCCGGAGGTAGGCAAGGCCTGGTCTTACCTCAAGGAGCTGCGCCTCGAAGAAGGCCCGCTGGAGCGCGAGGTTGCTATTGCGAAGCTGCGCGAGTGGTGGAATTCTAGATAGGGATGTACGCAGACAGACTTTTCAACGCCCTCGAGCGCAATGATCCCGCCCCTGGCCAGCTCCTCGTGGCGGCTCCCGACGTCCTCGCGCCCCAGTACAATCGCTCCGTCATCCTCATCACCGAGCAACATGCCGGGCGTACGTATGGCGTGGATCTGACTAAGCGCTCCGAGGTCGCGGTCTTCAACGTCATGCCGGAGTGGCTGCCCGTGGTGGCTAAGCCGCAGGCCCTTTACATCGGCGGCCCGCACGACCAGCAGGCGGCCATCGGCGTGGCGCTGACCAAACAGGGCGTCGACATCGAGAAACAGCCTTCGTTGAGCCGCCTCGCCCCACGGGTGGCACTCGTCGATCTGCGCGTGGGTCCCGATGCCGTCACCGAACTGGTGGAAGGTATGCGCTTTTTCGCCGGTCATTTCGAGTGGGGACCGGGCGAACTCGATGAGGAAATCGATCGCGGTGAGTGGTACGTGGCCCCTGCGCTGCCCCAGGACGTGGTCTCCTCCGGATCGACAGATACGTGGTCAGATGTCATGCGCCGCCAAGCCATGCCCCTGCCGTTGTTTGCCACCTTCCCGCGCTATATCGATGAAGATAATTAGAGTTCCTCTCGACCCCCTGCGCTAACATCTCTGCCATGCGTGCGGAGATCATCAAGGCAATACGGACCTGCATGCCCATTGCCGTGGGGGTGGTGCCGCTGGGCCTCGCCTTCGGCGTGCTCATGGTCCAGACCGGTTTCGACTGGTGGTGGACCCCCATCTTTTCTATCGTTATTTACGCTGGTTCGATGGAGTTCCTCGCCATTTCCATGGTGACCGGCGGCGTGACGCCCGCCGTTGCCGCGGTGACGGGTTTCATGGTGAACTTCCGCCACATCTTCTACGGGTTAACCTTTCCGCGCGATGAGATTCGGAATCGTTTCGGCCGCGCCTATTCCACGTACGCGCTGACCGACGAATCCTATGCCGTCCTCTCCGCCTTTCCCCGCGGCTCGCGCCCGAGTGGTGCATTTGTCTTCACCGTGCAGCTTTTCTGCCAGGTGCTGTGGGTTGTCTCGGGCATCATTGGTGCGCTGGCAGGCCAGGCTATTCCGCCCTCGGTGAAGGGTCTGGATTTCGCCCTCGTCGCCTTGTTCATTGTCCTAGCGATTGATTCCTTCCAGAACAACAAGGATTACTCGCTTCCCCTGTCCGCGGCGGTCCTGGGTGTCCTCGCGGGCTGTCTGTTTCCAGGGCAGCTACTCATGGTGGCGCTGAGCGCCTACTTCCTGCTCCTGGTGGTGCGCTACCTTTCCCCTCGTGCCGACAGCGCGATGATTCTACGCAGGGAGTCCTAATGCCAGCTGGAGTAACCCTGGGCAGCATCCTCGCCGTGCTTATCCCCGTCGGGGTGGTGACGGTTGTTTTGCGCTGGCTTCCCTTCGTCTTTGTGAAGGCCCTGAAGGATAGCCAATTCATCAGCATGCTGGGCTTCACTATGCCCGTGGGCGTGATGACGGTCCTGGTGGTTTACACCTTGTTTAGTCAGACCCAAGACACGGGAAGCTTTGTGGCTCCCCTTGTAGGCGCCGCGGCTACTGCCCTGCTGCACCTGTGGCGTCGCAACTCCGGTTTGTCCATCTTCGGAGGCACCGCCGTGTACATGCTGTTGGTGAACGTGGTGCTTTAAAAGTCCCCGTAGAGGGCGATGGCCTCTGTCCACAACGAGTGGAACTGGAAGGCGTCGATAAGCTCGGCGTTGATGTCGGGGAATGCGTCGTAGGTGTCGGGGTGTGGAACCACGCGCTGTGGGACCTCGGCATTGCCCACTGAGGTCTCCGGTGTTGCAGCGCCGACGATGGAGTCATTCGGAGCGAGGGCGATCATGCGCAGCATGGAGCAGGCCTCAGCGTTGATTTCCTCAAGCTCCGCGATGTGTGTGGCGGTGCCGACCTCCGGGATGGTCATGGTGGTGCGAACATAAAGCTTTTTCATGTGCTCTCACTCTACCCGGGCGTAGCGTGCCGCCATAGACGCGCAGATCATCAATTGGACCTGGTGGTAAATCATGAGGGGAAGGATGAGCAGCCCCAATGAGGTGCCGCCGGAGGCAAAGATCACCGAGGCCATGGGTAATCCGGTGGCCAGGGACTTCTTTGACCCGCAGAACTGAATAGCAATGGTGTCTTCTCTGTCGAATCCCAGCTTCTGGCTGACCGCCTTGGTGAGCCAGAGCATAAAGAAGACGAATGCTGTTGAGAAGACAATCTGAAACAGAATCTGCCATACGCTAATCGACGCCCAAATCCCGTCCACCATTCCCTTAGAAAAGGCCGCATAGACGACCATCGCGATGGAGCCTCGGTCCACCACTTTCGTGGCTTTGCTTGCTGCGAGTTTGCCCACCCATTTTCTGGTGAGCTGGCCGAGCACGAAAGGTAGGAGCAAAAGAACAGAAATCTCAAAGAAAACAGAGCTATCGATGTGTATCCCATCGCCGGCCCCCATGAGTGCCATGACGAGCAATGGCGTAAGCAGAACTCCAGCGAGGTTTGAGGCAGACGCAGAGACGATTGCTCCGGGAACATTTCCGCGGGCGATCGAGGTAAAGGCTACCGACGATTGCACTGTTGACGGTACAAGCGTGAGGTAGAGAATTCCCAAGTAAAGATCGTTTGGGATGAACGCGGTGAGCGGGCGCAGCGCGAGGCCGATGATTGGGTAGACCACAAAGGTAAACGCCAGAATAGTGAGATGGAGCTTCCAGTGTTTGATCCCGTTGATGG
Source organism: Corynebacterium sp. HMSC078A10 (assembly GCF_001811565.1). NCBI lineage: Bacteria > Bacillati > Actinomycetota > Actinomycetes > Mycobacteriales > Corynebacteriaceae > Corynebacterium > Corynebacterium sp. HMSC078A10. Next base: position 50,785 of record NZ_KV805197.1, on the reverse strand, counting down.
CTTCGCGCGTTGAGAGTCGGGCGCCGTAGAGGAAGAAGAGAAGGGCGATCGCTATATTCGTGAGGACATCGAAGCTGTCTGCAAAGCTTCCCCGCGCGGGAAAAGCAATAGCGATTGCGACGGCGCACAGGATGAGGACGATGAGGGGGTCGAGTCTTTTTAGGCGCTCAATCATAGAAGAGAGTCTAGACGCCCCTCACGGTTTCACGTGAAACATCTTTTCAAACCCCCTGAGTCGCCAGGGATATCCATTAGGCGGAGACGTTTTTGACTGTTCCCCCGTTGTTTTCCACTCCGTACTCAGTGAGCGGTTTAGGGCTGGGGCCGCCGGTGACTTCGCCGCTGCTGAGGTCAAAGCTTGAGTAGTGACTCGTGCACGTGGCGGTCAAGCCTTCAATCTTCGTGATGAGGGAACCCTGGTGCGGGCAGGTCTGCGAATATGCTTTGAACTCTCCCTCGGTGGGTTGAGCGAAGATCACCTTGTCCACAATGATGGCGGAGCCAACGGGGATTTCCGTCGCTGCGACTTCCGCGGAAGGCTCCTTGCCACAGGCGGCGAGGTAGGCCCCGGCTAAGGTGGTCGCAGTACCGAGCAGGAAAAGGCGGCGTGAACACGTAGTCATGTGGATTACTCTATCTGATTCATTGGCTGTGTAGGGAGAGGACAATGTGCCGTTAGCTAAGTTTACCGTCCCACACGGGAAGCTCCTCTTCCCTGCTGCCGCTGAAATCGTAGGCACCGTATGATGTGCCGACATCGCTATAGATCGTCCCAGCTTCGTTGTGTGCTCCGCGACGTTCTCCGGCGAGTGCATACGTGGCCCCCGCGCCGAGGATGCTGAGGCTGAGCGCTGTTGCAGCGACGAGCCGTAGCGCTTTAGTTTTGGTGCTCTTGGTCATGACCACGATCGTGCGCCGCCCGACTCCTGTTGTCACGTCACACTGCCGTGTTCCCACGTGATTGATGTTTAACTCTCAGTGCTCGCACAGGACAAAGAAAGGTGGCCGAACCAATCATCGGGTCTACCCGTTGTTGTGCTGGCCACCTAAAATATAGTTTGTGATGAAATCACATAGGGACGTTTGTCTGCCCAGAATACGTCACTGTGCTTAAAAAGCCGCTCTAGTCTCGGCCCGTCTTGTCGGCGTGTTGTGCCGCGGCACGGATCGCGGAGACGTCGACAGCCGGCGCCTCTCCCCCGCAGCCGCCGTCGCCACAGTTGCAGGAATCGCCGCAACCATCGTCGTCTTTATGGGCTTGGTCCCACAGGTAGGCCGCGCGGGCACCCATGTTGGAGCCGATGGAGAGCGCGAGGATAGCTACGACGGCTGTGAGTGCGGGGATTAGCCACATCCAACCTTCGGCGCGAAGCGCGATAACGCCACCGAAAACGAGAGCGATGCCTCCCAGGAACCAGAACGGGCCCGCAATAGCGTGGGCGTTGTCCCATGCCTCCCGGGTTTTTCGGATCTCCGCGAGACGCAATCCAACAACACTGTTGCCGGGGAGTTTACGGAGTGTGGCAAGGCCGCCGACGATGATGAGGACCGCGGCAAGGATGAGGAAGATGATTCCGACTACGAGCATGCGTCTAAGTCTATCCCGCCTCCTAGCTAGCGAGAAAGCTGGTTCAATTTATTCGTTTCGTGCTGTAATATACATTTCGTGTCGCTTGGTAGATAAATAAGCGTTTATCGCCGGGCGAGAAACTCGTAGTGGTATCAACCATAGAAAAGACTCAATCATGACATTCAAGAGTGTTCTCAACTCTCTGCTGTTCAAGATTATCGTAGCGATAGTCTTGGGCATCATAGTTAGCCAATTCGCCCCCGAGTGGTTCGGCAGGGCCTTCGCAACATACAACGGACTGTTCTCGAATTTTCTTGGCTTCTTCATCCCCATTCTGATTCTTGCTCTCGTGGCACCGGCAATCGCGGGCCTCGGGCGCGGTGCCGGCAAGTGGCTGGGTATTACTGCCGGAATTGCGTATGGTTCCACTATCGTGGCGGGCCTCGTTGCCTACGGTTTGACCCAGGTCCTGTACCCCACGTTGCTAGGTGGGCAGACGCTCAACACTGATGTGGCTGACATCGATGCCGGAGCGCTCGAGCCCTACTTCACCGTTGAGATGCCGGCTCCATTCGAAGTTATGACGGCGCTGCTGTTGTCCTTCTGCGTTGGCGTGGCGATGACCACTGTGAAATCCGACAACCTTTACGCGATTACTAAAGAATTTGAGAACGTCGTCATCAAGGTGATCTGGGGCTTTGTGATTCCCCTCCTGCCGTTCTATATCTTTGGCATGTTCCTCTCCTTGGGTATGAATGGCAATATCGGGACGGTCCTCGTTGCCTTCGCCAAGGTTCTTTTGCTTGCGGTCCTCATGACGCTGGTTTACCTCGTGCTTCAATACATCATCGCCGGCACAATTGCGGGTAAGAATCCATTCCGCGCATTGAAGAACATGGCACCGGCCTACTTCACCGCGTTGGGTACTTCCTCTTCGGCGGCGACGATTCCGGTGACGTTGGACGCCACGTTGAAGAACGGCATTTCCAAGCCCGTTGCTGGCTTCGTTATCCCCCTCTGTGCGACCATCCACCTTTCTGGTTCGATGATCAAGCTGACGTTGTACGCCTTCGCGATTGTGTACATGGCTGATGGTATGGAAGCAGATTTGGGTAAGGCCTTGGGCTTCATCCTTCTTCTTGGAATCATGATGATCGCGGCCCCCGGTGTTCCGGGCGGTGCCGTGATGGTTGCTGTTGGTCTGTTGCAATCCAATATGGGCTTTGATGATTCGATGGTGGCACTGATGATTGCCGCTTACATCGCTATCGATTCCGTGGGTACGGCCGCGAACGTTACTGGCGACGGCGCTATCGCCATGATTGTTGACCGTTTCGCTCGTAATAGAATTGATGGGTTGGAGGCCGAGGTCGACGCCTCTGCTGCCGACGAGGAGCTCAGCAAAGCTTAGGTTTCAAGCTTAGGTTTCACGTGAAACCCTGAAAGCTTCCCCCTTCCCTAGCTTGCGTTCCATTTCCGGTCTATACGTTTAGACCAATCAATTGGAAGGTTGGCTGCGGGAGGGGGATTTTTGTATGCCTTGTTGCCGACGTCGCGGGCCGCTCGGTCGTGCAAGGAGCTCCCAAAAACTCTGACGAAAACCGAAATGGCTCTTTTGGGACGAGCTTAGAACATGTATTCTAAAGGTGGGAGTGGGGGAAGCAATTATCCGGCTAATTTAGGGATGCAGCTCCCCATGGGAATCACAACAAATTCTTCAACCTCGGTACCTACTGCGTATTTTTCTCACTCAAACCCGCATGATCCAGAATGTATGGCGGGTCAACTCATGCGAAGAACAGAGTATGAGTTTTGGTCACGTGTCCAGCCACCCCTCGACGCAGATTCAGACACTGCATTTATGACCCTTGGCCAAAAGACGGGAAAGTCTCCGGCACATGTGGCTCGGAATGTCATGGGGCTTATTCGTCTCAGTGAATTGCCGAAGGTGAAGGCGTTGCAAGATTCTGAATTCCTACTCGATATGCAAGCCTTGGTTGCTATTGATCAAGTACTGGCAAAGCTGGGCAACCCTATTCAGTCAGTTCTCTCAGAGATCGATAGTCAATTGGAGGCGTGGCTAACACCGACTAAACCCAACCAGGTCTTTCCCAGCGCTGAAAAGATTCGGCGCAAGGTGCGCGACATCGCTAAGGTCTTGGATGATTCGATCGCGTTCCGGGATAAGCGGAAGAAGAACCGGTATTCACTCCTCACCCGGGGAGAACGTGCCTCGATCCAGTTAGAGGTCGATAGTAACGTCGGCGTCGTAATCCACGAGACAATCAAGCTGGCCGCAAAAGAGCATGACGTCTCAATGGCGGATGCCTTAGTTCTCCTCATTACGGGCAAGATTCAGCCGGAGGCTGGAAAAGTTGTTGTGCATGAATTCAAAGCCACTGACGTGGAGGGAGCGCCGGTCTATGTTCAGGGACACGGCTGGACCGGTGAAGGAGTCCCAGCGTCGAGGACTGTGACGAGAGACTTTAGTGAAGCGCCAGAACCGTGTGAAGGCTACCAGCCCTCAGATTTCACGCGAAAGTATGTCGAGGGGCGCGACGGGACCTGTCGGGCGCCTGGCTGTAATCGACCGGCTTGGACATGCCAACTGGACCACAGGATTAACTACGCCGATGGTGGCCCTACGCACCCATCTAACCTGGTTGCCCTTTGTCAGCACCACCACAACATGAAAACTGACGGACGGGCTTTCTATATCCTGGACCCAGTTACTGGTGATGTTGTCTGGTTGTTTGAGGACGGCACCTGGGCGGTGACTGAAGCAACCGGTCCTCTGGCCCCGGCGTCTAAGGTGTGGGCACGAACCGTCGCGGAAGATGTCATTGCTCACCGGCGGAAGATGCACGAAGAGGCCAAAGCCTTGAAGGTTGAGCTTGATGGCGGAGAGTTGGTCGAGGTCTTCGACAGGACGGACCCGGCGGATCGCTACTCGAACGCATCCGATGGTATCCCCTTCTGAGGGCCAAGAGACTATCGCTGTTGGGGATTAGGGAATCAAGGAGGCTTTGGAAGGCACAGAAGGCGGCATTATTAGTGACTGCTGGCTACAACGACGGTAGCCGATGGGCTTGTGCATATGGAACACGCGCTGTTTCACGTGAAACGACCCCTTCCATCGTGACGCGTGGTGGCGCACGACGTGATGGAAGAGGCCGAGGTGGGTCAGGATTGTTCGGGAAAGCGCTTAGCCAACGGCACGCTTGGTAGCAGCCTTCATCTTGGATACGAAGTCGGTGACTGCAGAGGCGAGTCCGTCGGTGGGCTTGTTGTTCTCGTCGAGGTGAGCGTCGACAATCTTCGTTAAAGCAGATCCGGTGATGGCCCCAGCTGCGCCAGCGGAGATGGCATCGGCGACATGCTGAGGGGTTGAGATCCCAAAGCCAAGGAGAATCGGTGCCCCACCAAAGCGTTTCACGTTGTTCACTACATCAACGAGCCCGCGGGTTTCCGATTCCTTCTCGGTGCCGGTGACGCCGTCGCGAGAGATTGCGTAAATGTAGCCCCTCGAGTATTGAGCCACGCCCTGGAGGGTCTGCTCCGAGGCTTGTGCCGGGGCGATGAAGATCGGGTCAATGCCGGCCTTGTCGGCGGCGGCGACGAAAGGTGCGCCTTCGCGGACGGGGACGTCGGGAAGCAAGATGCTATCAGCACCCGCTTCTTGAAACTCGGAGTAGAAGGTCTCCAACCCACGAGTGAAGGGAACATTGCCATAGATGAGCATGCCAATCGGAAGGTCTGGGAATTCGGCTCGAATCTGGCGGATTTGGGCGATGGCGGAATCAACCGTTGCCCCTCCTTCGAGCGCGCGGATGTGTGAGGCCTGAATGGTGGGACCGTCGGCAACAGGGTCCGAAAAGGGGACGCCGAGTTCGAGCGCATCGGCCCCGCCGGCGACGGCCGCGCGAACGATGTCGAGGGCAGTGTCTGGGTCGGGATCGCTCAACATGATGAAGGGAACGAAGGCCCCTTCATTGCGGGCGGCAAGGTTGGAGAAGAGTTTCTCGTATCGGCTCATTACTTGTCCTCCGTGATCTTGAATTCGGGGTGCGCGTCGAGGGTGCGGCGGACGTGGTCGATGTCTTTGTCGCCGCGCCCGGAAAGGGAAACGAGAATGGTGATGTCCTCATCTTTGCGCTTAAGCGCATAGGCCAGGGCGTGTGAGGATTCAAGGGCGGGAATGATGCCTTCGCGGCGGCTGAGGATTTGGAACGCTTCAAGTGCCTCCGCGTCGGTGATGCCGACATAGGTGGCGCGGCCCGTCTGCGCCAGGTGAGCATGCTGTGGACCGACGCCGGGGTAATCGAGGCCGGCGGAGATGGAATAGGACTCCTCTACTTGACCGTCGGCATTGCGCATGAGGTAGGAGCGGGCGCCGTGGAGGATGCCAATGGTGCCATTGTTGATCGTGGCACCGTGGTGTCCGGAATCGAGGCCCTCTCCCCCAGGCTCGGCGCCGACGAGCTCGACCGACTCCTCGTCGATGAAATCCGCGAACATGCCGATGGCATTGGAGCCGCCGCCGACGCAGGCGACGACCACGTCGGGAAGCCCGCCCGTGCGCTCAAGCATTTGGGCCTTGGCTTCCTCGGAAATCACCCTGTGGAACTCGCGGACAATCGTGGGGAAAGGATGGGGGCCGGCAGCGGTGCCGAGCAGGTAGTGGGATTCGTGGAACGTTGCGGTCCAATCGCGCAGCGCCTCATTAACGGCATCTTTGAGGGTGCCAGATCCGGAGTCCACCGGAATGACCTTCGCGCCCATGAGCTCCATGCGGTAGACATTGGGCTGTTGCCTCTCGACGTCTTTAGCGCCCATGTAGATGACGCACTCAAGATCGAGCAGCGCGCAGGCAAGCGCAGTCGCGGTCCCGTGCTGGCCCGCGCCGGTCTCAGCGATAATGCGGGTCTTTCCCATGCGCTTGGCCAAGAGCGCTTGGCCAATCACCTGGTTGGTCTTGTGGGCGCCGCCGTGGACGAGGTCCTCCCTCTTGAGGAAAATACGTGCCTTTCCACCGAGCTTAGTTGCCTCGGTGAGAGGGGTGGGACGGCCAAGGTAGTCACGAAGATAGCCGGACAGTTCTTTGCGGAAGGCGGGATCGTTTTGCGCTTCGACGAAGGCCTTCTCGAGTTGGTCGAGTGCGGGAATGAGAGACTCGGGGACAAACTGTCCGCCGAACTCGCCGAAATACGCGGGAAGGAGGGTTTCCCTCGCGTCTTGTGGGTTAGTCATGGTGTTCCTTTTGGGTAGGTTTGGGTTAAGGGTTAATACGTAAAGTGACGAATGGTGTTGAAGGCCGTAGCGATGAGCGCGGTGTCCTTTCTGCCGTTAATTTCGACGCCGGAGTTGATGTCCAGTCCGGCTGTGCCAACGCCTAGCGCATCGTGAAGGTTGTCGGGTTTAAGGCCACCCGCGAGAAGTGCCTTTTCTTTGACGTTGTCGGGAATTGTTGACCAATCGAAGGAGTTACCCGTACCGCCGGCGCCAGAGTCGAGGATGAGCATGTCGGAGGCGTCGGCAAGCGCAGTGGCGAGCTCCGGGCCGTGCGGCGCTGTCATATCGATGGCGCGCCATACCTGCCGCTCCCCCGCTACCGCGCGGACGGACTCTATGAGTTGAAGTTCGGCGGATGTGCTTCCCTGGTAAGGGGCGTGGATCTGCAGGGCGGAGATGCCGTCGAAAGCGAGCTCCTCCCAGCCAGTGGTGCGGCGAGAGACCGCGACGTAGCTGAGATCGGGTTCGTGGGCGATGATGTCGAGCGCGGTTTCACGTGAAACATTGCGCGGCGATGCCTCTTCGAAGATAAGCCCGCCGTAGACTGCGCCGGCGGCGCGGGCGGCCTGAGCTGCAGACCACGCCGTAAGTCCGCAGACCTTATTGTGGCCATAGACAAGCTCGCGTGCAGCACGATCGATATCAGGCGTACCCGTGAGTTGGGAGCCGACAAGGAATGCGTTGGCATGAGACCCAAGGCGGCGCACAGTCTGATTGTTGCGGATGCCGGATTCCGAAACCACAACTTTGCCGGAGGGCACAAAGCGAGACAGGCGCTCGGACCGGGTGAGATCGATGCTGAGGTCGTGGAGGTTGCGGTTGTTAATGCCAATGACGTCCACGCCAAAGGCAGTGGCGCGCTCGACTTCGTCCTCAGTGATCGCCTCGGTGAGAACGTCGAGCCCAAGGGAATCTGCCAAATGTTTGAGCTCTGCATAGGTTTCATCGTCGACGATGGACATCATGAGCAGTATGGCGTCGGCGCCAAAGTAACGCGCGGCATACACCTGGATCGGATCGATAATGAAGTCTTTGCACAAGACCGGCAGGTGCGTGGACAGCGCCACGGTCTGCAAATGGGCATAGTCACCACCGAAACGGTCCGGTTCGCAGAGAACAGAGATGGCTGAGGCATAGCGCGAATACACGCGGGCGATGGCTCCCGGTTCATAATGCTCACGGATGAGGCCGAGCGACGGGGACGCGGACTTGCATTCCATGATGAAACGGTTGGTCCCGTTGAGCGCGTCGTAGAAGGAACGCTCGGAGCGCGGGAGAGTCGTGAGGTCCACGTGGGCGAGGCGTTCACGGATGGCTGGTAGATGCGTGCGGCGCTTGGCGACGATCCCCTCAAGCACGGTCGGCAGAGCCATAGTTCGCCTCCTCGTGCTTCTTCAGCCATGCGGCCACGGTGCCGTCCTGGATGAGTTGGTTGGCGTGCGCGACGCCGTCTTGGATGGTGTCAGTTGTGCCGTTGAGATAGAACATGGCGCCGGCGGTGGCGACGATCGCGTCGTGATGGGCCGGCTTGCCCGCACCGGCGAAGACCGCCCGGAGGGCCTTCGCGTTTTCTTCCCCGTTGCCGCCGGCAAGGTCGGACAAGTCATGGCGGGAAATGCCGAGGTCTTCGGGGGTGAGCTCGTAGTGGCTAATGGTGCCGTCGCGAAGCTCCCAGACCTGGGTGGTACCGTGAACGGCAATCTCATCGGTGCCAGCACCGTGGACCACGAGCGCGCGGGTGCGGCCGAGCTCCTTGAAGACCTCAGCGATGAGCTGGCCTTGCTCGGGGTTGGCTATGCCCATGATTTGGAACTCCGGGCGGCCGGGGCTCAGGAGCGGGCCCATGGTGTTGAAGAGAGTGGAGACGCCGAGGCCCTTGCGCACCGGTTGCACGTGGGCGACGGCCGGGTTGTAGGCCGGCGCAAAGAGGAAGGTGAAATTGGATGCCTCGAGCTGGCGGACTGCGCGGTCTGGGTCGAGATCAAGCGGGATGCCGAGGGCCTCCAGGACGTCGGCTGAGCCAGACTTGGAGGAGACAGAGCGGTTGCCGTGCTTGACCATCTTGACTCCGCCCGCGGAGGCGACGAGGGAAGCGCCGGTGGTGACGTTGATGGTGTTAGCGCCATCGCCGCCGGTTCCCGCGGTGTCCATGAGCCCCTTGCCGGTGACAGGGAATGGCCGGCCGGCCTTGATGAAAGCGCGTGCCGCGCCGGCGACATCAGCGAAGGTCTCTCCGCGGGTGCGGATGTGGGTCAGGAGGGCGGCGATATGGATATCGTCATACTCCCCTACCGTCAGTGGGGTGAAGACCTCGATGGCTTGCTCCAGGGTCGGCTCTTGGATGTCGAGGAAGGCTTGCAATGTCGTCAATGCCTTATTATCAGTCATTACTTGGATCCTTCAATGGTGGGGTGAACAGAAAGTTGATTAATACACCGCTCGATCATGATCGGTCCCGTCGGCGTGAGGAGTGATTCTGGGTGGAACTGGAGGCCGAGAGCCATGCCGTCGAGTGTTTCCGCCGCCATGGTGACGGGGCCAATGGCGGTCTCGGTCTCGGCGAGGCTGCGAATCTGGGCGGGAACGTTCGCGCAGCCTAAGGAGTGGTAACGCGCAACGGGGATGAGGCGGCCAACATAGTTCGGGTTATCGGGCTCGGAGTCGGTGGTGAGACCCTGAAAGAGAGGGTGGCTGGCGCCGGCGTCGGTCAGCGTTATGGGTACGGATGAGCCGTGGACTGGGCCGCAGGGCTCGACGGTGCCGCCGAAGTGATCAAGGAGCGCCTGGAAGCCCAAGCAGATACCGAGGATGGGGATGCGGCCGAGGGTGGCGTCGATAAGCTGCATCATCGATCCGGCGTCGCGGGGATGACCCGGGCCGGGCGAGAGGAGGATGATATCGGGCTGGGCGGCGAGGACCTCCTCCACGGGCACGATGTTGCGGAAGACGGTGGTGTTATAGCCGGCGAGGGCGTCGACGAGGTTGTAGACGAAGGAATCGTGGTTATCGATGAGGACGACGTGCGGATTCATCGGATGACCTCCAGAGATGCGTTGTGTGCCTGGGCGATGGCGCTGAGCACCGCGTAGGCCTTGTGGACCGTTTCGTCGGCCTCGGATTGTGGGACGGAATCGCGCACGACGCCCGCGCCGGCCTGGACGACGGCCGTGCCATCCTTGACATAGGCGGAACGGATGACGATGCAGTTATCCATCGAGCCATCGCCGCGCAGGTAGCCGATTGCGCCGCCGAAGGAGCCGCGGCGAGTACCTTCGGTTTCGCGGATGAGCTCCATGGCGCGCAGCTTCGGAGCGCCGGTGAGCGTGCCCATATTCATGCAGGCGCGGTAGGCGTCGAGGGCGTCGAAATCCTCGTGCAGCGTGGCGATGACCCGGGAAACCAGGTGCATGACGCGCGAGTAGCGGTCCACCTGGAGCAGGTCGGCGACCTTTCGGGTGCCGGGGACGGCGACGCGGGCGAGGTCGTTGCGGGCCAGGTCCACGAGCATGATGTGCTCCGAGACCTCTTTGGAGTCGGTGCGCATCTCCAGTTCATTGCGGATATCCAGCTCGTGGGTCGCACCGCGCGGGCGGGTGCCGGCCACGGGATAGAGCTGCACCTGCCGGTCGGAGGCCGTGTACTTCAGATTCGACTCAGGGGACGCACCGAAGAGCTCGTGTTCCTCCCCGCGCAGGTAGAACATGTACGGCGAGGGGTTGGTCTTCCGCAGCGTGCGGTAGGCGGCGAAGGCATCGGGGCAGTCGAGGCTGAAGGCGCGGGAAGGGACCACCTGATAAATATCGCCTGCATGCACGTTGCCTTGGAGGCGCTCGACGTGGCGGCGGAAGGCAGCGTCATCGATGCTGGCGCGTGCGCTGATGGTTTCGCACGGTGCGGGGGCTTCTGGGGTGATGGGCTCGGTGGCAGCGGTACGGTCGAGCTCCGCTTCGAGCGCGCGCTTGTCGACGCCCCACCCCTCAATCTTTGCTCTCTTGGTGAGGTGGTCCACCGTGAGGACATGCTCGGCGACGAGAAACTCATAATCCGGATACGCGTTTGGGCCGTCCGGTACCGGTGGCAGTTCCTCGAACGTCGCGACGTAGTCGAAGGCGAATCCGCCTCCAAGGAATGGGAGTGACTCGCCGGAGTAGAGCTGGCTAAACTGCAGCGTGCGCAGAATATCAGCGGTGGAGGTGGCGCGGAGGCGGGCGCGCTCATCGTGCTCGGTGGGGAGATCGAAGCGGAAGGTGACGCTGCCTTCTGAGCTGTGGATGATCCGTGATTGGAAGTCCGCGCGGAGTTCGTCGATAAGAAGGCCGCCCGACGTTGTCAACGCGGTGGCGGTGACCTCCTGGCCCCGGCACACCACCTTGAGTGCAGCCTTTGTGATGGCGATGCACGTGAGGTTTTTCTTGGACTCGATGTCCGCGGACTCTAAGAGCAGGGAGTTCTGTGGGGTGGCGAGGGCATAAAAGAGTGCGCTGGCGTCGGGTGTGTACCTGACCTCGCGTGTGGCTGTGTACGGCATATTCTGTCTTTCTTCAACGGTTTTGTGTGCTGCCGCGAGCTTCGCAAGAGAGCAAAACGCCGAAAAGCCCGCAGCTGCGGGCCTTAAATATGGGAGAACAACGAGGCCCGCGGGTTACGCGCGCCACCACCAAAGGTTAACTGTGTTCTTCATATCACTGACTCTAACACCGATACCTTCCGCCGTACAGATAATGCACCGGCGGGTACCCCCGTGGTAAGCGGATGGACGAGCTGAAGGGACCGATGCGTGAGTGTTTCACGTGAAACCTAGGTGCTGTACTTGGCGGTCCCGACCCCCTGTGTCCATGAGGGTGGTTTCGGCAAGGCGGCAAAAAGGGCCCGGCACGATGCCGGGCCCTAAGGAGTGCAGCGAGAGTTGAACGTGAATGAGGGGCTACTTGAGCTTGATGAGCGCGGAGGAGAAGTAGTCCTCGACCGCTGATGGAACATCGAGTGGGAGGACGGCACCGACGTACTGGTCCGGGCGAACGATGACGACGGCTCCGTAACGGGAAATGCCGCGGCCTTCAAAGATGTCCTTGTCCCCGGGGAGTGCGTTGAAGACGTTCTCCCAATTCGGAACATTGAACTTGCCGTTGCGGGGGCGGAAGAGAAGAGGGGCGTCGAGAATCTCGTAGTCGTGGTGGTTCGTCTGCTGGTAGATGGCCTTCACATCGAAGTAGGTATTCTCGTCAGCCCCTTCGGGGGTGAACTTGGCCAGGATGGGCCCGACCTTCTCGGCCCACTGGCTCAGCGTGGAGTCCTCGCCGGCCTTGGGGGCATCGGCGAAGGCGTAGATGCGGTAGCGGCCATCTGCGGTGTGCTGGTGGCCCAGGTGCTGAGGGTAGGCGTCGCAGCGGCGCAGGACCTCAAAGGACTTGAAGCGCTTGCCCACCGGGAAGCCGGAAGCCAGATCTTGGTGCTGGGTAGTGCCGACGATCAGGTTTTCCTCGTACTGCGTCATCATGCCGGCGGCGAACTCCTCCGCGGCAACGTAGTACTTCTCCACTGCCTCCGGATCATCGAGCTCCTCTGTCGGGGTGGCCATGAGGGTCGACCACTCGCGGTCGAAGTTGATGAGGTTCTGGGCGGCCGGCTGGCGCTCACCGTGGTACGTGCTGAGAAGCTCCTTCGGCGCGCGGCCGTCGAGGACGTGGCCGAGCTTCCATCCAATGTTGAAGCCATCCTGCATGGAGACGTTCATGCCCTGTCCCGCCTTTGCCGAGTGGGTATGGCAGGCGTCGCCGGTGAGGAAGACGCGTGGGTCGTCGTCGTTATCGTCGAAGGCGTCGACAAGGCGGTGGCCCACCTCGTAGACGGAATGCCACGCCACCATCTTGACGTCGACGAAATAGGGGGCGTAAATCTCGTTCGCCTTCTCGATGATCTTCTCAATCGGCGTGTTGCGGACCTTGTGGTTGTCATCCTCTGGCACCACGCCGAGATCGACGTACACGCGGCAGAGGTAGCCGCCCTCGCGCGGGATGTGGAGGATAGAACCGGCCTGGGAGTGGATGGCGCACTTGGTGCGCCAGTCCGGGAAATCGGTGTCAACGACAACGTCCATGACACCCCACGCGTGGTTAGCCTGGTCGCCCTTGAGCGAGCGGCCGATGGACTTGCGGACGCGTGACTTAGCGCCATCGCAACCGACGACGTACTTAGCGCGAACGTCGCGCGGGTTGCCGTCGACATCCTCGAGGTGCACCGTCACCGGGTATTCGCCCTCCCCTACCTCTAGGGAGACAAAATTCCAGCCATAGTCCGGGGTGATGCGGCCGGGCGCGCGGTGTGCATAGCGGGCGAAGTAATCCAACACACGGGCCTGGTTGACAATGAGGTGTGGGAATTCGGAGATTCCTTGTTCATCATCAACAGGGCAGGCACCGCGGACAATCTTGGAGCGATCATTCGGATCCGGGTTCCAGAAGGCCATCTCCGTAATTTCATAGGCCTCTTCCGTGATTTCCTTAGCAAAGCCAAAGGCCTGGAAGGTCTCTACAGAGCGGGACTGGATGCCATCAGCTTGTCCGAGCTCAAGGCGATGCGGGCGACGCTCAATGATGCGCGTATTGACGTTGGGAAACATCGCGAGCTGTGCCGCAGCGATCATGCCTGCGGGCCCGGAGCCCACAATGAGAACGTCCATTTCATCTGGAAGTTCAGAAGCGCGATCGACGCCGTACCCGGCGGGCTCGTGCACGCGGGGGTCTTCCGAAACGTAGCCATTGTGGTGGAACTGCACTGTGGACTCCTTAGTCAGCGGTTGTAATGAACGAGAACGAAGGGGTGGTGGGGGTAGCGGCCACTCCCCTACTGCCATGTGATCTTTGCTCTTGTGGGTGGTGACTCAGTTCAAGGCGTCTCTGAGATGTGAGCTGGGTCTTAGAAGGGAATCATATATGATATGCCCGCCTCGCACAATGGCCCTTGTGAAATCGTGAGGGCTCATGTGGAGGGGCGTCGTCTAGCGCGGGCTGAAAATGAAGTGTCCTCGGGATTGCTCGGCCTCGTGTTCCGCGCCGAGCGCGATTCCCTTGCGCTCACGCAGGATGAAGGTGCAGATGAAGCCGACGATCGAAGCAGATACGAGGTAGCCCGACACCGCAAAAGTGGTACCTGTTGCCTCGACGAGCGAAGCGGCAATCATGGGGGCGAAGGCGCCGCCCAGGACCGAGCCGAGGGCATAGGTGATGGACACACCCGTGGCGCGAATCGAGGCGGGGAATAGTTCTGCGTACATCGCGGATTGCGCGCCGTAGGTCAGGCCCAGACCCACGGTGAGGAAGAGGAGTGCGCCGTAGAGGAGGCCTAGGCTTCCGGTATTGACCAGCGGGAAGAGGGCGGCAGCGCCGATGCCCTGCAAGATGAATCCCAGGAGGTAGGTATTTCGGCGGCCGATGTAATCCGAGACAAAACCGGCGAACAAGGTGGTCAAGGCCCAAGAGAAGGCAGACACGGTCACGGCGTTGAGGACATCACCGCGGTCGAGTGCGACGGGGCCCTCGGGGTCGGTGGCGTAGCGCTGGATGTAGCCGCCCGTAGTCATGTACCCGACGGTGCCGTTACCTGCGAAGACGAGCGCGGCGACCAGGACGAGCGGGGTGAACTTCTTAAACAGCGTGCCAATGGGGTTGGTGGCTTCTTCCTCTTCGCGTTCCGCAATCTCCGCGAACACCGGGGATTCGTCGACGCCCATGCGGATGAGGTAGCCCACCAAGACGAGGACGAAGGAGAGGAGGAAGGGAACGCGCCAGCCCCAGTCCATGAAGGCGTCGCCAGGCGCGATGGTGTTCATGATGGATAGCACGCCAGAGGAGAGCAGCAGGCCGGCGGGTACGCCGATCTGGGGGCCTGCGCCGTAGAGGCCGCGCCTGTCAGTCGGGGCGTGTTCCACCGCCATGAGCACCGCGGAGCCCCATTCGCCACCAGCAGAGATGCCCTGGATGATGCGCAGGGTGATGAGGAGAATCGGCGCCCAGATTCCAGCGGTTTCATAGGTTGGCAGAACGCCAATCAGGGTGGTTGCGCCGCCCATGGCGATGAGCGTGACCATGAGGACCACGCGGCGTCCGAAGCGGTCGGCGAAGTGCCCGGCCAGGAAGGCGCCGACTGGGCGGAACAGGAAGGACAAGCCAACGGTCAGGAAGGAGATGATGGTGGCCAGGCCACCTTCGAGCGGGCCGAACATGAGGTGGTTGAACACGAGTCCGGCCACTGCTGCATAGAGGAAGTAGTCGTACCACTCGATGGCGGTACCGATGGTCGTCGCGGCGACGACGCGGCGGCGTTCAGCCGTCGATATTGTCGGCGTGACAGTTGCGTGCGACATAGTGAGATTCCTTTCGGCATGGGGTGTGCCATATACGGAAAAACGTGTGAGTTGAACCACTTGCGGTGGTGCTAGGGATAATATACGATCTGGGCAAGGATTTGTTCACAATTAAGGATTCTTCATGGCTGTACCTGAGTTCTTGCCGGTTAAACCGGGCAAAATGATCGCTGTCCATGTGGCCTTTGAGTCCCGCGCGGCACAGCGCGGTCGCTGGCCCAAGACCCCGAGTTACTTCCTCAAGGCGACGAGCACGCTGGCTGAGTCGGACGGGGTAGTCGAGCGCCCCGAAGGAACCGAACTGTTGGCCTTCGAAGGCGAAATCGCACTTATCATCGGCACTCCGGCCCGCAACGTATCCCTCGAGGATGCGTGGAAGCACGTTGCCTACGTGACCGCCTCGAACGACATTGGCCTGTACGACTACAAGGTTCAGGACAAGGGCTCCAATACCCGTTCCAAGTCGCGCGATGGGTACACCCCCATTGGGCCGGAGCTTATCGACGCCCAGGGGATCGACCCCAAGGGCCTTCGCCTTCGCACGTGGGTCAACGGAGAGGTTGTCCAAGAGGGAACGTCCTCCGACGAAGACCTCATCTTCCCTCTCGCCCAGTTTGTTGCCGACCTTTCCCAGCACATGACACTGGAGGCCGGTGACATCATCCTCACCGGCACCCCTGCAGGATCTTCCGTCATCGAGCCTGGTGACGTCGTAGAGGTTGAGGTCGACGTTCCAGGAGGCGTGAGCTCCGGCAAGCTGAAGACCACCGTGAAGGAAGTCCCCGCCTCCTTCGATCCGCAGCTGGGCAATCTGCCCTACATTGACGATAAGCAGCGCGAGGATGCCTACGGTGACCGCGAGTCTGCTGGCCTTCCCCCCAAGGATGAGGGCGGCCTCGACCCGGAGCTTAAGTCTGCTCTGGAGAAGGCCCCCACCGCCGGTTTGTCTGCTCAGCTGCGCAAGCGCGGCATCAACCAATCCGTGATCGAAGGCGTGTACCCGCAAGCCAAGGGAACCAAGATGGTGGGCGTCGCCCGCACCTTGCGCTTCGTGGCCGGCCGTGAGGATCTGTTCAAGTCCCATGGCGGTGGCCTCAACGAGCAGAAGAAGGTCTTCGACACGGTCAGGGAGGGCGAGGTCATCGTCATTGAGGCCCGTCAGGAATCCGGCTCCGGAACGCTCGGTGACATTCTGGCGCTGCGCGCCAAGGTGCGCGGTGCTGCTGGTGTTGTGACCGATGGCGGCGTGCGTGACTACGAGGCCGTCAAGGAGATTGGCCTTCCCGTCTTCACCCAGGGCGCGCACCCCTGCGTTCTCGGACGCAAACACGTTCCGTGGGATAGCGACATCGCCGTCTCCTGCGGTAACGCCACCGTCCTTCCCGGTGACATCATCGTCGGCGACGATGACGGCGTCGTGGTGATTCCCCGCGACATCGCAGCCGAAGTCGCCGAGGCCGCTCTGGCCAAGGAGCACGAGGACGAATGGGTTGCTTCCCAGGTGGAGACGGGAGCCAGCTTGGATGGCCTCTTCCCGCCGACCGGAGCGAACAAGGAAGCCTACATCGCGTTCCGTGATGGAAAGGCGGGTGGTCAATGACGGAACCCGCGGCACCAGCTGGGGAGAGCAAGTCCCAGAAAGCCTATAACTGGATAAGTGAAAAGATTCGTACTCGCGAGTATGAACCCGGCTACCGCCTCGTGCTGGCAGCAATCGCGGATGACTTGGGAATCAGCGTGGTCCCCGTCCGCGAAGCCATTCGCCAGCTTGAGGCGGAAGGAATGGTCACCTACGAGCGCAACGTCGGTGCCAGCGTTACCACGTATAACCGCGAGGCCTATTACGAATCCATGGACATCGTTGCCACCGTGGAGGCCAACGCCACGGCGCAATCCGCTCCGCATCTTGGCCCAGAGGATATTGCCCAGGCGCGGGAGATTAATCAGCGCATGCGGGAGCTTGATATCCACCACGATCCAGAGGTATTTACCCAGCTCAACAAAGAATTTCATAGCGTTCTCTTCTCCAAGTGCCCGAACGAGAGGCTGAAGAACTTGGTGGTGGACCAATGGAAGCAATTGGAATACCACCGCGTCTCCACCTTTCGGTACGTGCCCGAGAGAGCCCAAGAGTCCACACGAGAACACGAGCAATTGCTCAGCCTCATCGAGGCTGGCGCGGAACCCACCTACATAGAAAAGGTGGCCAGGCAACACAGACTGACCACCCTCAGCACCTATCGCAAGAAAAACGACTAAGGAGTGTAAACCACCTATGGCTACGAACAACGATGCAGCTAAGCCCACCGATCTCCCCGAGAAGATTCTTCACTACATCAATGGCGAGTTTGTCTCGTCGGTAGATGGTGATGAATTCGAGGTCCTGGATCCGGTCACGAACAAGCCCTACATCAAGGCTGCTTCCGGCAAGCCGGAAGACATTGAGAAGGCGGTGGCCGCCGCTAAGGATGCTTTCGAGAACGGCCCGTGGTCCAAGGCCTTGCCGCGCGAGCGCGCCCGCGTCTTGAACAAGATTGCGGACATTGTCGAAACCCGCGCAGACAAGCTTGCCGCGTGGGAGTCCTTCGACTCCGGCCTGCCCATCACCCAGGCCAACGGCCAGGCTAAGCGCGCTGCTGAGAACTTCCGCTTCTTCGCAGACCTGATCGTGGCGCAGGCTGACGACGCCTACAAGGTGCCGGGCCGCCAGATCAACTATGTCAACCGCAAGCCGATTGGCGTGGCGGGCCTGATTACCCCGTGGAACACCCCGTTCATGCTGGAGTCCTGGAAGCTCGCACCGGCTATCGCCACCGGCAACTCCGTCGTCCTGAAGCCAGCCGAGTTCACTCCGCTTTCCGCACAGCTGTGGGCAGGAATCTTTGAGGAGGCCGGTCTGCCGAAGGGCGTCTTTAACCTGGTCAACGGCTTTGGTGAGGAAGGCTATGCAGGTGACCCGCTGGTCAAACACCCGGACGTCCCGCTGATTTCCTTCACCGGCGAGTCCCGCACCGGCCAGATCATCTTCGGCAACGCAGCCCCTCACCTCAAGGGTCTGTCGATGGAGCTGGGCGGCAAGTCCCCCGCCATCGTCTTCAGCGATGCCGACCTGGAGACCGCGATCGATGCCTGCATCTTCGGCGTCTTCTCCCTTAACGGTGAGCGTTGCACCGCCGGTTCCCGCATCCTGGTTCAGCGCGATATCTACGACGAGTTCGTGGAGCGCTACACCGCACAGGCTAAGCGCGTGAAGGTGGGCCTGCCTTCCGACCCCACCACCGAGGTCGGCGCTCTGGTCCACCCGGAGCACTACGAGAAGGTCACCTCCTACATCGAGATCGGCAAGCAGGAGGCCACCCTGGCCGCCGGCGGCGAGCGCCCGGAGGGCTTCGAGGAAGGCAACTTTGTTCAGCCGACCGTCTTCGTTGACGTCAAGCCGGACGCCCGCATCTTCCAGGAAGAGATCTTCGGCCCCGTCGTGGCCATCACCCCGTTTGATACCGATGAAGAAGCCCTCGAGCTGGCCAACAACACGAAGTACGGCCTTGCCGCCTATGTGTGGACCTCGGATCTGAAGCGCGCCCACAACTTCGCTCAGAACGTTGAGGCCGGCATGGTGTGGCTCAACTCCAATAACGTCCGTGACCTGCGCACCCCGTTCGGCGGCGTCAAGGCCTCCGGCCTGGGCCACGAGGGCGGCTACCGCTCGATCGACTTCTACACCGACCAGCAGGCTGTTCACATCAACCTGGACAAGGTACACAACCCGGTCTTTGGCAAGCAGGACTAAGCCGTCCACTCTCTACTCCCCCACCACTAACTAACTAAGGAGCCATCATGGCTGACATTCAGGCCCCCGACATTCTGCGTTGTGCCTACATGGAGATCATCGTTACCGATCTCGCTGCCTCCCGTAAGTTCTACGTTGACACCCTCGGTCTCGTCGTGACCGAGGAGAACGAGAACGAAATCTACCTCCGCACTTTCGAGGAGTTCATCCACCACAACCTCGTGCTGCGTCAGGGCCCCGTCGCTGCCGTCGCTGCCTTCTCCTTCCGCGTCCGTTCCCCGGAAGACCTGGACCTTGCGGAGGAGTTCTACAAGGCGCGCGGTTGCGAGGTGCGCCGTAACAAGGATGGCTTCGTTAAGGGCATCGGCGATTCCGTCCGCGTCCAGGATCCGCTGGGCTTCCCGTACGAGTTCTTCTACGAGGTTGAGCACGTCGAGCGTCTGGCTTGGGCATACGATGCCCACATCCCTGGCGCGCTTGTTCGCCTCGACCACTTCAACCAGATCACCCCGGACGTTCCTTCCGCTGTGAAGTACATGGAGGAGCTCGGCTTCCGCACCACCGAGGACATCCGCGATGAGGAGGGAACTGTTTACGCCGCATGGATGCGCCGTAAGCCGACGGTGCACGACACCGCCATGACCGGTGGCGATGGCCCGCGTATGCACCACATCGCGTTTGCTACCCACGAGAAGCACAACATCATCGCGATTTGTGACAAGTTGGGTGCGCTGCGCGAGTCCGACCGTATTGAGCGCGGCCCGGGCCGCCACGGTGTTTCCAATGCGTACTACCTGTACCTGCGCGACCCGGACGGCCACCGCGTAGAGATCTACACCCAGGACTACTACACCGGCGACCCGGATAACCCGGTCGTGACCTGGGATGTCCACGATAACCAGCGCCGCGACTGGTGGGGAACCCCGGTTGTTCCTTCTTGGTACCGCGATGGCTCCACCGTCCTCGACTTGGACGGCAACCCGGTGCCGCTGGTTGCCCGTGAGGATGAGTCCGAGCTGGAGGCCACCATTGGCGCGGATGGCTTCTCCTACACCCGCAAGGAAGATGCGGAGGAGATGCCGGAGTGGAAGCAAGGCGAGTACAAGCTGGGACACCAGCTCTAAAACGACCTAAGTACTCAGGTTGATGAACGTGGCCCCGTGGCGTCGAGAAGCAAGCGCACATAACGCGGGGCCGCGTTGTCGTTTCACGTGAAACCTTCAGGTTCAACAAACCTGTTAAACAGAACAAATACGTTCTACAACACCTTAAGGAGCGAAGTACATGCTGGATGAGAAACAGCACATCGCTATCGCAGATGAACTGGCGCAAGCCGAAAAGGACCGCACGATGGTCCCGCTGCTGACTGCCCGTTTCCCGGAGATGAGCATCGAGGACTCCTACGCGGTGCAGCGCGAATGGGTACGCCGCGGTGAGGAAAGCGGGCGCCGCCTTGTGGGCCGCAAAATTGGCCTGACCTCAAAGGTTATGCAGGAGGCCACGGGAATCACCGAGCCAGACTACGGCGCAATCTTTGAAGACCAGGTCTATGAGAACGGCTCCACTATCGAGCACGCGCAGTTCTCCAACGTCCGCATCGAGGTCGAGCTGGCCTTCGTGCTCAAGGAAGAGCTGAAGGGACCGAATTGCAGCATTTTCGACGTGCTGCGCGCGACGGAGTACGTCGTCCCAGCTCTGGAGATCCTCTCCTCCCGCATCGAGATGGAGGGACGCACCATTGTCGACACCATTTCGGATAACGCAGCCCTCGGCGCCATGATCTACGGCGGCAACCCGGTGGATCCCGCGGACGTCGACCTGCGCTGGGTGTCCGCGCTGCTCTATCGCAACGAGTCCATCGAAGATACGGGCGTGGCCGCGGCTGTGCTGAACCACCCGGCCATGGGTGTGGCATGGCTTGCCAATAAGCTCCACGCGCACGGCGATAGCCTGGCCGCCGGCGACATCATCCTGGCCGGTTCCTTCACCAAGCCCATGTGGGTCGAACCGGGCGATACCGTCCACGCAGACTACGGAAAGTTGGGGTCCATCACATGCCGATTCCAGTAAAGTTGCCGCCCACCTTCGCGGACGTCCTCGAGAAGGCCGAGCAGCCACTCGTTGGCGCATGGATTTGTTCTGGCTCGGAGGCCGCGGCAGAGATCATCGCCTCAGCTGGCTTTAGCTGGACGCTGATCGACGGCGAGCACTCGCCCTATGGCCTCGAAACCATCCTCTCCTTGCTGCGCGCCACCGATGCCTATGGCCTGACGCGCGTGGTTCGCGTGCCGGTGAACAACACGGCGCTGATCAAGCAGTACCTGGACCTGGGCGCACAAAACCTCATGGTGCCCATGATTGATACGGCCGAGGAAGCTGAGGCGGCAGTCGCGGCTATGCACTACCCGCCCCGCGGTGTACGCGGAGTCGGCTCGGCTCTGGCCCGCTCCTCGCGGTGGAACGGCGTGGAGGACTACCTCACCAACGCTTCGGACACGGTGAGCCTCACGGTGCAGATCGAGTCTGCGACCGCAGTGGAGAACGTGGAAGACATCGTGGCCGTCGAAGGCGTGGACAACATCTTCGTCGGGCCCTCGGACCTAGCGGCCTCGATGGGGCTTCTGGGCCAGCAGACCCATCCGGATGTACTCGAGGCGGTCAATCACACATTTGAAGCAGTCCGCGCTTCCGGAAAGAAGGTAGGCGTCAACGCTTTCAACCTTGAGCAGGCCCAGAAATATTTAGAATCTGGAGCATCATTTGCCCTGGTTGGGGCTGATGTTCAGCTTCTTTCAGGTGCGGCGCGCCAACTGGCAGACAAATTCCATTTGGGAGGGTAAAAAAGAACCATGAGTGAAAACAACAAGGTCAATATTGACGAGCTGCTGGCCAAGGTTCCGACCGGCTTGCTGATTAACGGTGAGTGGGTGGACGCCTCCGATGGCTCCACCTTCGATGTAGAAAACCCGGCAACCGGTGAGGTTATTGCCACCCTTGCGTCCGCTACTTCTGAGGACGCGAAGAAGGCTATGGATGCCGCCTGCGCCGTGCAGGATGAGTGGGCACGCACGTCTACGCGTGAACGTTCCGACCTGCTGCGCCGCGCCTTTGACCTGGTGCAGGAGCGCAAGGATGAGTTCGCTGCGCTGATGACCCTTGAGATGGGCAAGCCGCTGGCGGAGTCCTATGGTGAGGTCACCTACGGCGCTGAGTACCTGCGCTGGTTTAGTGAGGAAGCCGTACGCAACTACGGCCGCACCTTGCCGGCGCCGGAGGGCACCCTGCGCATGATTACCCGCCGCAAGCCCGTGGGTCCGTGCCTGCTTATTACCCCGTGGAACTTCCCGCTGGCTATGGCTACTCGCAAGATTGCCCCGGCCATCGCCGCTGGTTGCACCATGGTGGTGAAGCCGGCCAAGCTGACGCCGCTGACCACCCAGTACTTCGCACAGACCATGATTGATGCCGGCGTTCCGGCAGGCGTGGTGAACGTGGTCTCCGGTAAGTCGGCCTCTGCCATTTCTGAGCCGATCATGGCGGATTCCCGCCTGCGCAAGATTTCCTTCACCGGCTCTACCCCGGTGGGCAAGACCCTGCTCAAGGCAGCCGCTGACAACGTCCTGCGCACCTCGATGGAGCTGGGCGGCAACGCTCCGTTCATCGTCTTTGAGGACGCTGACATCGACCAGGCCGTTGAGGGTGCAATGGGCGCCAAGATGCGCAACATCGGTGAGGCCTGCACCGCGGCTAACCGTTTCATCGTTCACGAGTCCGTCGCTGATGAGTTTGCGGAGAAGTTCGCCAAGCGCATCGGTGAGCTCAAGGTGGGCAATGGCCTTGATGAGGGCGTTACCTGCGGTCCGCTTGTGGAGAAGAAGGCACTGGATAACATCACCGCGCTTGTCGACGACGCCGTGGCCAAGGGTGCCAAGGTCCTCATCGGTGGCAAGCCGGGCGAGGGCAAGGGCTACTTCTACTCCCCTACTGTTCTCACGAACGTCTCCCGTGATGCCCGCGTTGCCCAGGAGGAGATCTTCGGACCGATCGCTCCGATTCTGACCTTCTCCGATGAGAAGGAAGCCATCGCGCTTGCGAATGACACGGAGTACGGCCTGGCCTCCTACGTGTTCACCGAGGATTCCAACCGTATGTGGCGCGTTGGCGACGGCCTCGAGTTCGGCCTCATGGGCTTCAACGCTGGCGTCATCTCCAACGCCGCCGCCCCGTTCGGTGGCGTCAAGCAGTCCGGCATGGGCCGCGAGGGCGGTGCCGAGGGCATCGAAGAGTACACGTCGCTGCAGTACATTGCCATGCCTAACCCTTATGCGAATGCATAACTAGTGCAATAGCTTCGCGATACTGATGAAGGCCGCCCTACGGGGCGGCTTTCTTTTTCTTCAATCTCTTCTTGGTATGCATTCTGCACATTTAGCCAAAGTGTGTGCGCTATCACTCAAGCCCTGTTGATGTGTCGCAGAATATATTCCAAGTCATCGGCTCACGCGGAGTCGTCTGCACCCAGGGAGGTTTGAATTTGTCTCAAGAAAAAACCAAGAGCTTTGATTACATCGTTGTAGGAGCTGGGTCAGCCGGGTGCGTTATTGCCCGTCGGCTTGTTGACGCGGGAAAGAATGTCGTAGTTCTTGAAGCTGGCGATTATGACGTCAATCCCGACATTGAGAAGGTGCACACCTTGGGACTCCTTTGGGGTTCACCTCAAGACTGGAACTATCGTACGGTTCCTCAATCGTGGGCAGCTGGCCGGAGCCTGCACATTCCCCGCGGAAAGGTAATGGGCGGCTCGCATGCGCTCAATGCCACCATTTGGGTCCGTGGCGCTAAGCAGGACTACGACACATGGGCCTATTTAGGCAATGACGGCTGGTCCTGGGAGGACGTGCTGCCCGTTTTCAAATCGATTGAAAACTACGATGGTGGCGCTTCGGAGGTCCGTGGAAGCGAGGGATTGCTTGATGTAATGGAGAATTACACTCGTCACCCGCTTCAAAATGACTTTTTCCAAGCAGCTCAGGAAGCGGGTATTCCACTTAACGAGGATTACAACTCCGGTGACGTGGAAGGCGTGGGCAAGATTCAGGCAAATGTTCGCAACGGAAACCGCTTCAACACTTGGCACGCGTACCTGAAACCAGTCGAGGATGCACCCAATCTCACCATTATCACAAGCGCGCACGTCCACGGACTGCTCGTTGAAAGTGGTGCCATCCTTGGCGTTAATGTCGAAGTTGCTGGTGAACTTCAGGAGCTTCGTGCTGATGAGACGATTCTTTGTGCGGGTGCGTTGAATTCGCCGGAAATCCTCCTGCGTTCCGGTATTGGGCCGGCAGAAGAACTCGAGGCGTTGGGGATTACCTCGACTCATGATCTTCCTGGCGTAGGCAAGAATCTCCATGATCACTTACTCTCCCCTGTTATCTTCACTACGACGAAGAAGGAAGTACCCGTCCCGGAAGTTCTGCCAGCCGAGGTACACGTGTTTTCAAAGTCGCGTCCTGAGGCTGCCGTCCCTGATACTCAGCCGCTATATTTCTCAATCCCCATGTACAACGAAGGCATGGAGGGGCCAGATAATGGATTTACGCTAA
The DNA here is from genome assembly GCF_001811565.1 of Corynebacterium sp. HMSC078A10. NCBI lineage: Bacteria > Bacillati > Actinomycetota > Actinomycetes > Mycobacteriales > Corynebacteriaceae > Corynebacterium > Corynebacterium sp. HMSC078A10. The sequence continues at coordinate 26,165 of NZ_KV805197.1, read as the reverse complement.
TGGGTGGCATTGTTAGGCCTGCCAGTCGCGGTGAGTTGACCCTGACGGGGCCAAATCCCTCGGATCCCATTGCTATTGATTTCGGCGCTTTGTCGGTGCAGGCAGACGTCGATGCATTGGTAGCTTCCGTAAAGCAGTGCCGCGAAGTTGGCCGCCAGCAGGCATTGGCCGAGTGGGGGCCCGAGGAAGTCTACCCAGGTCCAGATGTAGCCGACGAGGATCTTGAGGACTATGTTCGCAGCACCGCTATCACGTATCACCACCAAGTTGGAACTTGCAAGATGGGAATTGACTCGATGGCTGTAGTTGATCCGCGCACTCTTAAGGTCTATGGGCTTGAGGGGATCCGAATCGCCGATGCTTCTGTAATGCCACTCGTGCCGACGGGAAACACTAATGCGCCCTCTATCATGATCGCTGAAAAGGCCGCGACATACTTATTAGGGTGAGGGCTCTTTGCGGCTACATGTGGGCATTGCCTTCGGTGCAAATAGCAGTGTAGCTGCATTAATGAAGGCCAATTTAAATGGGAAAAGTTACTGCGCCTGATTGTATGAACGATACGCACTCGGTGATTCGTGATACTCCGCCTTGAAGATGCGCGAGAGGTGCGAGGGATCGTGCAGGCCATAGCGGGCGCTGATGTGGCTGATTGATTCTTCGGAGTGCCGCGGGTCCACGAGTTCGCGGCGGATGTGCTCGAGGCGCCTGGTTCTGATGTAGCTGCCGACCGAGAGGCCTTGTTCGGAGAACTTGGCGTGGAGGTGGCGCACCGACACGAAGAGTGCTTGGGCGATGGTGCTGGGGCCTAGGTCCGGGTCGCCCAGGTGCTTCTCGATGTAGGCGGTTGCCTGGTTGAACAACAGTGTGCCCGCTGAGGGTTCATCGGCCACATCGGAGGCGAGGACCGAAACCAGCATGGTGAGCGCGGAGCGGACCAAGGCGGTGGCGTGCGGGCCCTTCAATAGGTCCAGGTTCTTGGCCAGTTGCTCAAAGAGGGGAACTGCCACCGCACCCAAGCCGTGCGAGCGGGAGATGGGGTTCGCTGTGAGGCGTTGGATCTGCGCTGGTGAAATATCGAGGAAGCTCTGCGGGAAGTGCACGATGAGTGTGTTTTGCTCCTCCGGATAGCGCAGCGTGTAGGGCCGTTGGGTCACGTACAGAGCTAGGTCCCCTGGATGCAATTCACACGTTCGCCCGTCCTGGCTCATGGTTGATGAGCCAGAAATCTGCAGGCTGAGCTTGCAAAAGGGAGCCTCGTCGGTAGAAACCTTGTATCGGTTCACCGTATGGGGCGAGGTGCACATATCGAAGAGGGAAATATCCCCCACCTTCGTTGACCGCAGCGTGGCGTGAAAGGAAGCGGGGTCTTCGGTGTCCACGTCGAGTTGACCAAAGGAATCGGAAGACGCGGTGCGCCATGACGCGATATCGAAATGCTCAACGGCTGAAGCAGACATAGCTGGAATCATATCGTGAGAGCTCACACATTTGTGGACAAATTGTATGCACGCAGAGTCAAGCGGATTGATGTGGTGCAGGTAACATGCCGAATAAAAGTTTCTTCGGGCTTTGTTCGCGGGCCCACGACTTCTTCACAAGGAGATCTCATGACTCAGTTCGCCACCTACGCTGATCTGCTCAACGCCATCACGGACGAGAACGGACGCGAAATCCTCAACCCCGCCACCGGAGAGGTTGTTGGCCGCGCGCCAGAGAACACCGTTGAGGACCTTAACGCTGCGGTGGAGACCGCACGCGCAGCGCAGAAGGACTTTGCCAAGCTTAGCGACGAAGAACGGTGCGCGCTTCTCACCAAGGCCGCCGCCGCCATCGACGCTAATGCAGAGGCACTCGTTGAGCTTCTCTCCCGTGAGCAGGGCAAGCCGCTCAACGGCCCGAACGCCCGCTTCGAGGTCGGTGCCTGCTCCGGCTGGCTGAATGCTACCGCCTCCTTCGAGCACCCCAACTACACCGCCGTCGATGATGACATCACCGCCACCGTCAACTACCGCCCGCTCGGCGTCGTCGGTGCTATCGGCCCGTGGAACTGGCCGATGATGATCACCATCTGGCAGATTGCGCCAGCGCTGCGTATGGGCAACGCGGTCGTCGTCAAGCCCTCCGAGTACACCCCGCTCTCCGTATTGGGCCTGCTCAAGGTGGTCAACTCCGTGCTGCCGGAGGGTGTGCTCCAAGTCGTCAGCGGTGCCGGTGAGGTTGGCGCGGCGCTGACTACCCACGAGGGCGTCGACAAGATCATGTTCACCGGTTCTACCGCCACCGGCAAGAAGATCGTGGAGGCCAGCGCGGACAACCTCACCCGCCTCACGCTGGAGCTCGGCGGCAATGACGCCGGTATCGTGCTGGATGACGCTGACCCGAAGGAGATCGCCGGCGACCTCTTCTGGGGCGCGTTCATCAACACCGGCCAGACCTGTGCGGCGATGAAGCGCGTGTATGTGCCGGAGTCGCTGTACGACGCCGTCTGCGAAGCCCTCGTCGAGGTAGCCAAGGCCTCCCCGATGGGCGTGGGCCTCGAGGAAGAGAACGTGCTCGGCCCGCTGCAGAACAAGCAGCAGTTCGACATCGTGGACAAGCTTGTCAGCGCCGCCAAGGATTCCGGCGCCCGCGTGCTGCTGGGTGGTGACCCGGACTACGACGCGCCGGGCTACTTCTACCCCACCACCCTGGTGGCGGATATCGACCCGGATAACGCGCTGGTCGTCGAGGAGCAGTTCGGTCCTGCGCTGCCGATCGTGAAGTACACAGACCTGGAATGGGCCATCGAGCAGGCCAACAAGCTTGACGTGGGCTTGGGCTCCTCCGTGTGGTCCTCCAACCGTGAGCGCGCTCTGGACGTCGCTGCGCAGCTGGAGGCAGGCACTACCTGGATCAATGCCCACGGTGCTGTGGATCCGCGCGTGCCTTTCGGTGGCATCAAGTCCTCCGGCTACGGTGTGGAGTTCGGTACCGAGGGCCTCAAGGGCCTGGCGTACCCGCAGATCATCAACGGCTAAAACCGCCATGGCGCTGCTATTCTTAGCGCCATGAGCACCGCCAAAGTCCCGGAGATCGAGTACGCAGCCTTCGACGCCATGAAGGAGGTTGCGTCCTCGCTGAAAGCTGCCTACCTCACTCGGGCCGCTGAAGCAGGCAACGATGTTGAATCACAATGGTGGATTCGTCAGAATTGGCTGGTAGAGGACATAGTCAGTGGTGTTGATTCAACCGACATTGAAGCCATCCGCGCCGCTGCGGCTCTCTTTGCGCAGCGGCTTGAAGCCCTCTCCTCCGAGCACAAAGCGGCATAGCCTATGCTTTCCGCCGCTGACTTCCCCGTTGATCCGCAGGTCATGGAGCAACGGCTAAAGACTCTGCAAACTAGCTATTTTGGTCGGTCGAATGCTCATGGTCCGGCTGTTCCAGAGGTCATTTATGTGGCGGGGCAGCCAGCGTCAGGCAAATCAACGGCTATTGAATCTGTAAAGAATGGTCACGCGGTCCTTGATTCCGATGAGGTTCGGAAGCTGCACCCCGCCCTCGACGAGATCATGGAGCGCGACCCCCTGCGCATGGACGTGCTCACCAATGGACCGGTGCCCTATTGGATGTCCTCGCTGATTGAATATGGTCGGCAGCACGGGCACTCCCTCATCATTGAGAACACGCTGTCCAACCCGGAATTCATCGCGGGTGAGATAGCCAAGTTTCGGTCTGCGGGTTTCCGCGTGAAGGTCGTGGGCTTGGCGGTGGCGCAGGAGGTCTCAAGGCTGGGCGTCGTCCAGCGCTACCTGGAGGCGCAGCGTGTGAGCCGCTACCCGCGCTGGACCAATGAGGTTTCCCATACGTCGGGCTTTAAAGCCATCGTCCCAGGGCTTCAAGCGATTGCCCCGCTTGTCGACGACCTCGAGATCCGCACCCGCGACGGCCGTACCTTGAGCGGCATCGAGGATATTGAAGCCGAGCGCGCAACCTGGTTCGACTCCCCCGCTGTTCGGGCCGACTGGCTGGCCCGTTTCGACAGCTGTGACTTGAGTGGGCTTGAAGCTGAGAAGCTCACGCAAAACCTCGTGGCTGATGCAGAGCTTATCCGCAAGCTTTAAGGCTGTGCCCGTGGAACTGCGCGCCCGGTAGGCGGTGAGAGCTTCGTGTCAAAGCGGCTGCTGGCGAGCTGGCGGTCTGCGAGGTCTAGCAGGCTGAGGATGTCGTCTGCGTGGAGTTTAGATTCAACGTGTGATCGACCGCCGATTATCGGGCACGCTGGACTTCAGTTCATCTGTGGTCGAGCGGCCCAGGCGTTGACATTGCATTGCTGCTCGGTGTGGTCGCCCGCAGCCCGAGCGAGTGTCTCGCTCCGGCTGCGATCGCTGTGATGCCGGTCCATGACTGGACATCGCACTGGCCTCTGCTGTCGTCGCTGACGGCGACGACGGTGCCGTCTTCGTGTAAGCCGACGGTGTGTAGGTAGCCGGCAAAGACCCCGGACACGTGTGTCCACCGGGCGACGTCGGTCTGCCCTCGCTGATTGTTGCCAGTTGCGAGGGCTGTGCCGTCGCGTCGAACTGCGATTGTGTGCCAGTCGCCGCATCCGATCTCAGTTGACCATGATCTCGCTGTAGATTGTCCTACGTGGGGGGCATGTGGTGGAGTAAAGATTTTCGACCTGACATCTGGCCGCAAGACAGGAAGGAGCCCGGGACCGGGAGTACGATGCCTAATGATCCTCTCAACCTCGACAAGGCCGGCGAGTGGGCTGGCGTGTGGTGGCTGCCGGAAGCCCCTAGCGAGAAGGTCCCGGGTGTCCTACGGTACGACCCGGAAGATGGTCTCTCTCTGTCGCTGATCGGCACCTTCGAGGATCGGATCTTGACGACGGACTCGTCTGGATGGACTGCTGTTCACGAAGGAACCCGCACCTGGGAAGTCATGCACGGTGTGGCCGAGCTCAGGGAGATCACACTGCTTGGCTGTGTTCCTAGGAGCACCAGAAGGACCATGGGTGCGCGAGTGGCGAGCCCTGATAAGCAGACCGTGACCGCGACGGTCGCCATCATCGGCGCGCATGTCAGCGGTGACGCGGATCCGGCGTTCGCTAGGGCAGAAGTCTCAGTCGAGGATCTGAGTCTCTGGGCGGCGTCTTCTGTGTTCGAAGGATCCCTCGGGGCTCCCGACGGCAAGATCGATGGGACCGGGCGTATCTCGGTGAAGCCGGTCGAGGCGCAATCGGTCGTGGTCGACGACACTGAGTATCGCCTTCAGCACACGCACACGCTTCCATTCTTCGACCAGCGCAAGGGAGGAAGCGTCGGACGTATGCGGGACACGGTGTCCATCTGCGTCGTGCCAGCCGAACCATTCTCTCTGAGTGTTGCTCTGCAGGAGGCGAGCCTGGTGCAGGACCTGATCTCCCTGGCGACGCATCGCGCGGCCGGAGTGATCTGGCTCCGACTGGAAGTTGCCGGTACCGAGTCGCACTTCCCTGATGGCCGCCCGCTGCCGCGCCGACGTGCCGATGTGCTCTACTCACCGGCCGCGCTTGGAAAACACGACGCGAAAGTCGTCGATCACCACCGAATGTTCTTCACCTGCGGCTCGATCCCATTTGAGGAGGTCATGCCCCGATGGTGCGAGGCCCATGGCCGCCTGGAGGCAGCGACAAACATGATCTTGGGCTTGCGCTACGCACCGGCCCGTTTTGTTGAGAACAATCTTCTGACGGCAGTCGATGCTGCCGAGGTGTTGCACCGCAACCTCCGCATCGACGAGAAACCGTTCCCCAACGCGGAGTTCAGGGCGATGCGAGAGGCGATGCTGGCGCAGGTTCCCGATGAGCACCGAAACAGGTTCAAGGGGGCGATCCGCAACGACCCGACCCTCCGTGATCGGCTCCATGCCCTCGCCGCGCGACCCGATCAGGAAGCGATCGCACAGCTCTTACCGGATGTCGACCATTGGGCGAAGTGGACGACGCGCGCCCGCAATGACCTCGCGCACGAGGGCAGAACGCCCAACCATTCCATCGAGGAGCTGATCGCCGTCGTCGAGGTGACGACCGCGGTCGTAATCCTCAACGTCTTGCACGAGCTCGGGTTGCCGGCGGAGCGGCAGCGAGAGATCGTGCGGGAGCACCCGCAACTGAGGGCTACGTTCCGTACCGCTGCCGAATGGCTGGTTCCCTCACCAAACCCTTAGGTGCACTGCGATAGCCGCTACTTCGGAACCTCCGTGACGCTGCTGCCCGGTCGTTTAGTGCGAGACGCGTGTAAGCCTGCTCTATCGCTCGTTCGTTGAGTGCGTCATGGCGGGCGGGCGAGACGACCGGCTGTAAGTGGTGGCAGCGCGTCAGTGCCGCCTGGTGCGGCGGTGAGACGGGAGAATGTCGTCGGCCCTTAAGAACGCGGTGGAGTTCCGCTTCAATGTCAAAGCTCCATGTCGACGTGCTGCCGGGCCCGTTTCCCCCGGAAGCATGTCTGAGACCGTCATGACGCCTGAGACGCTTGCCCTACGCGGGATTCTCGTTGCGCGTCTTGACTAGTTCCAGGTGCTCATCGATCGGTACGGCGCGACCAACCCGAAGTTGTTCGGGTCCGTCGCGCGCGGCACCGCGTCTGCAGGATCGGACATCGACATCCTCGTCGGGATGGACCCTGCGGAGGGACGTCTCCTGATGCGTGCGTCTGGTCTGCTCGAGGAGAGTCGCGCTCTGTTCGGGCGCGATGGCATCGACGTGTTTCCTGCCCAGTTGCTCAGGCACCCGGTATCCGCTTCGACGCTCGCCGAGGCGGTGCCGCTGTGAGTCGCAGTCCGGCGAAGCCGTGAACCATCTTCCCGATGAGATCACCGGCGCGCACCCTGAGATCGTCTGGCCTCAGATTCGGGATTTCCGCAACATCCTGGTGCACCAGTATTTCGGCGTCGACATCGACGTGGTCCGCGATATCGTCGATACTCATCTGCCTCCTCTTGCCTAGGCGCTGCGGTGCCACATCTCTGCTAACTGACGGCGCGGCTCCAAAGGTTATTCGGCTACGGAACGTGGTCGAGTTTAAGTTCAATGTTAGCTAAGGGCCTTATTAAAAGCGTTTGGCAACACGCGCTCCTATTTACCTTCGTATCTCGCGAGACGCTGACGTGGATGGCCTCACCATCGACCGGCAGCGTCAGGACTGTGAAGCCATTGCAAAGCAGCGTGGCTTGGACGTTGGACATAGGACATAACTACGTCGATCAGTCCATTTCCGCGTCAAAGAAGAATGTGGCTCGCCCCGACTACGACGCCATGGTGGCATCCTTTGAACGCGGCGAAATCGACGCGATCATCTGCTGGGACCTCGAACTACCCGCCCCACGTCGGTGGGTAGTCCGATCAGTCGGACAAAACTACTCCCGCACCACAGCGTAATAAGGGGTGCACCTTAAAAACATCCGGAGGTGGGGGTAACTCCCCCTCGTTGCCCAGAGACAAAATACGCCAGTGGCGTCTGTACGACGAGCCGAAGGTAGGACAAATTCCAATCCAGAGAGGTCTTGCACTGTTGCGGTGCGGTTGTCTTCTTTCTCACCGTATTGGACCCTGCGAAATTAATTGGATACGATAGGCCCATGTTGATTTCAGGTTCCGTTTTCATGCGGCCGCTCACCAGCCGCTAAGGCGGTTTTCTCCCTCCCGCAGGTTAGAAACCGCTCCGGTCCTTTAGCCGGGCGGCTATTTGTCATGCCCGGCTCCGTTTCAACTCCAAGGAGCACACCTGATGTCTGCATACGGATACGGCCGTCACGAGCATGGCCAAAATTTTCTCACAGACCACAAGATCATCAACTCCATCGTCGATCTTGTGAAACAAACCTCCGGCCCCATCATTGAGATCGGGCCAGGAAGCGGTGCCCTCACTCACCCGATGGCCCACTTGGGGAGGGCGATAACGGCAGTTGAGGTAGACGCAAAACTAGCTGCCAAACTCACAAAAAAGACCGCCTCGGCGGCGGTCGAAGTGGTCCATGATGATTTCCTTAACTTCCGGTTACCCGCCACTCCCTGCGTCATTGTGGGAAACATTCCCTTTCACCTCACCACTGCCATTCTTCGAAAGTTGTTGCATGCGCCGGCATGGACTGACGCTGTACTCCTCATGCAGTGGGAAGTCGCTCGCCGCCGGGCCGGGGTAGGTGCAAGCACGATGATGACGGCTCAGTGGTCCCCATGGTTCACGTTTCACCTTGGTTCCCGAGTACCAAGGTCTGCTTTCCGGCCACAGCCAAACGTTGACGGGGGGATCTTAGTGATCCGCCGGGTGGGTGACCCGAAGATTCCGATAGAGCAGCGCAAAGCCTTTCAGGCGATGGTGCACACCGTTTTCACTGCCCGGGGACGCGGGATAGGGGAAATTCTCCGAAGGGCAGGGTTGTTTTCATCACGTTCAGAGACACAATCATGGTTGCGCTCGCGAGGAATCGACCCCGCGACCCTACCTCCCAGATTGCACACCAGCGACTGGATCGATCTCTTCCAGGTGACTGGTTCCTCTCTACCTCACCATCGGCCCATTTCACCATCGGGAAGTAGTCAACGACCTCCTCAACGGAAAAATCGAGGCCGGCGGCGGTAATCCCCCCACCACCAAAACCGAAATCCACCAGTAGTAGTGAACGACCCATGTTCGTCTACCGTGAGCCGCGTTATGGCAGTGACGTGTTCTCGTCGGGCACAGTCATAGTTCCCGGCGTTGCCAGCGACAGGGTTCTACACCCAGCAGCGGGACCGATCAAAATCACCCGCACGGGGAACGACCCTGCTGGTGGTTTCGATTTTGATGAAAGCGAGGAGACATAGCCCCTCGCCAACTCCCCGTAGCTGGCGAACAGTAGCTCCTGGCGCTGGCGCTCGTTGGTGAGTTTGCGTGCCACATCGAAAGCCTTATCGACTTCCCGGTCCAAGTTGTTGTGAGCCTTGAGCAGAATTGGGTCCATCGATAACGGGTTGTAGTGCTCCGCGAGTGACCGCTGGGGGTGCCGCTCGCGTGCCCGCAGCACCAACTGTCCAGCGTCGATGATTCGCTGCTGCGCCTTCTCATCTAGTTCACACAGAGCTGGTCCGCAGTTGTAGCTCCCGATGTACTCCGAAAAACGGAAAAAATAAATAGTGGGGATACATCAACCTTCCACTTTCCATTCTTCCGGCTCAGAGTATTGAGGGGTCTGGGACCGGGTCCGTAAACCCTTTATGTTTTTCGCGCACAGCGGTTTTTAGCGACGCACCCTATAGGTTTTCCGCAGAACTTATATGTGTTTCTGTGCACCCCATATGTTGTCTGTTTTAGCGGTATTTCGTTGTTAATTCCGCACGCGCGCATCAAATGGTTATTTATCGACGACACTCCGTCGAGTTCAAGTTCAACGTGTAACGCGAGGCGTTAATGACGTTTCGCGTTATTGGGGGTATGTTGAAGAGCGCTGTCTCTAACTCCGGTTTTCGTTCGGCCTCGGTCCATTCCGCTACCTCGTGTGAAGAATCTGCAAGCGTTATCGGGCCGTTGAACTATTAGGTTCACCCACAGTTCCCGTGCCTGCACGCATCGAGAAGGACCAGGTGGTGAACTCGAATGACTCGCCTGGTCCAACGTGTGTGCGCTCGGCGCGTGGTTTAACCCTTATAAGACTTGCCGGTTACAGCCTCAGCGTTTCGCTCGTGCAGCCCGCAGGCCGTTCAAGATCACGATGACTTCGGCGACTTCGTGTACCAAGACGACGGCGGCCAGGCCCAGTACACCGCTGATCGCCAGTGGCATCAACACGATGATGATGGCCAGAGACAGCACGATGTTTTGGTTGATGATCCTGCTGCCTCGGCGGGCGTGCTGCAGCGCCTGCGGGATCAGCCGGAGGTCGTGGCCAGTGAAGGCGACGTCAGCGGACTCGATCGCGGCGTCAGAGCCGGTTGCTCCCATCGCAATGCCCACCGTTGCGCCCGCCAGTGCCGGCGCGTCGTTGATGCCGTCGCCGATCATCGCCGTCGGCGTCTTGGAGGAGAGTTCGGCGACGATGCTTGCCTTGTCCTCCGGTCGCAGCTCGGCGCGCACGTCGTCGATTCCGGCGATTTCAGCTAGCGCCCGGGCGGTGCGAGTGTTATCGCCGGTAAGCATGCTCACTTCTACGTCGTTGTCGTGCAGGGACTGCACGGCATCGGGCACCTCGGGCCGCAACTCGTCGCGTACCCCGATCGCCCCGGCGAGAGCGTCATTGACGGTGACTAGGACGCAGGTCTGGCCTTCGGACTCCATGCGCTCAACGTCCGCCTTCAGTGGCCCGGCGTCGATCCATCGGGGGCTGCCGACCAGCACCCGTCGGCCTTCGACGGTGCCGCCGATGCCTTGACCGGCTTCCTCGCTGATATCCAAGGCGGTGGGCGCTTCGGGCTCCGCTGCCACGATCGCCGCGGCGAGGGGGTGCGTCGATTGCTGCTCAACCGCCGCCGCGAAGGAAAGCACCTGCGCCCGATCGAATCCGTCTGCCGGGACCACTCCGGTAACCTCGGGCTGGTTGCGGGTAAGGGTTCCGGTTTTGTCTACCGCTAGGTGACGGATGCCGCCGAGTCGCTCGAACGCCGCGCCGGACTTGATGACTACTCCGAACTGGCTGGCCGCGCCGATAGCGGCCACGACCGTCAGCGGCACGGAGATTGCCAGCGCGCACGGCGACGCTGCGACCAGGACCACCAGCGCACGGGTGATCCACGTCTCGGGGTCGCCCAACAGCGAGCCGATCACGCCGACCAGCACCGCCAGGATCATCACCCCGGGCACGAGGGGTCGGGCAATCCGGTCGGCGATCCGGGCGCGGTCACCCTTCTCCGCCTGCGCTTGCTCGACGAGGTCGACGAGTGTGGTCAGCGAGTTGTCCGTTCCAGCTGCGGTCGTCTCGACCTCCAGCACACCGGCGGAGTTGATCGCTCCCGCGGGTACCTCGTCGCCGGGCGCAACCTCCTCCGGAATGGATTCTCCGGTGATCGCTGAGGTGTCAAGGCTGGAGCGTCCGGACCGAATGATGCCGTCCGTGGCGATCCGCTCCCCGGGGCGTACGACCATTAGCTCGCCAACCTCAAGGTCCTTCGCAGTGACCTCGGCCGTCGTACCGTCGCGCAGCACGGTCGCGGTTTGCGGTACCAGCTTCAACAGTGCCCGCAGTCCGCCTTGGGCTCGGTCCATCGCCTTGTCTTCAAGCGCCTCGGCGATCGAGTACAGGAACGCCAGCGCCGCGGCCTCTCCGACGAAACCAAGGATCACCGCGCCGACCGCGCTGATCGTCATAAGCAAGCCAATGCCGAGCTTGCGCTTCGTGACAAGGTTCCGGATCGCTCCAGGTGCGAACGTGTAAGCGCCCAACAGCAGGCCAAGCCAATACAGTACCGTTGCGGGCGTCTCCAAGTCGGACCAGTCCAGCGCCAGTCCTGTAATGAGGGCTACGCCGGAGAAGATCGGTAGCAGTAGCTCGGGGTCCTTCCACCATGGCCGATCGAGCTCTTCGATCTCCGTGGCGGGTTCGTGTTCGCATCCACATGCTGAACTCATGCGTCCGTTCCTTTCTCGCCGCAGCCGGGCACCGAGCACTCAGTGTCGATGCAGGGGGCATTCTCGTCGACGGCCAGCGTCGCGTTGACCAGCGCTTCGAGCGCCGCCGCGAGGTGCGGATCGGCAATTTCGTAGCGGGTCTTACGGCCCTCCGGCTCAGCGACGACGATGCCGCAATCGCGTAGGCAGGACAGGTGGTTCGAGACGTTCGAGCGCGTCAGATCCAAGCTTTGCGAAATCTCGGCCGGGTAGCCCGGACCGTCGAGTAGGGTCATCAGGATTCGGGAACGCGTCGGATCAGCCATGGCCCGGCCGAGCCGGTTCATGACGTCGAGGCGTGAAGCAATAGTCAGCATGTACTGAACAATACAACGTGCGCTGAACTATTCAAAATGCACTGAACTGACGGTTGCGCGAAGGTCCTGCGATCTGCAGGAATTAGTCGATGGGATAGCAGATGACTGATCCTTTGTGGTTCGGCTGCCACCCAACGCGGGAGCGACGTGGGCGGCGAGGTTCTCCAGAATCTTCACGTTGACGTCCACGCCATCCCGCAAAACCTTTACGTGTTTCCATGCGCCCATATGTTCTCTGTGTGCTGACGTAATTATAGTTTTCTGATTGTTGCAGGCTGACGAGAAAGTAACTTTGCAACTACATACCGTGGAGTTCAAATTTAACGCGTAGCGTTATTGACGCTTCGCGTTATGGGGGATAAGGTGAAGCATGATCCAGTCGTTCGCTGACAAGGACACTGAGCGTCTGTGGAATCGAGAGCGGATTCCCCCGGGAAACCGGCTCGAGGCGTTGAAAGGTGATCGGCGGGGCCAGAGGAGGTTGAGATCGTTGACTACCACTGACAAGCTCCCTCCGGTTCACCCCGGTGAAATCCTCATGGAGGACTTCCTCAAAGGAATGGGGATCACCCAGCACAAGCTCGCCGTCTCCATCGGCGTTCCGCCCCGCCGGATCAACGAAATTGTTCACGGTAAGCGCGCTGTAACCGCTGACACGGCCCTTCGTCTAGCGAAGTTTTTCGAGATGAACCCCCAGTTCCTGGCTCGGGTTACAGGCTCAATATGACTTGGACGTGGCGGAAGACAAGATCCTCTCGGAAATCGAGCGGATTCAACCAGTCCAAGCTGTCTCAGCGTAGCGGTTACCCGAACCAGGTCCGTCAGCGTGAGGATATGCATGCGGATGGTTCGAACTAGGGAATTTGGGGCCGCCGTCGCGTGGACTTGAGTTCCGAGCGCCGCTTTTTCGCTTCGAGACGGCGTCGCACCGAGCTCCGCGTCGGCTTGGTCCTGCGCCGCGGGGGAGGAGGCGGAGCGAGCGCCTCGCGCAAGAGGGCGGCCATGCGTTCGCGTGCCTCAGCGCGGTTGCGTACCTGCAATCGCTGGGTCGATGCGGTAACGGTAAGGACGGTGCCGTCTAGGCGGTGCTCGTGGTTGTGGAGGACGCGGCGACGCTGGGCGTCGGAAAGCGATGAGCACGTAGCGATATCGACGGAAAGCTGCACTTTGCTGTCCGTAGTATTGACGCCTTGGCCACCTGGTCCCGACGACTTCGCGAACCGCTCCGTCAGGTCGGCGGCGACGATGACCAGACCCCTGGGGATCCCTGGGCCAGGTGCGATGGTCAGGTCGTTCATACCGCCCAGCTTAGTTAGAGTTGCTTCCGGATCAGACCCGCCGTGCGAGATCAGGGTAGTGTACGACCACGCCGCCACCGTCGACCTCCAACTCGACGTCGACTCCCCGTGTTCCGCTTTCATATCGGACAGTTTCAGAATCGACGGAGCTGTAGTACTGGTCTGATGCGATCACCTGGAGGGACGGTATATCAATCCAAGCCATGATCAGCTGCGTTTTCGGAACCTGAGTCTCAAGCAGCGTCAAGCGACGAATAGGCATTGTGTTGGTGAGAGGACACAGACCGAGAGCGCAATCGAGTGCGGCTTTCAGGTCGGCTGACTGGACGATACCGGGGGAGGGCAGATCTTCAAGCTGGGCGCCCTCTTCATTGGTTTCCGCCGACCACACGCCTTGCTCGGACCTAAACAGCTCGAGGCTTCGCCCCCATCCGTCGCCTTCAACGTTCACCGACACACGTTCAGTCACCCAGTTCTCCGCGGCGCGCAGTTCCCACGTGGCCTCGTATCCATCGCCGTATTGCACTCCGGAAGCGATCAAACCGGCTCTTAAAAAATGAACTGCGGCCTAGTTCCGGATGAGGGGAATCTCGACATGCTCCCACTTATACGTGCGCTTCATGGTGAGGATTTTCCCACGCTTGATGGTGCGAAAAGGCAGGTAGCTTTCGATTTGGACCACGTACCGAGGACGAGGCATACCGGCAGAATGGTGTATTCAGTAAGTCCGCGACGCAGAAGAATCCCATGAATGAGAGCACGGCCCACACGGCCGTTGCCATCTGCAAATGGGTGAATCGTTTCGAATTGAGCGTGAGCAATCGCGGCCTGGATGAGAGCACCGCGCGAAGCGCCATCGAGGTAAAGACATAAGTCGTCTACGAGGTCATGGACTAGACGTGGGGGCGCTGGGATGAACTCGGCCCCAAAGAGTGTGTGGTTACTTCCACCAATCCAGTTTTGAATAGTGCGGAGACCAGTGGGGATAGAGCCCTTCTCCCCCATCAACTCTCTTTGGAGCTTTTCAAGAAGGCCGATGGAGATGTTGGTTCGGTGGCAAAGCTCTTCTCAATGGAACACAGAACGGTGAGGTTACGCGCAACCTCTTCCGCGCTTTCCTTAAAGCCGCGGACTTCCTCCTTTTGGGCGAGTTCCGCGAGGACAACCTTGTCGACGTTGGGCGCAATACCTTCAATGCGTGAGGAAGAAATCGCCTCAGAACGCATGAGTAAGCGGGCCACAGATTCCAACTGGCCAGAAGCAGCATGACGGTTGAGATCCAAGATCTCTCGCTCGATACGTGCTGCCCGGCTGGTGAGCTCTGGGGAAAACTCCATGCCTTACTTACAAGATGGTCAGGGACATAGACCTAAAAAGGGCCTCCGGCCTTATCGCGCCGGGGAATGCCGGAGCCTGATTCGGGGATCCAGCTCTCGGTAACGTAGTGAGGCTTGTAGAGGCTATCCATTCGTCAGACAGCAAATGAGTGGTTGGATAACTCTTATCCAACCACTCATTGCGGTTTATGCGCTAGATAAAGCTTAAACATACGGGGTTTCAGGGCCATAATTTGGCCTCAATGAGAATGTCAATGACACCTCAATGGGAAGATCAATGAGAACTCTTGTCATTGAAGAGGAATGAAGTTAGCATTGAGCCGTCATTGTTAACATTGAGGGCGGGTATTCATCGTGAACAATTGGTCCGAGAATCAGCTGAGAGAGCTATTGGCTGAGCTTGAGTTGCGCGGCGGTGATTCAACAACAGTCGAGGTCAAAACCGCTCAAGGGGGCATTCCGGACTCTCTACCGCAGACATTGTGCGCGTTCGCAAACATGCCGAGTGGCGGCCTTATCATTCTCGGTGTCAATGAGAAGGAAGGATTCATTGTCACTGGCATTGAGAATCCTTCGGAGATGGAGGCTGCTCTGGCCTCGCAGGCGCGTCATGCCATCACCCCTCCAGTCACAGTGCATACCGACAGTGTGGCAATAGATGGCACGCATGTCGTGATTGCGGAGGTTACGGGTCTTCCGATTATTGATAAGCCTGCTATCTACAGGGGAGAAGCGTATCTTCGAATGGCTGATGGGGACTACCGTATGAGTGCCTCGGAGCTGCGCATGATGGACGTGGCAAAGCTGCATGCCGAAGAGGCAGTGTCCTATGACACGACGATTGTGGAAGGCACGAGCCTTGCAGACCTAGATAGCGACGTGGTGCAAGATTTCTTGGTTCAGGCGCGGAAAAAGAATCGGCGACTATCGGGACTTACTCAAGATGAGGACGTCTTACGGGCGCTAGCGGTGACGACCGCGACTGGAGAGCTGACGCTTGCTGGCCTGTATGCGCTGGGTTTCTATCCCCAAGGGCATTTTCCCTCCTTAGCAGTAACGGTGGCGCAAAGGCTACCAAATGGTTCGAAGCACGGGCGAGTGCTGGGGTTGGAGACCTTTGAGGGGCCCGTTCCGGTGCTGTTGAACTCGGTAATGGGATGGGTAAGGCAACGTTTAGCCGCCGTACGGCGATATCGAGAGGACGGATCAATGGTGGAAGTTCCTGAACTTCCCCTTCCGGCCATTCGAGAGGCCGTGGCTAATGCATTGGTGCACCGTGATCTTGGGCCAAATACGTTGGGTGCGGGTAAATCGATTGATGTCCGCCTACTGCCGGACAAGATGGTTATCTCCAGTCCAGGAGGCCTACGGGATCTGACGGTTGAACAGCTCAAGTCGAGAGATCTGGCGCGCCAGGAGATTAACCAGCGGCTCTATAGACTGTGCCGATATCTCAAAGCAGACGATGGCTCTTTTGTTATTGAGGGCGAAGGCGGCGGCGTGCAGCTCATGCTGGATGCCGCGCGAGAGCAAGGACTACCGGAGCCTGACCTGATAGATTCTGGCGTGCAATTTACGGTGAAGATGTGGCGGCCGGACACTCGTGGAGAGGCCCGTATCTGGGAGCCACTACGCAAGGAGGAATCAGGCACCGGCCCGGAACGACGAGTGGATGCACCAGTGACCTTGGAACGCCTGGGTGTTAACGCCCCGCGCGTAGCGGAGGCGCTGCGTACGGCGGCACAACCGCTGTCTATCGGCGAAATAGAAACAGCCACAAACCTTACTCGAGCGCAGGTCCGATATGCGCTGAAGTCACTGGTGAAGGCACGATTCGTGCGTATGGATGGCACGCGCGGTTCACAAGCGACAACCTATGAATGGCTAGCTAACCGCGGGGCTCAAGGCTCTTGACCAGCTGATCGTGGTGGACTGGGGCGAGGCAGCCGGCGTCGACGACGCGCCGGGCTAGGTCCTTGTCCCCCATCTTGGCGGCGAAGGCCATGCCCATGGTGATGCCATGGTCGGGGCGGCTGATGAGGGTGATCTCATCGCCGGGATTGATGCGGCCCGGCTCGATGATGCGCAGGTAAGAGCCGCAATCGCCGCGCTCTGTGAAGGACTTGAGCCAGCCGGGCTCGTCCATCCAGCCGGAGAAGGTGGCGCAAGGCTGGCGCGGGATAGAGACTTCGAGCACGCACTCCCCCACCTGAATGCGCTGGTTGATGAGCATATTCGGCCAGGAAATCCCCTCGGTAGTGAGGTTCTCCCCAAAGTAGCCGTCACGCAGAACGCGGTTGAGCGTGCCCTCCCAGTAGTCAAGCTCCTCGCGGGCATAGGCGTAGACGGCCTTCTCGGCGCCGCCGTGGTGGGCGTGGTCACCGATGGAATCCCCCACCACGCCGGAGCCGTCACCGTAGGCGGGCCCGGGGACCTCCAAGTCCAGGAAGGGGCGCGGCTGCTTATCGATGCCCGTGTACTCGTGCCGCCCGTGCGGCTCGGGGCGGCGGACAGCGACGTTCGTGGAGATAACTTTCATGCTCACTCATTGTGGCACACCTCACGCGCTTACATGTCGCGATCGCGGAAGAGAGCTTCGGCGGTCACGAGGTCGTAGAAGAAGAGGCGGGGGGCGAGGGGGAGGACGTCGGCAAGCATAGGCATGTCCTCCTTGAGCAGGGGGCTTTCCATGATGATGTCGTTCGCCGCGGCGCGAGACGCCAGTGCGAAGGCATAAGAGATGTAGGGCATCCACGCAGCGGCATTGAGCTCATCAGCCGTGTTTCCGCTGGCAAAGGCGCCCAGCGCGATAAGGGTGTGGCTGACGGACATGTCAACGCCCGCGTTTTGCACCAGCGAGGCCAGTGCCGTGGCGTCCTTGCGCAGGTGCTCGATGGTGCCCAGCGCATCGAGTGCGCCGTTGTTGGCAAAGCACTCGCGCAGCGCGGCGACGCGGCCGGCCTCCCCCATCAGATCATCGACGGGCGGCGTGGGGCTGTGAATGGTCGCTGCATTCAGCAGCATCGGGCGGGTCAGGCCATCGGCGCCGGATTCGCGCACGGCGTTCAGCTCCGCGTTCTCGCTGGCGGAAGGATCGAGCAGAAGATCCAGGCAGCTATCGGCGCTCGACTCGGCGGTGGGCTCCAGCGGCGAGTGGAACAAGCGCGTGCGCGCGAGCGAGCGGGCCTGCTGGTTCACGCTAACGCCAGTGCGCGCCAGGGCGTGGAGCGCGTCCTCCGGTTGGGCGCGCAGGCGATCAATCGTGCTGTCGAACATCGCCTGCAGCTTCGGGTTCGGGCTGCGCTGCGAGAGCACGTGAAGCGCGCGGAAGGTGCCCCACAGCTGTTCCGGAGTCCAGTCCTTTGAGGCCAGAGCTGCGGGAGAGCCTTCCGGCGTGATCACGATGGAGGCGCTGGAGGGGCGAGCGGGGGCGGCGAGGTTAGAGTCGGCGCGGAGCTCGCGGACGTCGACAAGCAATGAGCCCTGCTCAGCGAGGTCTGCGGGCAGTTCGAAGCCGTCCTCGGTTGCGGTGAGCTGGGTCGGTGCAACTGTTGGTTCAGCCAATGGCCAGGCCCACCCTACTACTTCTGCCGGTGGCTCAGCGTTCTGTTCGATGACAATGTTGGCATCGGCATCGAGGAGGCCGCGGCTGACGAAGGGAGACTTGCGGATGGTTGCCAGCGCCGCGTAAATCAGGCTGGTGGACGCGGAAGCTTCATACTCCACGATGCGCCGCTCCAAGCTGCGGGCCTGGTGGGCCGCGCGCTCCTCCGCCGGAAGGGAGTCCAGGTAGTCCTCATAGGACAGCGTGGACCACATGAGGAAAAGCTCCGCCGTTGGCTGCTTGCGCACGGCGTTGGCCAGCGCGGCATTGGGCACGGCGAGGCTGGTGACCGCTTGCGTCGTCTTCGACGTGCGGGCCAGCTCCTTGATCTTCTGCCTGCCATCGATGGTGACGAACTTGGCCAGCGGGAGCGGGCGCGGCGAGTGGACGGTGAACATGTCATCCTGATCAAGCTGGCCCGCGAAAATCACCGGCTTATCGGAGTGCTCGGTGGGTTCCAGGCCGATGCGCTTGACGCGGCTGAACAGGGCCTCGGGCCAGACATCGAATTCCAGCTCATAGCCAGCCTCACTGGCCACCACCTCGCGGCGCGAGACCTCGGTGTCCTCGAGGGTGCGAAGGCCCTTCTCCAGCGCGATGGGCTTCTTCGGCGGAGAGGCCAGCGTGTAGCTGAAGCGCGAGTGCGCGCCGAGGGCGTCGATGATGCGGAAGTCCATGCCGCGCGGACCGTCGTTGGTGGCGCGCATGTGGAGGCCCTCGGCGAGGGAGATGAAGCGGACGTCGACAAGCTCCTCGTCGTGCCACAGCGACACCTTGTACCGGCCCACCCACGGGTCTTCGTAGAGATCGCCCGGGAAGGGCTCGGCGATGCCCGCGTCGAAGGTCTGCTCTGAAATCTCCTCCTGCTCGCCGCCGAGGGGAGCGTAGGTGAGATCGATGCGCCACTCCCCTTCCGCGATGAGGTGCACGCGCGGCGACTTGGTGAACACGGGCTCGTTGTCGAGGCCCCGGGCGTTGGGCAGGATGGCGACGTCAAAGTCCCACTCGAAATCGCCGTGCTTGGCGACGTCCACCGGCTCCCTCTGCGGCACCCTGACCTGATCCGGCAGCGGGCCCGCTTCCCAGCCGGCCCAGATGCCGAGGGGCTCAGCGGCCTCCAGCGTGCCCTGCGGCGCGATGAGCGTGGTGCGGTCATAGACGATAAACGGCGCCTCATCGGTGATGCCGGTAAAGGTGACGGTCTCGATGAGGTCCTCGTCGCCATCGCGCAGGGTGACTTCGATGCGGGTAAAAGGCCCAGGGATGCCGACTTCCAGCGGCTCTTCGGTGGCGAATTCGCGCACTGAGTGCGGGCGGTCGATGAAATGAGACTTGACCACCCACCGCGGATCCGTCAGGTCTGCCTCTGGGTAGGTAGCGGGCAGCTCCAGCATGAGGATGTTGCTGCCCCGGCGCAGTGAAATCCGGGGGCCCTGCTCGACGATGTCAGTAGTGACCACAGGTGTTGTGGGAAGTGAATAAATCTCCGCGCTCATTTGCCTCATCATAGGACACAGCGGGGTGCGGTTGCCATGTTGCTGGTAGACGGCCTTGTTGTCCTATGTGCAGGACAGGTGTCCTAAAGATAGGACAGATGGCTATAGTGGGGCTATGGACGCACTACAACTCCTCAAGAAAAGCCCGCTGAGCCTTAGTGAAATCTCGCGGCGCTCGGGAGTGTCACGAAATACGCTCAATCTGTGGTTGCGTGGGGCAGCTCAACCGAGTTTGGCCGGGTTGGACAAGGTAATGCGCGTGCTCGGATACGAGGTTTCCGTACAGGTGCACCGCATGAGCGATGCCGCCGCCGCGACAGCCGCCCGAGTTCTCCTGGGGGAGCTCAGCAGCGAAGAACCAGACGTTAAAGCCTGGATTGACCGCTTTGTGCAGTGGGGTGACGCTGCGGCCGTCGGTGGCAGCTACCAGGCTCTCATGGAACGGGCCGCGTGGGCCTCCAACCCATATGGTCGCCACGGGGCTCTCCACTTCTTACCGTCAAATCCCATAACGATTGCTTCAGCGGTTGATGCGAGTGGGCAAACTTGGGCGATGTCGGGTGCTTTTGCAGCGCAACGAGTCGCGGGGCAGATCGCAGGTGAAGAAGAACCTCAATCAACATTGATCTGGTGCACAAATCCAGCAGACATCGTGTCTTCATTGCCCACTCGGATCCGTGCCAGTTCTGAGCCCGTATCCGGAGGAATCACCCTCGTGTCTGTCGCTGGTGAAGAGCTCACCGGCGCAACTAATGAAGCCGGAATACACTACGTATCACCGCATCAGCTTGCCATTGATGTGTGCGCAGAAAACTACATCGGAGGGGCATAGGTGATGAGAAGGGCAACGAGCCGAGTGAGCTGGGAACACCATGAGCGGCCGCACGTTTCGGAGTTGGGGACCGACCGTGCGTTATTTCGATTAACCAAGCAACTTCCTGACTTGGTGTGGAATGCCGCCGCGCTGGAAGGAAACACGTTTACCCTCCCAGAAGTCCGTACGTTGCTCGATGGCGTCACCGTGGGCGGAAAGGCGCTTGCTGAACAGCAACAGATCTTGGACTTGTCAGAAGCTTTCAACCTGCTCCATGAGCTGGTCCTCAAAGAGGAATGTGCGGTGGATAAAGCCACCAGTAACGCACTCCATGCCGTGCTAGCAAGGAACGAGGCCCTGGACGCTGGTCTTTTCCGTGGTGAAGGCCATGTGGAAGGAGATGGCGGTGGAGTGCGGCTCATGGATGGCGGGTTCATCCCTTTCGACCCTGCTGATGAATTGGGTGAAGCCCATGCCGATTTGCCGGTGTCCCTCCAAGGGCTTGAAAACCCAGTCGAGCAAGCGTTGGCCTATTTCTGCTCTGCCACGCGTAGCCAGTTTTACTTCGATGGAAACAAGCGAACCGCACGGCTTGTGGCGTCAGGCCTCTTGATGAGCAATGGCTACGCAGCACTTAATATCCCTAATGCGAGAAGGCTGGAATTCAACCTTGCCCTCGATGAACTGTTCCGATCCGATGACGCTACGACCTTGATGGACTTCCTGTATGACTGCCTAGAGGAGTCCTCCCAGTAAGCGCAGTAGGCCCTCCGCTTCCGAAGCGGAGGGCCTACGTGGGGGCTGAATGCTCAGCGCATCCTTTAGTGCATAGTGCTGTAGTGCTTAGCGGAACATCTTCTGCAGAGCGGAGAAGTCAGCCTTGACCACGCCGACAGACTGCAGGAATGCGGCGATGGCGCCGAGCAGGGCAGCCACAACGCCTGCGCCCAAGAAGCCGGCGCCGACGGGGTGGCGTGGCTAAAAGGAACAGAGTTGACGACACCAGCGGACTTGTTGTGGTCAATTGCCTGCTCGGAGATTTCTTCAGGGAGTGGCCGTATGGGGACTTGCCCAGAACACTGTTGACGTCGGCAAGCACTGCGTGGACACCATAAAACGACAAACGGTGAACCCCAGGACGTGGGATTCACCGTGGTGGGTCAATGAGCGGATTAGGTCATCTGCAGGGTGGTGATGCAGGTTGCGCCCTCCTCGGAGGTGTCCAAGGGGACCTCACCGGTCTTGCCGTCCTTCTCGACGGTGATGGTGCCCTTTTTGTCGGCGGGCAGCCAGTACCCAATGAAGCCGTTGTCGAACGTCGTCGTGTCCTCGTTGACCAGCTCGTTTCCCTCGTCATCCGTGATGGTGACGTGAATGTCCTCCTTGCTGAGCTCACCGGTACAGGTGGTCAGGGAATGGTTGAAGCAGTCATGGGTCTGGGTCATGTACGGCGCGATGGAGACGTAGAACTTGTCCTCCGGCAAGGGCAGGGAGGCCTGGCCCTGTTCAGTAGCGAGGATGAGCTCGTTCGGGCGCACGGATGCGAGGAGATCGCTATTGCGCTCGTCCTTGGACTGGTGATCCAGCTTGTCCACGATTTCCTGGCCATCCAACCCTTCGAGGTCGAACTCGGCGAGGATCTCCTCGGCAGGCACCTGTTGGATGTCAGTGGCGGCAGCGTCGCCCTTCGAGGCTTCACTCGGTACGGGGCTGTCAGTAGAGCAAGAGGACAGGGTGATGGCTGCGGCGCACACAGCCGCAAGAGAAATGAGGCGTTTCATAAGTCTTCCGAATAGGTCCGATTGTGTTGACCCAATCCTATACCCCACCGGGGTATCCATCAATGGAATGAGAGAAGGATCATCTTTTCGCGCTACGCAGGCTAAACTCTCCCCTATGTCTGATACTTCGGCCGCAACTCTGCCGCCCTGCCCCGAATGCTCCTCTGAGTACACCTACGAAATGCCGCCGCTCATCGTCTGCCCTGAGTGCGCGCATGAGTTCTCCGCCGATGCTGCCGATGCCTCGTCCGCGGAAGGAAGCGAACCGACCATCGTCGACTCCGTGGGCAATGTGCTTGCCGACGGCGACACGGTCACCGTTACCAAGACCCTTAAGGTCAAGGGCGCTCAGCAGCCGCTCAAGGCCGGCACCAAGGTGCGCGGCATCCGCCTCAACGTCGATGCCGGCACCGGCCAGGAAGACCACAACATCGATTGCCGGATTGATGGTTTTGGCGCGATGAAGCTCAAGCCTGCTGTGGTGAAGAAGGTTTAGTATTAAAACCTGCGTGGGGCAGACTCGGAGGCAGTCCCCTACCGCGAGCTAATAGCCGGCATGGCTCCGCATGACAGCTACCCTGAGTTACATGATTACCGGCGCCCTTAAGAACAACGTCGACCGCATCTGGGACACCTTCTGGTCCGGCGGCATTTCTAACCCCGTTTCCGTCATCGAGCAGTTCACCTACCTGCTCTTCATCAAGGATTTGGACGAGCGTCAGGTCCAGATTGATAAGCGCCGGGCGTTGGGGGATCCCACCGCGACGGAAGACATCTTTGATGCGAGCCAGCAGGATCTGCGGTGGCGCAACCTCATCGAAGACCGTGACATCGCCCGCCGCAAGGCCACCATCATCACCAAGGTCTTCCCCTTCCTCAAGGAGATGGGCGGCACCGACTTCCAGGAGCACATGGCTAACGCCTCCTTCGAGATTGAATCTGAGGCCACGCTCTCGCGAGTCATGGAGCTCATTGACCAGTTGCGCTTTCCGAACAAAGACATGAAGGGCGACTTGTATGAGTACATGCTGGACAAGCTGTCCACCTCGGGCACGAATGGTCAGTTCCGTACACCCAGCCACATCATTGAGCTCCTCGTCGCACTCATGGAGCCGACGCCAACGCAGCGGATCATCGACCCGGCTTGTGGCACCGCGGGCTTCCTGGTGGCCGCCAACGATTGGGTTGCTCAGCATCACCGCGAAGACCTCTACAACAAGGACACGCGCTCTAAGTTCATCAAGAAGGGCCTGACGGGTTTTGACTTTGACAAAACCATGGTCCGCATTGCTGCGATGAACATGTTTATGCACGGTTTTGAAGAGCCCAACATCTCGCACCACGATTCCTTGCAGAAGCTACCCACAAAGTTTGGGGATTTCGACCTTGTCCTGGCCAACCCGCCTTTCGCGGGCAGCCTGGATAAGGACTCCATCGATCCCAAGCTCAAGTCCGTGACCACGGCCAAGAAAACTGAGCTCCTCTTTGTCCACCGCTTCCTGCAGCTGCTCAAGCCGGGCGGCCGCGCTGCGGTGATTGTCCCTGAAGGCGTTCTCTTCGGCTCCACCAAGGCGCATAAGGCCCTTCGTAAAATTTTGGTTGAGGATCAGCGCCTGGACGCTGTCATCAAACTTCCCTCCGGCGTGTTCAAGCCTTACTCGGGCGTGTCCACCGCCGTGCTGTGCTTTACCCGCACCGATTCCGGTGGTACCGACGAGGTGTGGTTCTATGACGTCACCGCGGATGGCTACTCCCTGGATGACAAACGCACTCCGCTTCTCGAGCGCCCCTTGCTCGGCCCCTCCCCTACCTCCCACATCCAGGACTTAAGCGATCCTGCGCGTGCCGACGACCCCACGCCCGTCACCCTCACCGACGAGCAGCTGAAGCTCAACAACCTTCCGGACGTGGTTGCCCGCTGGCACTCCCGCACCACCGACGAGCGCGAGCGCGCCCGCACCGACTACTCCTTCACCGTGCCCAAGGAGGAGATCGCCCAAGCCGACTACGACCTCTCCATGAACCGCTACAAGGAGATCGTCCTCGAAGCACAAGAAACCCGCGACCCCATGGACATCATCGCCGAAATCGAAGAACTCGACCGCGACATCACCCATGGCCTTGCCAACCTGAAGGCCATGCTCAGCGAGGGGAAATAACATGGCAGACACGGCAAAGCACGACTGGCCGATGGTGCGGTTGGGGGATGTGCTCCGGGCTGCTGGAGTCCCGGAAAAGATTGCATCCCCAGAGACGGAGTCCTTTGTAACAGTCAAAATGCATGGCGAGGGTGCCGTGCTGCGAAATATTGGAGCAGGTAAGACACCGGCTGTTTTCACTGGCTATCGAGTGAAAGAAGGACAGTTCATTTACTCGCGTATCGACGCCCGTAACGGTGCCTTCGCGCTTATTCCTAAATCTCTTGATGGAGCAGTCGTTTCTAAAGATTTCCCGATTTTCGAAATCGATGAGTCGAGGTGCATGCCAAAGTATCTTCACTACTTTGCTACTAGTGGCATTTTGGCTGCAAAAGCGAAGGCGCTTAGTTTTGGCGCAACTAACCGACAGCGAGTCAAGGAAGAAGCGTTCCTACGATTTGAGATTCCCCTCCCTCCCCTCGACGAGCAGCGCCGCATCGCGGCGATTTTGGACACTGTTCGTCATTCACTTGATGCGGAACAGTATCAGATTCAACTGCTATTGCGTTTGCCTACTTACCTGCTTAGTGAATTCTCCAAGCTCTCGGACAACCGTCGATTGGATGAAATAGCTGTGGTCGGAACAGGTGCTACCCCGAGCAGGAAAAATGCGGCGTTCTACCAAGGCGATATTCCATGGGTGAAGACGACCGAAGTGAAAGGAACCATAATTCTCGGAACAGAAGAGAAAATCAGTGTAGACGCCTTGGAAAGCTCGACTTGCAAACTTAATCGAGCAGGGTCGAGCGTAGTGGCGATGTACGGGCAGGGTGCGACCCGAGGTCGGGTTGGCTATTTGGGGATAGAGGCAGCTACCAATCAAGCGTGCGCGGTAGTCGCACCGAGGGATCCTAATGATGATTATTTTGTCTATCAGTGTCTCTTGAATAGTTACGAAGAACTCAGAGGCTTGGGCCGAGGTGGGACTCAGCCTAATTTGAACCTCTCATTGGTGAGGGGCTTTGAAATCCCTTATCCGCCGGCAGAGTTACGTGCAAAAATCAGTAAAAATTTGCGTTCGATAGAGAATGTCATACGGAACTTACGAAAGCGCCGGGATTTGTTCAATGAATTGTTTGAATCCCTATCCACCCGCGCTTTCCAAGGAGAACTCTAATGGCAATTTTGAAGTGGCATGGATACATGGTTCCGGTGCTTCACGTATTGGCGTCAAATGGAGAGGTTTTAAGCGCAGCGTGCTCATCGAGGAGGCTGCGGTGCGCGTTGGCATCACGGATGAGGAACGCCTTGAGACCATTGCATCGGGGCAGCCGCTCTATGAAAACCGTATTGGATGGGCGTTGACATTCCTCAAGAAGGCGAACGCCATTACTTCACCGGCGCGGGCGCGCTTTCAAATTACAGACTTTGGCCGTGACCTTTTAGCGCGCGATCCATCCGGCTTAACGGAAAAGCAGCTGTTGGGAGAGATTGCGGGCACGGAAGCGGCGCTAACGTGGCGGGGCCGGAATCCTGGGTGTAAGGCTGGGGACGAGGTAAGCGCTGATAAGCAAAGCGTACTTCCAGAGGCTGAGAGCGAGCTCGATCCGGTAGAGCAGGTGGAAACTGGTGTATCTCGTAACAACGAATTCGTGGCTGGTGAGCTGCTGACTCGGTTGCACGACAATGAGCCGGCGTTCTTTGAACAGGCAGTGCTGGACTTGCTCATGGCCATGGGATATGTGTTGCGACCGGCTATTTGGTAGCAGTGTCG
>NZ_KV805196.1:0-298 GCF_001811565.1 Corynebacterium sp. HMSC078A10 | reverse complement strand
CGGCTTCTTGTTGTCGTCGCGGCCCTTCTCGTGGCCCTCAACCTCAACCTCAACCTCAACCTTGCCACCCGGCAGATCCGGATCCTCAACAACTACGTTGATAGGACCATCAACATCCTTACCCGGAGTAACAACAACGTTGCCGTTCTCGTCAATCTCAGCCGGAACCTTCTTGCCATCCTCATCGGTAGCAGAAACCTTGGTGTCCTCATCCGGGTTGGTGACCTTGATACCAGTGTCCTGCTTATCATCGGTCGGCTTAACCGGCTTCACACCAGAGGAATCAACCTCGGTCTTA
>NZ_KV805195.1:171318-274818 GCF_001811565.1 Corynebacterium sp. HMSC078A10 | reverse complement strand
GGAAAAGCGCCATCCGGCATACACCAACCGTGATACGCATACGGCGTATCACAGCCACAATGAATAAAACCAACCAACACAAAAAGTACATTGGCACACTATTGAGTTCTCAAACATCGTTCGCACACTCAGCGCAATGAATCTTTATCATTCACCGTCTTGAGCGGCTGGAGTTCACACTCTAGTAAACAAGTTTAAACCTTGTCAACTGGGAGTTAATCTCCGTGTCACCAGCGTCTCGCGGCGACTTCGATAAATATACGCACACCCCCAACAAACAACAAATCCCCAGGTATTCATGCTTTTTCGAGCAGTTCTTATCCCGGTTGTGAATCGCAGGTCTAGAAAAACGACGAATCCCGCCGCACAAGGCGGCGGGATAGGCATGGTCTGCTCCGACTAAGAAGACCGGTTGTTAGCTGAGCTTGGCACCGGCGAAGTTCTTCTTTCCTCGTCGCAGAACAAGCCACGAACCGTGAAGCAGATCCGTAGCGTCCGGCTCCCACTCATCAGACTCAATGCGCTTGTTGTTGACGTACGCGCCACCTTCCTTGATGGTGCGTCGGGCAGCGCCCTTCGAATCGGCCAAGCCAGCGGCAACCAACAAATCAACAATGGTTCGCGGCTCCCCTGCGGAAATCTCTGCCACAGTGGTCTCAGACAAGGCACCAGCCAGGGTATTTTCGTCCAAATCAGTGAGCTCAGCTTTGCCGAACAGTGCCTGCGCTGCTAGCTCCACAGCCTTCGTAGCCTCTTCACCGTGCACCAATGTGGTCATCTCCTGGGCCAACCTGCGCTGCGCTTCACGACGGAATGGTTCGTCCGCGACCTTCTGTTCGTAGGAAGCAATCTCTTCCTGATCAAGGAAGGTGAACCAACGCAGGTAGTCGATGACCACAGAGTCGCCAGCGTTTAGGAAGTACTGGTACCACGCGTACGGGGACGTCTTCTCCGGATCCAACCACAGCTTTCCGCCACCGGTGGATTTACCGAACTTCTGCCCCTGGGCGTCCGTAACCAACGGAACGGTAAGGCCGTGAACCTTCGCACCGTTGACACGTCGGTTGAGATCCACGCCGGATACGATGTTGCCCCACTGGTCGCCACCGCCGATCTGCAGGACACAATTCAGCTCGTTATGCAGGTGCACGTAGTCGTTGGACTGAAGCAGCATGTAGGAGAACTCAGTGTACGAGATTCCGTCGGACTCCAAGCGACGCTTGACCGTGTCACGGTCCAGCATCGTATTCAAAGAAAAGTTCTTTCCCACGTCGCGCAGGAAGTCAATGACAGACATCTGAGAAGTCCAGTCCGCGTTGTTGACCATGGTCGCCGCGTTCTCACCCTCGAAGTCAATGAACTGGCGCAGCTGCTTCTTGATAGCCACCATATTCTCATTGATGGTCTCCTGCGAAAGCATGGAGCGCTCCCCCACATCCCGCGGGTCGCCGATTTGCCCCGTAGCGCCACCAGCGAGGGCGATTGGGTGATGCCCGGCCTTTTGAAAACGGCGCAGCATAATCATCGGCACCAAGTGGCCCGCGTGCAAGGAGTCACCCGTGGGGTCGAAACCGCAATATAGAGTGATGGGTTCCTCGCAAGCCGCGCGGAGGGCGTCGAGATCTGTGGACTGGTTAATGAGGCCGCGCCACTGCAGCTCATCAATGATGTTCATGGAGGCTCCTTTTACTTCGATTCCGGCTGGACGGGATAAGTGTTCGCAAAGACCACTAAATTCGCGGGATGCGTCTTAGGCATCGTCGTCAGTTGGCGGCCACGGTGTTGCGTGATCGGCCAGCATGACGGGAATACCGTTTTCAATGGGATAGGCCACCCCTAGCCGGTCATTGACCAGTACCTGTTCTTCTTCCAGGTAGTTCAGCGGGCCTTTGTCCTGCGGACACACCAAAATGTCGAGCAGCTTCGGATCAAGACTCATACCCGCCAACCCTACACCTCCTTGGAATCTGCAGAAGGAGTGGTCCCACCAAATTGCAGCTTCAGCGCCATGGAGTGATCCTGCAGGCCACGGACCGAGTTCTGGGCAATGGCGTCACGAATCTCCGTCATCTCTCGATTGAGTATCCCCAGCGCCTCAGTTACCTCTTTGACCGCTGCGGGCTCGTTGAGTTCCGTTACTTCTAAATAGGACTTCACCAAACTGCTCGAGTGCTCCTCAATCATGTCGCGGACAAGGGACTGCTGACTTGGGGCATCATCGAGCCTGTCCCAGTTGTTGAGCACCCACGTTGCCGAGGCGTCGAACTCCGTCCACGCGCGATCTACGGGCGCCGGAATGTCTCGGTGGTGCAGGCTGTAGCGAGTGCTCTTCAGGCTTGTGGTCAGCCGGTCCGCCTCAGACACCGGAGGGGCCGGAAGCTCCTTGCCCTGCCTCTCCGGCGGGATGAGAAATCCGGCTGCCGCGCCGCAGCTGGCCGCCACGATTGGCCAAAGGAATCCCAGGCCGCCGCCAGTGAGGAAGTGCAAGGCAGCGACGAGCACCGTCACTACAACTGCGGCAATTACCTTGCGAGGGGTTACGTCGTCCATGGATGCCTGCCTTCCTTGACAATGGAGAGGGTGATTTACTGATAAGCGCGAATTTCTTCGAAGGCCCCGGCCAGATCACCGTCGATGGCGTTGAAGGTTTTGCCGCCGGTGAGTTGGGCTAGCTCCTCCATCTCTTGAACGTTGGCTTCACCGTACAAGATGACGAACACCGGGATATCCTTCTTGTCCGGTGGGAGCTGTTCGTACGCCTCCTTGAACTGAGCAAAGGTTCGGCCGCGAGTGACCTCACCGTCGGTCATGAGCACCACGGTGCCAATATCGCCGTCGCCAGTGCTCAGCTCATCAAAGGCTTTAAGCACTGAGTCGAACGTGGCGGTTTCTCCGTCGGCCTGCAAATCCTCTACTCGATCCGCCAGTTCTTTGACCGAGCCCATGTTTTCGGTATCCATCACCGCGCGGGTCACTGGCTGAGGTTCGGACGAGTACGGCATGAGCTTGATTTGCTCGCGGTTACGGAAGGCAACCTGGCCTTGTTCTGCGGTATTGCCGTCCGCAGAGCCGTCGATAAGCGGGCGCAAGCTGCTCTTGAGAAGCTCGATACGCTCACCTTCCATAGAACCCGAGGTATCCAGCACAAGAGACGTGTTGCCGGGTTTGCGCAGCTCGTGGGCGAATGCGGCCTCCAGCGCCTGTGCAGTCTTCTCGTTAGCGGGATAAGGAAGCTCGAACATGGTGCCCGGCAGATCGGAATTGTCCACACGCAGGTGGTAGCTCTTCAGCAGCTGGGAAGAATCACGCAACCAATCAGCCAGCGCCTGTACTTTAGTTTCTGCGTCATCGTCTGGGGAGCTATGAAGGGCCGTGAGTGGATAATCCGCGGAAATGACACCATCGGAAGGAATGACCACTTGTAGGTCTGCGCCTTCGTCCTGGAGCTGATAGAGCACGGATTCGTAGTTAATAATCGCGTCCGCTTGCTCCGGATGCTCGCGGAAGCGATCCGCCAACCATCCCGAGGAGCCAGAGGTGAGCGTCTGATTACCAAACAGGTCTTGGACCTTGTCCGAAGCCTTGTAGATATCCTCCTCCGTTAGCGCTCGGCCAGTGTCCGCGAAAGCGGTGGTGGCCGCAGACAAGGCGGAGAAACCCGAGTTCGACGTTGATGGGTCGGTCATCCCAAAGGTGATACCTGAATCTGAAATCTCCTGCCAGGTCGGCTGCGTAGTGTCCCATCCGTGCTTGCGTGCGATATCCTTATGCACGCCCAACGCCACAGGTGAGCGCGCGACGCTGAATTCCTTTCCCAACTTGCTATCGGCACCAATGATGCGGGCGTAGCGGTTGGTGGCGAACCACGTGGCGTCATAGTGACGGTCAAAGGTTCCTTGTTGCAGCGAACGGGAGTTCTCCAACGTGCCTGACTCCGTGGTCATGGTGATATCAAAGCCGAGCTCCTCGGAGGCCTGTTCCAGGACCGGCTCCAGCGGTGCAAGCTCCGTTGCGGCGACAATCTTCAGGTCACCGTCTTGCTCTTGTTCGCTTGAGGTTGAGTCGTCGAGCCAACTGTTTCCACTGACAGCGGAACAAGCAGCAAGAGCCATAATGCACGACACGGCGACGAATGCCTTCAGGGATCGCAACATTCACATCATCCTTTCCGGGAGTTCGTTTCCCGTGATTAATCCCAGCTCTTGCTGAATGGCTTCAAAGTCTTGCCAAGACGTGGGACGTTGTTGAGTTGGCAGCGGGAGAGGGCTGTACTCCACGTCAGCGACCAGCTTGTCGAAGATGCTGGTCGGCTCCGTGCGGTATCCCTGCATCCCGGCAACACCTTGAATTGAACGGTCACTCACGGCGGCGGCGAAAGCATCACCTTCCTCCGTTTGCGGGACGACGGTGGAGGTCAGCATTGCCCCTGGGACGAGAGCTAAAGGAGTGTAGTCCTTGAGCTTCGTACTGCCCTCAGAATCTGATTGCTTTAAAAGTTCGGCTACGTACTCGGCTTCGGTGGCCAACACCATGGGCATCTCGCCCTTCCCAAGACGCAGGTAGGTATCAAAAATTCCCTGCGTGCTAGCCTCTCCGTGCCCTTGACCGACGAGTAGTCGCTGCATGGCATCATCACCGCCTGCTCTTCCCCCGACGGAACGAATCAGGGCGGCATACTGCAACGCTGCATTGGATTCGCGGAGGCTGGGAACCGCAACATCGACAACGCGAGGAGATCCAAAAGACGGGCTAATATCGCGCCAGCGTGTGCCTTCCTTTGATATCTCGTTCAATTTTGCAAGATCGAGGGACTTGCTACCGCCGTTGTCGACCACCAAGCCTTGAGATTCCATATCGTCCACCAAATCCGTATAGACCAGTGCGATGAGTGGCGTAGAGAATGCAACGACCGAGTGCGGGTCAGCTCCAGTGATGGTCGTGGATTTATCCTTCGTCTCAGCAACACGTGCCACACCATCCACAACGGGCATGACGAAGTCATAGTCAGGGTCGGGCTTGCTAGCAATCTCTACCAAGTTCTGGGGCGAGAAAACGTCATACGTCACCGAGATGCCAACCTCTGCAAATACCTGTTGCCGCTCCGCGGCTTTAAAAAACTCCTCATCTTCCGGACTGATGGCACCCTTCACGTGGAGGAGGTCACGATGCGAGGAGGGCGAACTGGGAAAGCTAAAGCTGGGCATCGAAATCCAGCCACGCCCCACTACCACGGAGACGATAGCGACAACAAGGAAGGCGAGGGCTGCGATAACTGACTTCTTTCGTCCACCCGGCTGTGCGCTACTCATGACCTAAATCATAAAAGGCACTCCGCCATGGTGCTCGACTTACCGATCGCGCACCCCCGATGCAGTCCCCCGCTGTTGCTACCCGAAAGCGATTGCCCCAATAGGAACTGCAAAGTCCAATGCGGCCACAGCGGGGACAGAGAAAAGGGCGGCGACTCTGTCCCGACCATTGGGCTAAAGAAGCGAAGGGACGTTCGCGACCAATGAGAAGAGATCCTTAGGATCCTCCGGGTTGGCAATGATATCGATCTCTGACTCCAAGTCAGTACCCCTTACAGAATCACGAAGGTAGCGAAGGGCAGAAAAGTCATTGATGGCGAATCCGACATCGTCGAAAAGCGTGATCTGGTCATCGCTATCACGTCCCGTCGCCTGCCCAGTAAGTACCTGGTAGAACTCGACCACTGGAAAGTCTGCCGACTTCTGTTGAATCTCGCCCTCGATGCGCGTCTGTTCTGGGAACTCAACAAAGACCTTGGACTTGTCCAAGATAGAGCTCTCTAGCTCGGTCTTGCCCGGACAGTCACCGCCGACCGCATTGAGGTGCACGCCAGGTGTGACGTGATGCTCGGCCAGAATTTGATTCTGGGCTTTATCAGCTGTGCAGGTGGTGATGATGTCGGCTCCCTGTACGGCTTCATCAACACTCGAGCAGGCTTTGATGTTGAATCCCAATGGCTCCAAGTTTCGCTGGAACTTTTCTACCGCCTTCGGGTCAATGTCATAAATGGCAATGTCATCGATCCCCATGACACCGCGGAATGCAAGGGCCTGGAACTCTGACTGCGAGCCAGCCCCCACCATGGCCATACGCTTGGAGTCTTTTCTGGCTAGGTGCTTTGCCACCATGGCGGAGGTGGCCGCCGTGCGCAGTGCCGTAAGCAAAGTCATTTCGGCCTCGAACGTGGGGTAACCGTTGTCGACGTCAGCAAGCACGCCAAAAGCAGTTACCGTCTGAAAGCCACGTGCGGGGTTCGAAGGATGACCATTGACGTACTTGAAGGAGTACTCCTTGCCATTGGAGGTAGGCATGAGTTCGATGACGCCGAACGGGGTGTGAGAAGCCACGCGTGCGATTTTGTCGAATCGCTCCCATTCGCGGTAGTCCGCCTCAAGGTAGTCCACCATTCCGATAATGATGTTTTCTACTCCCTCACGCTGTATCCAGCGCGCCATATTCTCTACATCTACGAATTTGACAGCATGGTTCATTGCAATCTCCGATCTTGATCCTTGTATTAGTTCTTCGGGTGAAGGTCCGTCTGCGGCGCGGCTGGGAAGCGCGAGGTAGGAAGGTGCTTGGCCTTCCTCTCCGCCGCGATGGTGTAGATACGCTCACGCCAGGCAAACCACATGGCAGCGAACACCGGAATGAGAAGCAGCGTAGAGGCCAGAGCGAAGGTTCCGATTGGGTAGTCAAAAGCCATAAGGATAATGACCACCGCGATGAAGGCAAGCACAGACCAATCACCTGCTTGGCCGAAGGGCGAGCGATAATTTGGACGGGTATAGCGCCCCTTCTTTGCCAGGTGCACAAATTTGATGTGCGACATGGCCACGGCGGCCCACGACGCCAACGTGCCCAGCGCGGCCAAGTTCAACACGATTTCGAATGCCATCTCGGGCACCACATAGTTAAGAAACACACCAGCGAGACCGACGAAGGCGGCCATCACGATGCCTCCATAAGGAACGCCAGATTTGGACATGCGGGCACCGAATTTGGGCCCGGAGCCAGCAGTAGACATGTTGTACATGATGCGGCCCGTCGAATACAGACCGGCATTCAATGAGGAAATCGCAGCGGTGATTACCACCAGCTGGAAGATAGGCGCAGCATAACCTGCGCCAAGTGACTCAAAGAAGGTCACGAATGGCGATACTTCTGTGACGTAGGTGGTGTAGGGCAAAACCAGGGTCAGCAGCAGCACGCTGCCGAAATAAAAGACCACGATACGGAATAGAACACTATTCACCGCACGCGGAATATGCTTTTCGACGTCCTTTGTCTCACCCGACGTGGTACCTACCAACTCGATGCCTGCATAGGCAAAGACAACGCCCTGGATGACAATTACTGCAGGCAACAGGCCATTAGGAAGCCAACCACCGGCATCAGCAATAAGGCTAAAACCGGTGGGGTCACCGTTGGGGTGGCCCAGAATGACCACCCCGATGGCCACCGCCATGAAGACCAAGAGGGCGATGATCTTGATCATGGAGAACCAATACTCCAGCTCGCCAAAGATCTTTACCGAGAGCATGTTGAACAAGAGGATGCTGCACACAACGCCCAGGGCCAGCACCCACTGCGGGACGGCGTCTAACCACGAGGTGTACTGACCAAACCATTTGATATAGATGGCCACGGCCGTGCCATCTGCGACCAAGGTGGCAGCCCAGTTTCCCCAGTAGAGCCAGCCGGTGATAAAAGCGGTCTTCTCGCCGTAGAACTCACGGGCATAAGAAACGAAAGAGCCAGAACTTGGGCGGTAGGCGATGAGTTCGCCGAGCGAGCGCAGGATGATATAGCCAAAGAATCCGCACACCAAATACAAAACAGCGAGGAAGGGCCCCGCCGTTTGCAACCGGCCACCGGTGCCGAGCAAGAGCCCGGTGCCGATAGCTGAGCCGATGGCGATCATCTGAAGCTGACGGTTACTCATCCCCTTCTGCAGTCCGTGATCTTCCGAGGCATAGACCGCTTTCTCTTTTTCGTGCGACTCCGTGTTCGGTGGCCGAAGTAGTTCAGTCATCAGGGAGATAGTCCTTTCCGCGTTAAGAACGTGCCTTTGCTTCACATTCCCTAATGAAACGTTATAGCAACCTAATGAGACCCCCATCACCATCCACCCCCTACAGTGCTCCACGACACATACGCACGCAGCCAAAACGAGCGGCCTCCCCTACCCCGCACACAAAAGAACCGCATGGCCGAAAGCGGCCATGCGGTGACAGAGCTTGTTGAGACTAGCGCAGTGGAGTTTCTGCCCACTTCCGCGCGGCAGCAGCGCACTCACGAACCTTTTCACGCTGCTCCGCCACACGCACACCGGCGGTGCCGCCCTTGGTAGAACGTGAGGCCACTGCCCCATCGATGGTGAGAACTTCACGAACCTCGGCGAGCAGGCGCTTATCGACGCCCGCCAACTCCTCATCCGTGAGGTCCACCAAGTCAACACCCCGAGCTTCCGCAATTTGCACGCAAGCACCGGAGGCCTCGTGCGCTTCGCGGAAGGGAACGCCCTGGCGCACCATCCACTCGGCCAAATCAGTAGCCAAAGTAAAGCCGCGGGGGGCGAGCTCGCGCATGCGATCCTCGTGGAAGGTCAGGGTCTCAATAAGGCCGGTCATAGCCGGTAGCAGCAAGTTGAGCTGTGCCACCGAATCCACGATGGGTTCCTTATCTTCCTGCAGATCACGGTTGTAAGCCAGAGGCTGCGCCTTCAACGTGGAGAGCAATCCGGTGAGGTTGCCGATGAGACGACCCGTCTTGCCACGGGTCAGCTCCGGAACGTCCGGATTCTTCTTTTGCGGCATGATCGAAGAGCCAGTGGACCAGGCATCGTCCAGAGTGACGTAGCCATACTCTGGAGTACACCAGTAGATGATCTCCTCGGAAAGACGGGACATATCGACGGCAATCTGAGTAAGGACGAAGGCCGTTTCAGAAGCAAAGTCACGCGCTGCCGTGCCATCCAGAGAGTTCTCTGCGGAGGCATCAAAGCCGAGCTCCTCAGCAATGGCTTCCGGGTCCAAGTGCAGCGAAGAGCCGGCGAGCGCTCCCGAGCCATAAGGTGACACAGCCAAGCGCTTATCCAGATCCTGGAGGCGCTCAATATCACGCAGCAATGGCTGCGCGTGAGCGAGTAGTTCGTGTGCCAACAAGACCGGCTGCGCTGCCTGGGAGTGGGTCTTACCCGGCATGATCGCATCCGGGTGAGCTTCGGCTTGACCAGCCAAGGCCTCCACCAAGTCAGTGACCTGGAGTGCGATATCGCGAATGGCGTCACGAATCCACATCCGGAACAGGGTGGCTACCTGGTCGTTACGGGAGCGGCCGGCACGCAAGCGCCCGCCTACCTCGGGGCCAACGATGTCGATAAGCCCGCGTTCCATGGCCCCGTGCACGTCCTCGTCGGTCGGCAGCGGCCCAAACTCGCCGGAGGCAACCTTCTCCCCCAGCTCACTGAGCCCAGAGAGCATGGTGTCCAAGTCGGCGTCGGAAAGCAGGCCCGCCTTGTGCAGCACCTTGGCATGCGCCTTGGAGGCTAGCACGTCATAGGGCGCCAGCACCCAGTCGAAGTGGGTAGATACGGACAGGGCAAACATCGCCTCGGAGGGGCCGCCCGAAAAGCGGCCGCCCCACAGCGCACCCTCATTGGTCTTGTGCATCGATTCCTTACCTTGGCTTAGTTGTTCTACTTGCCCGTGGGGAAACCGCCGTCGCGGTCACGCTGGTTAGAGATTTGAGTCGACAGGCCGTGCAGCTGGACAAAGCCCTTGGCAGCGGTCTGGTCGAAGGTATCGCCGGTGTCATAAGTGGCCAGGTCGAAGGAGTACAGGGACTGACCCGAACGGCGGCCATTTACGGTGGCGGTACCAGCATGCAGAACCATGCGGATATCGCCGGTGACGTTCTCCTGGGTGGACTCGGTGAAGGCATCCAACGAGCGCTTCAGCGGAGAGAACCAGAGGCCGTCGTAGACCTCCTCGGACCAGCGGGCGTCGGTAAGGCGCTTGTAGCGAGCCAACTCGCGCTCCACAGTGACATCTTCGAGTGCCTCGTGGGCCTTGATGAGCACCATGGCGCCCGGTGCCTCGTAGACCTCGCGGGACTTAATACCCACCAGGCGGTCTTCCACCATGTCGAGGCGGCCAATGCCCTGGGCACCGGCACGGCGGTTGAGCTCCTCGATAGCCTGCAGGACGGTAACCGGCTTGCCGTCGATGGCGGTGGGCACACCCTTATCGAAGGTGATGGTCACCTCATCCGGGGCATTGCCCAGATCCGGCTGCTCGGTGTAGGCGTAGAGATCCTTTGTCGGCGGGTTCCACAGATCCTCCAGGAAGCCGGTCTCTACCGCGCGGCCCCAGACATTCTGGTCAATGGAGAACGGAGAGGCAGCGGACTGCTCGATGGGAAGGTTGATTTCCTCGGCAAAGGCGATGGCCTTGTCGCGGGTCCAGGCATAGTCACGCGCGGGAGCAATGATTTCCAGGGTGGGATCCAGCGCGCGGAAGGAAACCTCGAAACGCACCTGGTCATTACCCTTGCCGGTGCAGCCGTGGGATACGTGAGTACCACCGTGCGCCTGGGCTGCCTCGACCAGGTGCTTGACGATGAGCGGGCGGGAAATAGCAGACACCAGTGGGTACTGCTTCATGTACATGCCGTTCGCCTTAATGGTGGGCAGGCAGTACTCTTCGGCGAACTCATCCTTAGCGTCAACCACGATGGACTCGACGGCACCGCAGTCAAGAGCGCGCTGACGCACGGAGTCCATATCCTCGCCGCCCTGACCCAGGTCAAGGGACACGGCGATAACCTCGCCACCGGTCATCTTGGCCAGGTAGGGAATGGCGACGGATGTATCCAGACCGCCAGAGTAGGCAAGCACAACGCGTGCAGTCATAGTATTTGCTCCTTTAAGACAAACAGGTGCTAAGAATCGAACTGATTTATATTATACAGACTTACGTATAAATGTTAAATGCTGCGGTTGGTGAGCTTCTCCGCCAGCTCCCGGCCCCCTAATCCCTCACGGGCGAGGACGAAGATGGTGTCATCGCCCGCGATGCAACCGACGACATCCGGCAAGCCCACGCGGTCGATGAAAGATGCCAAATACTGCGCGGCACCCGCGGGGGTGCGCAACATCGCAATATTGCCGGAGTAGTCATGCGACACCACGAGCTCATCGAGCATGCGGCGTAGCTTCTCACGCGGACCGTTGAGTTGGTCTTCGAACTGCTCCAGCTCGCCGCCCACAACGTAGAAGGAACGGCCACCATCGCGTTTTACCTTTTTAGCGCCCAGCTCGTCGAGATCACGCGACAACGTAGCTTGCGTGATGTCAATTCCCTCATCAAGCAAAAGCTCAGAGAGCTGAACTTGGCTCGTGACCCGAGTGCGGTCGAGTATCTCCAGAATCTTGGCCTGGCGGGCATTGCGCGTAGTTGGGGTCGTCGTCATTCGTCTACTTCTCCTCCTGAGCTGCAAGAAGCCACACGAGTAGCGCCTTCTGTGCGTGGAGGCGGTTCTCCGCCTCGTCGAAAACGCGGGATTGTGGTCCGTCAATGACCTCTGCAGTCACTTCGTTGCCGCGGTAGGCCGGTAAGCAGTGCAGGAAGATCGCTTCTTCCTTGGCACGGGACATAACCTCTGGGGTGACCTGGTAGGGCAGGAACGGGGTCCGGCGGTCCTTGCCATCATCTTCCTGGCCCATCGACACCCACGTATCGGTGATAACAACGTCGGCGCCGTCGACGGCCTCGAGAGAATCAGTCACGGTCACCGTGCCGCGCTTCCGGGCACGTTCCACAAACTCCGGCTGCGGCTGGAAACCTTCCGGCGCAATGATCGTCATCTCCATGCCCGCGGTGGCAAAGCCCAACATATAGGAGTTGGCCATGTTGTTGTTGCCATCACCCAGGTAGACGGCCTTGCGGCCAGCCAGGTCACCGAAATTCTCGCGGCAGGTCACCAAATCCGCCAGGATCTGGCACGGGTGCAGGTCATCGGACAGAGCGTTGACGATGGGTACCGTCGCGGTTTCTGCCATCTCTAGCAGGTTCTGGTGTGCGTAGGTGCGCCAGACAATTGCCTCGACAAACCGGGAGAGAACAGCAGCGGTGTCCTGGTACGTCTCGCCTTTACCCATCTGCGTGGACTTTGTCTCCGTGACGATGGCATGCCCGCCCAGGTGAGCAATTCCCGCCTCGAAGGAGAAGCGCGTGCGCGTCGACGTCTTGTCAAAAAGAACCGCGACCGACTTCGGGCCCTCCAGCGGACGCTCGGAGAAGGGGTCCTTCTTCAGCTTCAAGGCAAGGTCCAAGACCTCTGCTTGTTCCTCCGGTGTGAGGTCGTCATCTGCCAAGAAATGGCGCACGCTCATCCTATTTCCTCCAGTACCTTATGCAGGCGATCGATTGCTTGCGTGAGTTCCTCATCGGTGATCACCAACGGCGGGGTCAAGCGCAAGACCTCGCTGCTTGGGGCGTTGAGGATGAGACCGTGGTCCAAGCCTGCAGCCGCAACGTCCTTAGCCACCGATTTATTTAATACAACACCTAGCATAAGCCCTCGGCCCCTGACTGACTGCACCGCCGGGATTTTGGCCACCTCACTGCGTAGCCACTCCCCCTTTCGGGCAACGTCGGCGAGGAAGGGGGCGTCGACAAGCTCCAGCACCGTCGCTGCCGCCGCACAGGAAACGGGATTGCCGCCGAAGGTCGTGCCGTGGGAACCCGGGGTGAAGAGATCCTTAGCCTGACCACGGGCAATGGTGGCGCCGATCGGCATACCCGCGCCCAAGCCCTTAGCCATGGTGATGACGTCAGGAAGAACGCCCTCATGCTGGAAAGCGAAGAAATCACCGGTGCGCCCCACACCAGTTTGCACCTCATCGACAATCATGAGGATCCCGTGCTTGGTACAGAGCTCCCGCACGGCGCGCAGGAATCCATCGGGCGCGGGTATCACACCAGTCTCCCCCTGAATGGGCTCCAAGATGATGGCGGCGGTATCCTCCGGGTTCTGTTCCACCAAGGTGGTCAAGTAGTCAATGTCGCCGTAGGTATAGAACTCCACTCCGCCTGGGAAAGGTTCGAAGGCCTTGCGCTTGGCAGGTTGCCCGGTCATAGCGAGAGAGCCCATCGTCCTGCCATGGAAACCGTAGTGCGCGGCGAGGATGCGGCGGCGGCCGGTCAAGCGCGCCAGCTTAAAGGCAGCCTCATTGGCTTCCGCTCCGGAGTTGGAGAAGAAGACACGGGCGTCGCTATCCCCCACCTTCTCCAGGAGTTTGCCCGCAGCCTCGACGACGGGTTTGCTGGCAAAGAGGTTGGAGACATGCCCAACGGTCGCCACCTGAGCGCTGACCGCCTCGACGATGGCCGGGTGGGCATAGCCCAGCGAGTTCACAGCAATGCCGGCGAGCATATCGATGTATTCTTTACCGTCTTCATCGGTCACCGTGGCGCCCTTGCCGGACACGATGGCCACGGGTGGGGTGCCGTAGGTGTTGCTTAACACCTCTCCCCACCGTTGCGTCAGTGTGGTCTGCGCGGTCATTTCTTATCGTCCTTCCTAAAGATCGTGCCTTCTGGGTAGTCCTCACGGTTGTAATCATTGGGCAGCACCATCGTGCCGATGCCGCCCGTAGTGAGCAGCTCTAGTAGCACGGCGTGGGCGATACGCCCGTCGATGACGTGGGCGGCGCTCACATCTCCCTCGACAGCCATAAGGCAGGACTCCATCTTCGGAATCATGCCCGAATCCAGGCCTGGGAGCAGGGCTTTGAGTTTGTCGACCTCAATTTTCGACACCAGTGAATCGCGATTGGGCCAGTCGGTGTACAGGCCCTCCACATTGGTGAGGATGACAAGGCGCTCAGCACCCAGTGCTCGTGCCAATGCACCGGCTGCGATATCCGCGTTGATGTTGTAGACCTCGCCGTCATTTCCGGGAGCGATAGTCGAGACCACTGGAATGCGTCCAGCCTCGATGATGTCCATGACGGCGGAGGGATCGACGCTGACGATGTCTCCCACCATGCCGATATCGGTGGGCTCGCCGTCGACGTCGACAAACCGCTTGCGGGCTTTAAACAGACCCGCGTCCTCACCGGAGGTTCCCACGGCGTAGGGACCGTGGGAGTTGATGAGATTCACCAGACCGCGACCCACCTGGCCGAAAAGAACCATGCGAACCACATCCATGATTTCCGGGGTGGTCACGCGGAAACCGCCCTTGAATTCTCCTTCAATGCCCAGCTTGCCCAGCATCTCATTGATCTGCGGGCCCCCGCCGTGCACCACCACGGGCTTAGCGCCCACGGTGCGCAGGAAAACCATGTCGGCGGCGAAGGCGGCCTTGAGCGAGTCATCCACCATCGCGTTGCCACCGTACTTCACGACGACGATCTTGTCGCGGTAGTGCTGCAGCCACGGCAAGGCTTCCGCGAGCACAGTAGCGCGGTCTACATTGCTGAGTCCCTGAATCATCTTTCCTCCCTGCTTCTCTTAGGAGCTGTACGCGGAGTTGATTTCCACGTAGTCGTGGGACAAGTCGGTGGTGCGCACGAAAGCGGTACCGCTTCCACCAGTACCTAGGTCAACGCGTACGTCAATGTCAGCCCCGGAAAGGTCAACATCACGCGCGCCGGGCGCGCCGGTGGACCCAACGCACACAGCCTGGTTATTGAAGAACACCGAGATGTTCTCCGGATCCATATCAGCCTCTGCCATGCCAACTGCGGCGAGCACGCGACCCCAGTTGGGATCCGAGCCGAACATCGCACACTTGAAAAGGTTGTCGCGCCCCAAGGTGCGCGCGGCGTTCAGCGCCTGTTCATCGGTGGAGGTTCCTTCGACCGTGATCTTCACGCGCTTGGTCACACCCTCGGCATCTGCCTGGAGCTGATCCGCGATATCGGAACACACCGCCAGAACAGCAGCATCCAGCTCTTCCTGGCTAGGCTCAACATCGGAAGCGCCAGAGGACAGGATGATGACCGTGTCATTGGTGGAGGTCGAGCCGTCAACGTCAAGCGTGTTGAAGGTCTGATCACTAGCGGTCTGCAGGGCGGAGTGCAGGGCTTGTGGAGAGGCCACGGCATCCGTCGTCACGCATACCAACATGGTGGCCAGAGAGGGAGCCATCATGCCCACACCCTTGCCCATGGCGCCCATGCTCCAGCCCTCGGCCTTAAAGAGCGATTCTTTGACCACGGTATCGGTGGTCATGATTGCCTCCGCGGCGGCCTGACCGTGCGATTCATCAGAACCGAGATCCCCGGCAACCGCTTCAATACCGGCCAATGCCTTCTCCATGGGAAGCAGCTCTCCGATAAGACCCGTCGAGCACGCCGCGATGTTGGCTGCGGGGATATCTGTGTGCTCGGAGACAGCGGCTACCATCGCCGCCGCATCCTTGTCCCCTTGCACGCCGTTGCAGGCATTCGCGTTGCCTGAGTTATAAATGACGGCTTGGATGGCACCGTCCGCTACTGCTGCACGGGAAAGCTTCACGGGAGCGGCCACCACGCGGTTACGGGTAAACACTGCGGCTGCATCAAAGTTGGGACCTTGATTGACCACAAGGGCCATATCCGGCTTTCCGGAGGGCTTAATCCCAGCCGTCGTGGCGCCAGCGAGGAAGCCGGCGGGTGCAGTAATCATTTCTAGTTTCTCCTTGTCTTAGCGGAACTACAGTTCCAGCGGGATTGGGTGGCGCGAGGAACGCGCGGGCGAGTATTTGGCTATCTAGGGGGCGACGGCTGCCTGCGGCAGGCCCAGAGTTTCCTCCCAGCCCAAGGTGAGGTTCATGCACTGAACGGCCGCGCCGGCGGTGCCCTTGCATAGGTTGTCTAAAGCCGCAGTGATGACAAGACGGTTAGCGCGCTCATCCACGTGTGCCTGAATATGAACCATGTTGCTGCCCACCACGTTCTGGGTTTGCGGTTGCTGGCCTTCCGGAAGCACAAGGCAAAATGGCTCGTCGGCGTAGAACTCACGGAAAGCCTGGGCAACACGGCGCTTGTCGACGCCCCCCTTCAGCGGCGCCGTAATCGTGGCCAAAATGCCGCGCGGCAGAGGGGCAAGCACTGGAGAAAAACTCACGGACACCGGCTCCTGAGTAAAGGGGTGCAGGTTCTGCAGTACTTCCGGGGTGTGGCGGTGGGTGCCACCCGGCTTGTAGGCCTTGAGGTTGCCCATTGTCTCCGCGCCCAACTGAGCTACGGAGGCCTTCTTACCGGCTCCGGATACACCGGTAATCGCGATGACGGACAGGTCCGGCTCAATTAGCCCTTGCGCCACGGCAGGAAGGGCCCCCAGGGTAATCGTGGTGGGAAAACACCCTGGAACAGCGACGCGGTTGCTGCCCTGGAGCTTCTCGCGGTTGCCGGGAACTTCCGGGATCCCGTAGGGCCACGCGCCGGCATACTCACCGCCATAGAATGCATCCCAATCTTCTTTGTTGCGGAGGCGGAAATCGGCGGCACAATCGATGACGGTGACGGACTCCCCCAGCTGACGGCCAATCTCCGCCGAATGCCCGTGCGGCAAACCGAGGAATACGATGTCATGGCCGGCGAGGACTTCTGGGGTGGTGTCCTCGATGACACGGTCTGCCAACTGCGGCAGATGCGGCATGAGTTCGGAGACTCGCCCGCCAGCATTAGAGTGTCCCGTGAGCGCGCCAATGCGCAGATCACCTGAAAGGTACGCTGGGTGCGACAGCACGAGGCGTAGAATTTCGCTCCCTGCATAACCTGTGGCTCCGGCGATTGCTACTGAAATACTCATGCAGCCACCCTAGCAAATAATGCAGTCCGCCGTATGTTATTCAAGAAAAACAGCCGCCGTATTTCTTCATTCCATAAACGGCAAAGCTCGGATTCTCGCGGTACAGTGCGAGAATCCGAGCTTTGGAATAGGAAATAGGAGTGACGCGGGGCCGGCTAACTCCGGGCCCTTTTATGAAACGAGGGCTGCATTTGGACTACATGACACGGGAAGAGACGTCCCCCAGTCCTTCCGAACCAGATACGGCCTTCTTTCCTGCGTAGCCTAGGTAGCCCTGTGGGCCAACGAAGTGGATGCCGCCCTGCGCATCGGCGATAGCGGTGACTTCATTGAATTGGTGAACTTGGCCTGGCTGCAGACGCTTGAAATTCGTGGTCGTAAGCCCTTGGTTGAAGCAATCAGCTTTAGAGCGGCCTGCATGGTAAATAAAACGCG
This sequence comes from Corynebacterium sp. HMSC078A10, assembly GCF_001811565.1. Classification (NCBI taxonomy): domain Bacteria; kingdom Bacillati; phylum Actinomycetota; class Actinomycetes; order Mycobacteriales; family Corynebacteriaceae; genus Corynebacterium; species Corynebacterium sp. HMSC078A10. The sequence goes on along the minus strand of NZ_KV805195.1, from coordinate 257,545 downwards.
GTGCCAGTTGGCCCGGCGGGTTGCACTGCGGGCTGGTAGCTCGTGCGCCTTCGGACAAACATGCTACGTAGGTTCCTTCGATATTCGCGCTTTCACAGTTGACGGTGCCATCGGCATTGGAGAAGCCTTGAGACAGGTCGGCGGAGGCATGCGGGGCAATCGTGAGTGCACCGGCAACGGCGGCGGTGGCGGTAAGACGGGACAACAGACGCATGGTGTAGACAATCCTTTCGGGGGTTGGAAACGCTGCACCTCTGAGGCTATGAGCCAAGCCACACACCTATCAGTGCTGGGGGATCTTTCCCCACGCCTTCGCACGCTTGCGCAAAGGGAAACCCGGCCCACCTGCAGGGTGAACCGGGTTGATGAATTAATAGATGCCGATACGCTAAGCCCGCATCTGTGCGCCGAGACGCTGCTTTGCCAGCTCCGCAGCGGCGAGACGATGCTGGTTCGCTTCCTCATCGGTCAGCGTGCGGTCATCCGCACGGAAAAGAAGCTGGAAAGCAAGGGATTTCTTGCCCTCACCAAGCTGCTCGCCGCGGAAGACGTCGAAAAGCTCCACGGACTCCAGCAGCTCACCGGCGCCCTCCTCAACGACCTTACGAACCTCTTCAGCCGGGGTGGCATCATCGACGACCAACGCGATGTCTTGGTGCAGGGCCGGGAAGGAGGACAGCACAGGTGCCGGGAACTTTTCCTCCAACGGCAGTGCTGAGACATCGAGCTCCATGGCACACGTGCGTGCAGGAAGCTCCAAAGCCTCAAGAACCTGCGGGTGCAGCTCACCCGCATAACCCACGACCTGCTCTTCATCATCGGCGAGGACAATTGCGGCACAGCGACCCGGGTGCCACGGAAGCTGTTCGGCTGCCTTAACTGCAACGTCAACACCAGCGGAACGAGCCACCTGGCGCGCAGACTCGATCGCATCTGCATAGCTATACGCGCGGCCGGTCCCCCACGGACCTTCGTGCTCAATGTTGCCGGTAGCTACCGTAGCCACGTGCAGCGGCTGCAGAGGCAGGGACTCCAAAAGCTCAGCCACGACGGACTCCTCCGGGCGGGACTCCACCGAAGGCATCGGCGACACATCAGCGCGCTTGAATGCCACCTGCTGGAGGCCGAAAAGGGCAAGGTCGCTTCGGCCACGGGCCACGTTGCGGGCGATGGCCTCAAGAAGGTTCGGGAGCAACGTCGTGGACAGAATGGCCTTGTCGGACTCGAGAGGATTCTGCACGGCCACCGTCTTACGTCGCGGATCCTCCTTGTCCAAGCCCCATGTATCAAAGGTGTCGTTCGGGATAAACGGCGCCGGCAAGACCTCGGCATAACCGGCATAGGCCAAAGCGTGGCCAATAGCGCGGCGGCGCTTCTGGGCCGGCGTCAGACCGCGACCGCCTGCCGGGGTCGGCAGCACAGTGGGAATGTCCTCTAGCCCTTCTAGGCGCAGGACTTCCTCAATGAGGTCGACGTCCATGGAGATATCCGTGCGCCACGTCGCCGGGGTAACTTGCAGCTCATCACCGTTGTCGGTGACGTCGCAGCCCACCTCGCGCAGGCGCTGGATAATGGTGTCGCGGGAGTACTGCACGCCGGCGTATTCGCTGGGCTTGGCGGTGCGCAGGGTGATGGGCTCGCGCTTGGCGACGTCTCCCACGAGCGTCCTGCCAGCCTCGATGGTGCCGCCAGCAATCTGCTGCAGTAGCGCGCAGGCAACGTCGAGGGCGACCTCGACGATGGCCGGGTCGACGCCGCGCTCGAAGCGGCGGGGCGCCTCAGAGGAAAGCTTGTGACGGCGAGAGGTCCGGGCCACGGTGATCGGATCCCAGATGGCGGACTCGAAGTAGACATCCGTGGTCTCATCGGAAATCTCTGAGGTCGTACCGCCCATGACACCGGCGAGGGACTGAATGCCGTTGTCATCACAGATGACCACGTCACCAGCCGACAGCTCACGCTTGACGTGATCTAGGGTCTCGAACTTCTCCCCTTCTGCGGCGTTGCGCACGACGAGATTGCCGCTGACCACATTGGCATCGAAGGCGTGCATCGGGGCCCCCAGCAACAGCATGACGTAGTTCGTGACGTCGGTGGCCACGTTGACGCTGCGCTGGCCGGACAACATGAGCTCGCGCTCCATCCAAAATGGGGTTCGGGCAGCGGGGTCGATGCCGCTGACCTTGCGCAGACCAAAGCGCTGGGCTTTGGTTTCCTCGCGCAGGTCAACGTCGATAAGCGCGCCCTGTGCCTGAGGAACAGCAGAGATATCTACACCGGCCGCGCTCGGGTCCTGGGCCACGTCCGGGAAGGTGAGGTCAAACGCCGAAGCCACCTCGCGGGTCAAACCGCGCGCGGAGAGGGCGTAGCCGCGATCCGGGGTGATGTTGACGTCGAAAGCGGTATCAGCCAGACCGATGATGGGGCGGGCGTCCTCGCCGACCTTGTCCGCCACCTCGTCCCCTAGAACGATAATGCCGTTGGCCTTGTCGCCGAACCCGAGCTCAGCGGCGGAGCACATCATGCCGTTGGAGATGTGGTCATAAGTCTCGCGAGCAGCAATCTTGAAGCCGCCGGGCAGCTCAGCACCTGGGAGAGAGACCACGACATAGTCATTGAGACGGAAATTGCGGGCGCCACAGATGATGCCCTGCAGCTCGCCGGTGCCATTTGCGTGGCCAACGTTGACCTGGCAATAACGGATTGGCTTCTTGAACTGCGTGAGCTCTTCAATCTCGACGACCTGGCCAATGACCAGCGGGCCGGTCGTCTCTGAGAGGGCCTCAAATCCCTCAGTTTCAAAACCAACACGGACAAAGCCGGAGTCCAACTCTTCGGAAGGTACGCTCCAACCGGAATTCGCGGTGCCCAGGATGCGGGTAACCCAGTCTTGGGAAATAAGCATTGTTTTCTCTCTATCCTTTCTCTGGGTTCCTATGCCTGCACGCCGAAGGGCAGGGTGAAGCGAACATCGCCTTCAACCATGTCACGCATATCGGTCAGACCATTGCGGAACTGCAAGGTGCGCTCAAGGCCCATGCCGAAGGCGAAACCTGTGTACTCCTCGGGGTCGATGCCCACGGCACGCAGAACGTTGGGGTTGACCATGCCGCAGCCGCCCCACTCGATCCAGCCGGCGCCGCCCTTCTTATTCGGGAACCACACATCGACCTCGGCCGAGGGCTCGGTGAACGGGAAGTAGTTCACGCGCATGCGGGTGGTGGTCTCGGGGCCAAAAAGAACCTTGGCTAGGTGCTCCAGGGTGCCGCGAAGGTGGGCCATGGTCAGCCCCTTGTCCACTGCTAGGCCCTCCACCTGGTGGAAGACCGGAGTATGGGTGGCATCGAGTTCGTCGGTGCGGAAAACGCGACCCGGGCAAGCGATGTACAGCGGTACGTCTCGCTCAAGCATCGTGCGTACCTGCACCGGCGAGGTATGCGTACGCAAGACCTGCTTGGAGCCTTCCTTGCCCACATGGAAAGTGTCCTGCAACGTACGCGCAGGGTGATCGGGCTTGAAGTTCAGCGCATCAAAGTTAAAGTACTCGGCCTCAACCTCCGGGCCGTCGGCAATCTCCCAGCCCATGCCCACGAAGATGTCGGCGATACGCTCCGACAACGCGGTAATAGGGTGCAAAGCACCAGTCTGCGCCCGCGTGGTGGGGACGGTAACGTCGACTTTCTCCGCCTTCAGCTGAGCGGCGCGAGCCTCCTGCTCCAGCACTTCACGAATCTGTGCAAAGCGCTTTTCCACCTTGCCGCGGGCCATGTTTACCGCACGACCGGCGTCCTTGCGCTGATCCTTGGGCAACTGGCCCAGCGACTGGCGGGCCTGCGGAATATAGCCACCGTCACCAAGGTGTTCGCGGCGGGCGGAGGTGAGCTCGTCGAGGTTGGATGCAGCCTCGAAGGCGGCAATGGCCTTCTCCGCGGCGGCCCCCAGGGCCTCTTCGGTCAATTCGATCTGAGGTGTATCGGACACGTGCCTTGATTACCTTCTTCTCGCACAAAAACTAACGCGAGCTATCTTACCGTGCTTAACGACTACTGTGGCCACCAGCCCTAGTCACAGAGCAGGGCTAGCTGTTCTGTTGCTTGGCTGATTCATAAAGACAAATGCTGGCGGCCGTAGCCAGGTTGAGTGACTCTGCACGCCCAAGAATCGGAATGCGCACACGCATGTCGGCTTCGTCCAAGAGCTCGCCCAGTCCATGTGCTTCGTTACCGAACAACCAGGCGGTGGGTTGGCTCAGATCTGCCTCAGCTAGATCTACTTCACCATCGGCAGCCGTGGCTAGCACCTGCATCCCAGAAGAGCGCAGCTTGCCCAGGACGTCCTTGATGTTGGGGTCGCGAGCAACGGGTACATGGAACAGCGACCCCGCCGACGCGCGCGCGACCTTGCAGCCCAAAGGGTCGACCGTCTCACCGGCGAAGATGACACCGTCCGCCCCCATGGCGTCCGAAGTCCTAATCAGGGTACCTGCGTTGCCAGGCTCAGACGTCAGCACTGGGACTGAGACCAGCTGTGGTTTGCCCGCCAGAATCTTGCCAGCGCTCCACAGGACGGGGCGGCACACGGCGAAGAGCCCGGTGCTAGTCGCGGTATCAGACAGGTGCTTGGCCGCCTTATCCGTGATGGGATGAACATAGACGTCCATATACCCGCAGGCTTGCACGATGTGGGCGAAGCGCTCGGCGGCTCTTTCCGTCACAAAAACATCGGTTGCCGCCCCCGTGGACACCGCCGCGTCCACAGCGTTTTCGCCCTCGATGATGAAGCGCTCCGCCTTACGACGGTTGGCCGCGCGGTGCAGCTTGGCCGCATTGACTACGCGCGGCGTGCGTTCGGTAAAAGCAGAGGAGAAATCCAGATCCATGTATGTGACGGTACCGACCGAGCTTCACATTGAAAAGTCCCGCTTGCCCACCACGTTCGGGCGGGCAAGCGGGATGAGTGTTCTCCGCGATTCTCTGCAGACGGTTACTTCTTCAACGGTACGCCGTTTGCGTCCTTATCGTAATCGGAGAAACCACCGGCGATGAACACGAGCTCAACCCACTTCCAGATCACCAATCCAGCGACGAGGAAAATACCAATGATGATAAAGGAAGTAATAAGGCCGACGACGGCAAGGGCCAGCTGCCACATACCGCGCTTCGTGCGGCCGAGGTAGAAGTTATGAACTCCCAATTCACCCAAGAAGAAGCACAAGAGCAGTGCTACTACCCATGACTTTTGCTCTCCTGCGGCTTGTGGCTGCTGGCCGTAGTGTGACTGGTAAGCGTCCTGCTGCGCTGGAACATTCTGAGGCGACTGCGAACCACCATACGGGGCCGCGCTATAACCGTACTGGTCGCTCGAAGACCCGAAGGGGTTTGCCTGTTGCGGTTGTCCTCCATTAGAAGCGCCGCCATTGGGCTGATAAGCGTTGTTCGGGTTGGTCACTTCTCTTCTCTCCTTCACACCATGTATCTCTTGCCAGCCCCAAGGTCTAAGGGCCGGCGGCTTTCATGACAGTACTGTGCAATGTAACACAATCCCTAGGGAGAAGCAGCGCTTGAGGGTTCTTGCGGGCATTACTCCCGCAACGACAAAACCCACCGTCCCTCCATCAGGGGCGGTGGGTTCATCTAGCGTCTACGCGCGGTACTTAGGCAGCCTTCGGAGCGTTGACGTCCTCCGGAAGTGCAGCCTTAGCAGCCTCGCACAGTGCAGAGAAAGCCTCGAAGTCATTAACTGCAAGTTCGGCGAGGATCTTGCGGTCAACCTCGATCTCAGCCAGGCGCAGGCCGTGGATGAGGCGGTTGTAGGTGATGTCGTTCATGCGAGCAGCAGCGTTGATGCGCTGGATCCACAGCTTGCGGAACTCGGACTTACGGGCGCGACGATCGCGGTAAGCGTAAGTCATGGAGTGCAGCCACTGCTCCTTGGCCTTGCGGTAAAGGCGGGAGCGCTGACCGCGGTAGCCCTTAGCGGACTTCAGGATTGCGCGACGCTTCTTCTTGGCGTTAACTGAGCGCTTTACTCGTGCCACAGTAATACTTCCTTATCTTGATTGTGAGTGTGTGGGGATGGGAGTTTCGGCGCTGACTATGCGCGGCCGAGAAGGCGCTTGACGCGCTTGGTGTCTGCCTTGGCGACGTCCTCGGTGCCCTTCAGACGACGGGTGCGCTTGGACGGCTTGCCCTCCAGGAGGTGGCGGCGGTTAGCCTGCTCGCGGCGCAGCTTGCCGGAGCCAGTCACCTTGATGCGCTTGGCGGTGCCCTTGTGAGTCTTCTGCTTCATGAGAATTAAATCCTTAAATCCTAAGTGGAGCGTGGTCTACTTCTTGCCTTTGCGGACGGGTCCAAGAACCATGGTCATGTTGCGACCATCCTGCTTGGGACGCGACTCCACAACGCCGACCTCTGCGACGTCGTCAGCCAAACGCTCCAACAGGCGGAAACCCAGCTCCGGACGCGACTGCTCGCGGCCACGGAACATGATGGTCACCTTTACCTTGGAACCCTTCTCCAGGAAGCGCACCACGTTGCCCTTTTTCGTCTCGTAATCGTGATCATCAATCTTCGGACGGAACTTCTGTTCCTTCACCACAGTTTGCTGCTGATTCTTACGGGACTCGCGGGCCTTCTGGGCCTGCTCGTACTTAAACTTGCCGTAATCCATGATTTTGGCTACGGGCGGCTTCGCGTTCGGTGCAACCTCGACCAAGTCAAGATCCGCTTCGTACGCGAGCTTGCGAGCATCGTCAGTACGGACGATGCCCACCTGTTCACCACCGGGGCCAACAAGACGGACCTCGGGTACTCGGATGCGCTCATTAATGCGAGCTTCAGCGCTGATTGTGGTTCTCCTCGATTGTGGGGCTAGTAGTGTGCCTACCGAGGCCACAAACGAATAAATCCCGGCGCCAGTGGCATCCGGGAGTTTCTTTTTCAAGCACGCACCACCATGTGGCGCCTACTCTTAACCTTTATCCTGCGTTGGAATGGTGATTCCTACGCGGCCTCAGGTGGGAGAAACTCCGCTTGCGGCCCAAGTACCTCCTGGACGAGGCGCTACGGGCGGTAGTGCGCACTACTCTAACACCACATGCATCAATCACCAAATCGGCGTGCAGGTGAATTAGTTGTTGGTTCGGCCGACGCACCTTGCCTCTTCGAAGCTGCGCTTGCCGACGCCTCCCCAGCCCTCGGCGCTGCGCCAGGCGACGCACAACCAACCAAGGGCTTTAGCGCGCCCTCCCCCAGCGCCTCGGTGACAACACGGTCTACGCCTGCGGCAAGCAAGTTAAGAGCGGGTATAGCCTCCTCGGCGTAGTCGCCGGGCATGGTGACCTCAATGGCCAATCCCACCGTGCCATCGGCATCCTTACCGGCCCCCTCGGTCTCCCGGGACCCCAATCTGACGGTGGGTATACCCGTTGTCCTCCTCGGAAAGCCCCCAGCCGCCTTTGGCCCGGGTATGCGGGAGGCGGTCGAGTCCATTGTCTTGCCATTCCACGATGTCATCCATCGCGTCATAAACCTGCGCGGCTTCGGGGATACACGGCAGGTGTGCGCCAAACTTGGCCTGCTCTTCGAGCAACCACGTGGAATATCCAAATGGTTCCTCAAATTCGCCGGATGAGTCATATTCCTTCAAGAGAGCCTTGACTGCGCTTCCCGCGTCCCCCTCGGTCCAACGAACGTGGGACCACAGTGCGTAGGCGGCATCGTTGTCCGATTCCTTAATGGCGAGGTCCACAAGCTCAGGGCTAGCCTCGTCGCGCAAAGCCGCGATGGCGATCGGCACCTTTACGGTTGACCATGCAGGCTCTTCACCCCTTAGTCCAGCGTTGAACGTTCCCTGTTGATCCGCCACTGACACTCCGGCTTGAACGTCATACTCGCTTTCGACGTCTGCGACGACGGAGCGCAGCTCCGCATCGAGGTCGTAGCTGTTCTTAACCCCCTCACTAGATGTTTCGGGAGCTTCCTGCACTGCGTCCCTATCCGGGGCAGAACAGCCCGCCGCAGTTGTAGCCACGGCAAGACCGAGAGCCACCGCGGCCGCGTGCGTGAGCTTCTGCCCTACCATCAGACCATCTCCTTGAGGAACCCTCCCGTATAGGAGCCTTCCACCTGTGCCACATCTTCTGGTGTGCCCTGAGCCACGACGGTACCGCCGCCGGAGCCGCCCTCGGGGCCCATGTCAACGATCCAATCCGCAGCCTTAATGACGTCCAGATTGTGTTCAATGATGATAACGGAGTTGCCTTTATCCACCAGGCCCTGGATGACGAGCATGAGCTTGCGGATGTCCTCAAAGTGCAGGCCCGTCGTCGGCTCATCCAAGATGTAGACCGTGCGCCCATTCGTGCGCTTTTGTAGCTCAGATGCCAGCTTCACGCGCTGTGCTTCACCGCCGGAAAGTGTTGTAGCGGCTTGACCCAGGCGGACGTATCCAAGGCCCACCTCCACCAAGGTATTGAGATAACGGTGAATCGAGGTGATGGGCTCAAAGAACTCTGCGGCCTCTGAAATCGGCATGTTGAGGACCTCAGCAATGTTCTTACCCTTATAGAGAACCTCCAGGGTCTCGCGGTTATAGCGTGCGCCCTCGCATACTTCACAGGGCACGTAGACATCGGGCAGGAAGTTCATCTCAATCTTGATGGTGCCGTCACCTTGGCACGCTTCGCAGCGTCCGCCTTTGACATTGAAGGAGAACCGGCCCGGCTTGTAGCCGCGAACCTTGGCCTCCTGGGTTTCCGCGAAGAGGTTGCGGATCTTGTCGAAGACCCCTGTGTACGTCGCCGGATTTGAGCGCGGGGTGCGCCCGATAGGGCTCTGGTCCACCTGCACGAGTTTGTCTAGGTGCTCCACGCCCTCGACGCGCTTGGCTCGCCCCGGCACTTGGCGGGCGCGGTTGAGCTTGTTGGCCAGGGTCTTGGCCAGAATTTGGTTGACCACGGTGGACTTACCAGAGCCGGACACGCCTGTAACGCAGACGAGGACGCCCAGGGGGATCTCCACGTCAATGCCCTTGAGGTTATTCTCACGGGCGCCGACCACCTTGAGCATGCGCTCAGGATCGATCGCACGGCGCGTATCGGGAACAGCGAGCTTCTTCTTGCCCGAGAGGTATTGCCCAGTGAGCGATTCCTCCACGGCTTCGATACCGGCGGGTTCACCCTGGTAAACCACGGTGCCACCGAATTCGCCGGCGCGCGGTCCAACGTCGACAAGCCAGTCCGCCTCCCGAATGGTGTCTTCATCGTGTTCCACCACGATCAAGGTGTTTCCGATATCGCGCAGGCGCTTCAACGTGGCGATGAGGCGCTGGTTATCGCGTTGGTGTAGGCCGATGGAGGGCTCATCGAGCACGTAGAGAACTCCCGCCAGGCCGGAACCGATCTGGGTGGCGAGGCGGATGCGCTGCGCTTCACCACCAGACAGCGTGGAGGCGCCGCGGTCGAGGGTGAGGTAGTTCAGACCGACGTCGAGAAGAAAGCGCAAGCGCGCCTGGATTTCCTTTAGTACAGCACCAGCGATGATCTCCTCGCGGTGGCCCAGAACGAGCGAGTCGAGGAACTCTGCGGCCTCCTCGATGGACAGCGCCGTCAGGCCCGCGATGGACTGCTCACCGTGTGCGGTCGAGGCCAAGCGCACCGCCAGGATTTCGGGCTTGAGGCGCGTGCCGTTGCAGGCATTACAAGGAACGCGACGGGTGTACTGAAGCAGGCGGTCCTTCTGCGATTCGGAATCAGCCTGATCAAGCTTGCGCTCCAGGAATCCGATGGCACCTTCAAAAGGCGCGGACCAATTGCGTTGGCGGCCATAGCGGTTCTTGTAGCGCACGCTGACTTCCACGTCAGTGCCATAAATCAAGGCGTGGCGCTGCTCATCAGTCAACTCAGAAACCGGTGTGCGGGGATCGAAGTCCAGGGCCTTCGCTAGGCCTTCGACAAGCTTGACGAAGTACCTCGCATTGGGACTCGACGTCCACGGTTGGATGGCCTCCACAGCCGGAGCATCCGGGTCTGGGATCAGCAGATCAACGTCGACCTCAAGGCGGGTGCCCAAACCGTCACACACCGGGCAGGAACCGAAAGGTGCGTTGAAGGAGAAGGCGCGCGGCTCATATTCCTCAATGGTCAGCGTGTGGCCGTTGGGGCAGGCGGCCTTCTCCGAGTAGGTGTGAGTGAGCTCTTCCCGGTCGACGAAATCCAGGGTTACCAGGCCATCAGCCAAGCGCAGAGCAGTCTCCACGGAATCCGTCAGCCTCTGCTTTTGGGAAGCCTTGACCTGCAAGCGATCCACGACGACGTCGATGTCATGCTTAATCTGCTTCTTCAGCTTGGGCGGATCACTGAGTTGGTAGAGCTCACCATCCACCCGGACGCGGGAATATCCCTGCGCCGCGAGATCCGCGAAGAGGTCAACGAACTCGCCTTTACGGCGGCGCACAACCGGTGCGAGGACCTGAAACTTAAGCTTCTCCTCGTGGCTTAAAACCTCATCCACGATTTGCTGTGGGGTTTGACGCTCAATGACGGCATCGCACTGAGGGCAGTGCGCCGTGCCCGCGCGGGAGAAGAGCAGACGCAGGTAATCATAGATCTCGGTGATGGTTCCCACTGTTGAGCGCGGGTTGTGGTTGGTGGACTTTTGGTCAATGGACACCGCCGGAGAAAGCCCATCAATGAACTCAACGTCCGGCTTATCCATCTGGCCAAGGAACATGCGCGCATAGGAGCTCAAGGACTCAACGTAGCGCCGCTGGCCCTCAGCAAAGATGGTGTCGAAAGCAAGCGAGGACTTGCCCGAGCCAGATAGGCCGGTAAACACCACCAATTTGTCGCGCGGAATATCGATATCCACGCCCTTGAGGTTGTGCTCACGCGCACCTCGTACGACCAAACGATCAGCCACTAGTTGCTGCCTTCCTACACAAATGTATGTGTGTTCAGAGAGTTCTCAATCAGAATGTACCCGTATGGTTGGACTTATGAACAACGCGCTTGAGCTTCATAAAATTTCCGTGTCCGACATGGACAACAATTGCTACCTACTGTGTGCGGGCGAAGAAGCGCTGCTTATCGACGCCTCCGCTGACGCCCCCGCGCTGCTTTCTCTAGCCGCCGATAACGGAGTAAAGATCACCTCCGTGCTTACCACCCACCGCCACTGGGACCACGTGCGTGCATTGAAAGAAGTCTTGGACACAACCGGCGCCGTGCACTATGCCTCTTTCCTCGACTCCCCTGCCCTGCCCGCGCCCGTCGACGTGGAGCTCGAGCATGGCGATACCCTGCCTTTTGCCGGCTTCGACCTACCAGTCATCATTTTGCGGGGACACACCCCAGGCGGTGCAGCGGTTGCAGCGGAGATTGACGGTGTCACCAACCTCTTCGTCGGCGATTCCCTCTTCCCCGGCGGTGTAGGGAAAACCACCTCGGAAGGTGACTTCGTGCGCCTGTACAAGGATGTCACGCAGCGGCTCTTTGACGTTTACCCTGACGAAGCGATCGTCCGCCCAGGACACGGAGCGCCCACAACGCTCGGCACAGAGCGCCCGCATCTGGACGAGTGGTGGGAGCGGCGTTGGTAACGACGTGTTAACTGCTGCCCTCACAGCAGCAGTTGTTTAACCCGCGTACTATGGTGTGACGAACGTCTTTACAGATCTATCGAATGGAGCACGTCATGATTCGTAAGTTTGCCCGTCCTATGCTGGCCTCCGTGTTCATCTGGGATGGTGTGGATACGCTCCGCAACACCTCGGAGCACGTCGCGGACACCGAGTCCGTGCTCAAGCGCCTGCGCAAGGTGCTGCCGCGCGAGTATGCAGGCTACATCCCTAACGATCCCGAGTTGGTTACCCGCGCACTCGGCGGTGCAAAGACCGCCGCGGGCACCAGCTTGGCGCTGGGCAAGGCACCGCGCACCTCCGCTGCTGTGCTGGCACTGACTCACGTCCCCAACTTGGTTGGAAATGCTTTCTGGACCGCAGATTCCAAGGAAGAAAAGGAAGCACAGCGCAACGGCTTCATCACCAACACCGCTCTGCTCGGTGCCTTGGCCATCGTTACCCAGGACACCGAAGGTAAGCCATCTGTGCGTTGGCGCGCTGCCAAGGCTTCCGAGCGCGCGAACAAGAAGATCCAGCAGGCCCTGCCGGGCAAGTCCGAGCAGCAAAAGTTTGCGGAGGACTTCTCCACCCGCGCCAATGAGATTTCTTCTGATGTCACGGCCAAGGCCAATGACTGGTTCGAGACCGCCAAGGATTACGTCGAGGACAACCGCGATGACTGGGAGTCCACTGGACGCGATTTCCTCGAGTCCGCACGCACCTTCGTGGAAGACACCGCCGAGACCGCGCGCGAGTTCATTGAGGACAACAAGGATGACTGGCTCGACGCTGCCCGTGATAACTCCGCTACCGCTCGCAAGGGCCTAGTCAAGGCCGCCGGCAAGGCGCAGGACCGCGCTGACGCGGCCCTGGCCAAGGCCGATTCGCTTGATAGCAAGCGCGCCCAGAAGAAGGCTCGCAAGCGCGCGGAAAAGCTGCAGAAGGAAGCATCCAAGAAGCTCGATAAGGCTTTCAAGAAGTTCGGTGACCGCCTCTAAGCACGTCGCCTTAAGTTGCGGATAGCCCCGCAACGCACCGCGATACATGGAAGCGGTGGAGACAACAACGGCTCAGCTAGTATGCTGGGCCGTTGTTCTTTTCCACCCAGGAGAAGCCTTCAAACGCGCCCAAGGAGCCTTGTGTCTGAATCTTCATCCGTGCCTCGCACCGCAAACCCTAGTGCTCAAGCAAACGATCCGCACACCGAGATTGCCAGTGAGCAAGCCTACGTCGATGGCCTTTTTGCGCGTCTCGATAACGAGGTTCACGCCGCAAATGAGCGCCTCAATGAGGTACAGGCTGCCGTCGATCCGCATACCCCGGATGCCGATGCGCTGGTGCGCCGCGAAACCGAGTACCACGGGTTGCAGGCCAAGCTGGACCGTCTAAACATCGCCCAACTCGGACTGGTTTTTGGGCGCATCGACATTGATGCGCCCGGTGATAACCCCACCCCGGAGGGACTAGACCGCCGCTATATCGGCCGCATGGGGCTCGATGCCCGCGAGGAGGATTACCGCACGCTCCTTCTGGATTGGCGCGCCCCGATGGCGCGACCTTTCTACCTTGCCACCACCGCGCACCCCGAGGGAGTCCACGTCCGCCGGCACATCAGGACTACTGGGCGCACGGTAACCGGAATCAGCGACGAAGTTCTCGAAGGCGAGTCACACACCGACAGCAGCGACGTTGCCAGTGAGTCCGCCCTCCACCACGTCATGCAACAGGCCCGCACTGGGCACATGCCTTCCATTGTGGAAACCATTCAGAGGGAGCAGGACGAAATCATCCGTGACAGCACGCGCGGCGTCATGGTGGTCGAAGGCGGGCCAGGAACCGGCAAGACGGCGGTGGCACTGCACCGTGTGGCCTATTTGCTCTACACCTACCGCGAACAGCTAGCCGCCACGGGTGTGCTCATCGTAGGTCCCAACTCCACCTTCCTGGAGTACATCTCCCGGGTGCTTCCGGAGCTTGGTGAAACCGGCGTTGTGCTTTCTACCATCTCTTCCCTCTTCCCCGGCATTGAAGCTACTCACCCTGAGTCCCTGCTCGCGCGCGAAATCAAGGGTTCCGCGGCCATGGTGGAGATCCTCGGCAACGCGGTGAAGGACTATCAGCGCCTGCCGGAACAATCGCGCACGCTCGAAATCGATCGGCTCGAGCTCACCGTGGACCCACAGATGGTCAAGGCAGCACGGACGCGTGCACGGCGCTCGCGCAAACCACACAACGATGCCCAGGCAGCGTTTGCGGAACACCTCACCGAGTCACTGGCCCAGCAGATGGCTGAACGCATTGGCGCTGACCCTCTCGGCGGCAACAACCTGCTCTCCCGCGCGGATGTGGATCAGCTCCACGACGACCTCGCGGAAGAACCCCAGGTGCTGGAGCTCATCGACGAGTTCTGGCCCCACCTGACACCCACCGATGTCCTCGCCGATCTCCTCAGCAGCACCGAACGCATCGATTCGGCGGCCGGCGACTATGATGATGAAACCCGCAGTGCGCTCTACCGTGAGGACGGCCGAGCTTGGGCGCCTTCCGACGCCGCGCTTCTCGACGAACTTGCGGTTCTCATCGGCATGCCCGACCCCGAAGCAGAACGTGTCGCCGAAGAAAAAGAATGGCGCGAGCAGGTCGCAGAGGCAGAAGACGCACTCGATATCCTGAGCTCTTCCGATTCCACCGACAACGATGACGACATGTTCGAAGCAGAGATTCTCTCTGCCCACGACGTCATCGACGCCGAGCACCTCGCTCGACGCCACGAGGTTCGGGACTCCCGCACCACCGCCCAGCGCGCCCGTGAAGACTACACGTGGGCCTACGGGCACGTCATCGTCGACGAGGCCCAAGAACTCACCCCGATGGAATGGCGCATGATTTTTCGCCGTAGCCCCTCGCGATGGATGACTCTCGTGGGCGACACATCCCAGACCGGTGCCCCTGCCGGCGTCGATGATTGGGCGGACACGCTCGAGCCGTTCGTCGGCCAGCGCTTTCGGCTTCACGGGTTAAGCGTCAACTACCGCACCCCGCGCCCAATTACCGAATTGGCCAATCAACTCTTGGAATCCATCAACCCCGAAGCGACGCCAGGTATCGCTGTCCGCGACGGCGTGGACGTCATCTGGCGCGATGATACGGACGACCTTGAGCCAGCTACCTTCCAGGATGATGAAGGGCGCCTGCGGGCTGTGATCACTGCGGCCAACGTTGAGCACACCAAGGGACTAGAGTTTGACCACGTCACCGTAGTCAACCCGGATGACATCGTGGCAGCATCACCGCAAGGTTTGCACAACCTCTACGTGGCCCTCACGCGCGCGACGCAGTCCTTGACCATCGCCGGCCGTTACGCGGAGGTTTTCGGTTAGTCTGGTGCGCATGGCACTTTCCGATATCGCCCGCAAAGTCGAATCCACCGCGAATGCATTCTCACTTAAGCACTCCGCACGCAAAGGCTGGCAACCCAGCATTACTGGCTATGCCGGCTACGGCAACGAGGACTTTGTCCATGTGCTTGGCCGCGTGCTCATGCACGATCCCAAGGCTGAGGAACGCGATACGTGGACCCAACGCGGATACCGCCAATTCTTCACCATCCAGGTCACGCACCACGAGGTCGAAGTAACAGTTGGTGGTAAGACGGTGCCGGGCACCACGAACGACAACGGCTATATCGATGTCCTCGTCCATGATCACGGGCTAGAACCTGGCTGGCACGACGTCACCATTCGCGCCAAAGGCGCAGACGAGGTGCGCGCGGAAGTCCTCATCGTGGACAAAGACACGACATTCGGTGTGGTCAGCGATATCGATGACACCATCATGGTGACCTGGCTGCCGCGAGCCATGATTGCAGCGTGGAATTCCTGGGTAAAGCGCACCAATACGCGAACCCCCGTCGAAGGCATGGCCAGTTTCTACCGGGAGATCTCTCAGCAGCACCCAGAGGTTCCCTTCGTCTACCTCTCCACCGGTGCGTGGAATACCTATGACACCTTGGTCAATTTCATGGCGGAGAACGGCTTCCCACGTGGCCCACTGTTGCTCACCGACTGGGGCCCAACGCCCACCGGTCTTTTCCGCAATGGCCAAGAACACAAGCGCGTCCAACTGCGCAATTTGTTCATTGCTTTCCCCAAATTGCGCTGGCTTCTCATCGGTGATGATGGGCAGCACGATCCTCTGACTTATGCCGACGCCGCGGCGGAGCATCCCGACCGTGTGGCAGCGGTAGCAATACGCAACCTCACGCCACAAGAGCAGCTGCTCTCCCATGGCTCGCTTGCTCCCTTGGTCAAGGTCAACAAAGAGTCTTCTTTCGATATCCCGCTCATTCAAGGCGCCGACGGTAACGCCCTCGCCCGCGCCTATCGCAAGCTTCGGTTCGGCTCTTAGAAAAGCACCACAACGCGCAAACACGCCCCAGAGACTTCCGACGAAGAAGTTTCTGGGGCGTGTGCGCGCCGTAGCCCGAGAAGGCTTAGTTCACGGTGTGGACGATCATGACGTCACAATCAGACTGACGCGCGACATCCGCCGGAACCGAACCAAGCAGACGGCCGGTCAAAGAATTAATTCCGCGGTTACCAACGATGAGCAGGTCTGCCTTGTTGTCGTTGACGATGGACATCAGAGCCTGAACCGGGGTGCCCGGACGCACAGCGGTCTCCACCTTCGTCACGCCGAACTTCTCTGCGTGTTCCTTGCCGGAGGCGAGGTTGGCCTGAGCCTTCTCATCACCGAGAATTGTCACTGAATCCTGGCGCAGTGTCTTGGAGGCTTGCTCCTGGTTCTCGTAGTAGGCGCAACCGATGATGAGGGTGGCATCGAAGGCTGCGGCGATCTTGGCGGCGCGCTCCACTGCGAGCAGGGAGGACTTGGAACCGTCGGTACCGACCACGATCTTGTTGTAATCGCTCATGATGACCTTTCTTCGCTGGGCCCCAACCTTGAGGCCACCGCTAAACAAAATTCTAAAAGCTTTTGCGCACCCGCTAGTCTAACAACGCTGGCGTGTTCGCGTCGATCAGCGCGTGTGCTGTGCACCCGACTGGGTCCCGGCGCTTACTCAGTGGTGTTGACCACCACAACATCCGCGTGGGCCTTACGGGTTAGCTCCGTCGCAACGGAACCGAATACCCGGCCGCGAACTGAATGGATTCCCTTGTTACCCACCACGAACAAGTCGACGTCATAGTCCTTGCCCACCTCGATGAGTGAGTTCACAGGGTCGCCAGACTTAGCGATGATCTCGATGCGCTTCGCGCCCTCGCCGTGCGCGATCTCCGCGGCATTGTTGAGGAAATTCTCCGACATTTCCTCGCTGACAACGGGCACGCGGGCGTCCTCTGCGTTCGGTGCGCCGAGCATCGAACCGGAGTGGTTGTAGAAAGCAGACACGATGATCAACGTCGCATCATAAGCACGCGCCATAGATGCGGCAGAACGGACGGCACGCAGGGATGTCGGTGATCCATCGGTTCCCACGGCGATGACGTTGTAGCTCAGCATGATTCTCCTTATAACTAGTGGTTAATCCCTAACAGTATGGCACGGCTGCCGGCACTGAGTGTGGTGTTACCCGCCCAGTGCACTAACGAGGTCTCAGTACGCCGGCCCAGACTGTTAAATCCCGGCCTCTTTGAGTCCACGTTGCTCCTTCTTCAGGTCCGCGATTTCATCGCGCAAGCGCCCCGCCAGCTCGAATTTAAGCTCTCGGGCGGCTTCGCGCATTTGGGTCGTCAGGTCGTCGATAAGCGCCTGCACCTCGTCGGCAGCCATGGAAGACACATCGGGCTTCTCGACGATTGCCGTGGGGTCCGCCCCCTGCTCCTGTTCATCGGCGTTGTCGTAGACCTGGTCCAAAATGTCAGCGATCTTCTTGCGCAATGGCTGCGGGTCGATGCCGTGTTCCTTGTTATAGGCAATCTGCTTTTCACGGCGGCGCTCGGTCTCCTCGATGGCTTCCTGCATCGAGTCCGTAATCTTGTCCGCATACATGATGACCTCACCGGACACGTTTCGGGCGGCGCGGCCGATTGTCTGGATGAGCGAAGTGGTGGAACGCAGGAAGCCTTCCTTGTCTGCGTCCAAAATAGCGACGAGTGAGACTTCGAGAAGGTCGAGGCCCTCGCGCAGCAGGTTAATACCAACGAGCACATCGAATTCACCCAAGCGCAGCTGCCGCAGTAGCTCCACGCGCTGCAGCGTATCGATATCCGAGTGGAGGTAGCGCACCTTGATGCCATGCTCTAGAAGGTAATCAGTGAGGTCTTCTGCCATGCGCTTGGTCAAGGTGGTGACCAATACACGCTCCTGCTTAGCGGTGCGGGCGCGGACCTCATCGATGAGGTCATCGATCTGGCCCTTGGTGGGTTTGACCGTCACCTTGGGATCCACCAGGCCGGTGGGGCGAATGACCTGTTCGACGAACTCGCCGCCGGAGGCCGTCATTTCAAAATCACCAGGCGTGGCCGACATGTAGACGGTTTGCCCCACGCGCTCCTCAAACTCATCAAAGGTGAGTGGCCGGTTGTCTACGGCAGACGGCAAACGGAAGCCAAACTCCACGAGGTTGCGCTTACGGGCCATATCACCCTCAAACATGCCACCGATCTGCGGGACGGTCACGTGGGACTCATCGATGATGGTAAGGAAGTCCTCCGGGAAATAATCCAAGAGTGTCGCCGGCGCCGAACCGGCAGGGCGCCCGTCGACGTGGCGCGAATAGTTCTCAATGCCGGAGCAAAAGCCCACCTGCTCGATCATCTCGAGGTCGTATTCGGTGCGCATTCGCAGGCGCTGTGCTTCGAGCAACTTGCCGCGGTTCTCCAGCTCGGCGAGGCGTTCCGCAAGTTCTTCCTTGATGTCCTCGATGGCCCGCGCCATGCGCTCTGGACCCGCCACGTAATGAGTCGCGGGGAAGATTCGCACCTCGTCGACTCGCTCGAGAACATCGCCCGTCAACGGGTGGATGTAGTAGAGCTCATCCACGTCATCGCCGAAGAATTCGATGCGCACCGCGCGCTCCTCATAGGCGGGGATGATATCCACGGTATCGCCCTTGACGCGGAAGGTTCCGCGGGTAAAACCCACGTCATTGCGCTCGTACTGGATATCCACGAGCAGGCGCAGGAAGCGATCGCGGTCAATCTCCTCCCCTTCCTCCAACACGACAGAGCGGTCGAGGTAGGACTGCGGCGTGCCCAAGCCATAGATACAGGACACAGAGGACACCACGACAACGTCGCGGCGGGAAAGAAGCGCCGAGGTGGCGGAGTGGCGCAGGCGTTCCACGTCCTCATTAATGGAGGAATCCTTCTCAATGTAGGTATCCGTCTGCGCGATATAGGCTTCCGGTTGGTAGTAATCGTAGTAAGAAACGAAGTATTCAACAGCGTTGTGCGGGAGGAGCTGGCGCAGCTCATTTGCCAACTGGGCCGCCAGCGTCTTATTCGGCGCCATCACGAGTGTCGAGCGCTGCTGTTTTTCGATGAGCCACGCCGCAGTAGCGGACTTACCAGTACCCGTGGCACCCATGAGCACAACGTCGCGCTCGCCGCGACTCAGCCGCTCATCCAGTTCCGCGATGGCGGCGGGTTGGTCGCCGGCGGGCTGGTACTCTGATTCAACACGAAAATCGGCCGAGCGCCGTTCGATTTCACCGACAGGACGGTGTTCCGAGACCGGCAGGATAGGGTGTTCAGCAGCAAAAGCCATGCCGACCAGTCTAACGCGCCGAAGCCTAAACCTGCTAGGTCCCGGCAGGTCAACAACCCAGCCACTGTGTGAGGCAAGAGAGAACGGTTTAGGGCAATACAGCACGCGTCGTGCGCAGCCACAGATCTAACTCACCCGTGGTTTCCCACAGAGCATAAATCGGGGAATTATTGGGCTCCATCGCTGTGTTAATTTTCTGGCGCAGCCAGGCCCGAGTCTGCGGCGTGCGCAGCGCTTTAACGGATTCGACACTGACTCCAGCGGGAAGTTTGTCCGCCGGGGACGTCGCCAGTGCGCCTAAGGCGATGACGACCTCGGCGTCGTCAACATCGATGGGAGAATCCACGCAGCTCTTCTTAAACGTGTCGAGGTCGAAGGAGCCATCACGAATTTCCGCGAGCACTTCGCACGCGGCGTGATTATCAAAAGGCCCAACGTCCCAGGTTCCCATGGAGGGGCAGATTAAGCACTCAAGATGAACGGTGCGCGAGCACAAGGTAAATTTTAGCCACCATATGCTTTAAAAGTTGCCGCTCTCCTTTAGAATCGGCTGGCATGAAGTTTCGTTCCCTCGCCAGCGCAGTGACCATCGCCGGTCTCGTGCCCGTCGCTATCGTGTCCCACACGCCCACCGCCCAAGCTTCTCCGTGTACGGCCTATTCGAAGTCCGGTAGCTTCACGTCGAAGCCCGAGGCCTCCGGGCCGGGAGGTGGCTCTTCGCTAGGAGGGCTCGACGCGCTGCTGGGTAGCTCCTCTCGTTCGAGCAGTTCAGGTGACTCCGCAGCACCACAGCGCAGCAACTATAACCAGCGCCAAATCACCGGCGGACCGACCCAAATCATGCAGCTCATCACCGGTTCCGGTTCCCCGAACCGCACCGACCAAAAATTCGACATTTCCGGAACCGACCTCGGCATTGCCTACTCTGACAACGCGGGCCGCTCCTACTACGTCTTCGGCGATTCCATGGATTGTTCGAGCGACGGTGATGGGTGGCGTTCCAACCTCCTCTTGCGCACGAGCGACCACGACTATGGTGATGGCCTGCGTCTGGAGGAGGCGCTGACTAATTCCGGATGGTCCGCCAATGGCCGTGCAAAGGAGTTCATCCCCTCCCAGAAGGTGGGAGATCAAGATACCAACGGCGAGCGCACCACCATCCCCACGGCGGGCATCGTGGTCGACGGCGTGCACTACATCGACTACATGTCCGTGCGCTCTTGGCACGACCCGAAAACCGGCTGGTCAACCAACTTTGGTGGGACCGTGAAGTCGACCGACGGCGGAGTCACGTGGCGCGCGGTACCGGAGGCCACACGCACTAACGCTAGCCACGGGACGAACGCTCCCATTCCCGGCGGCGCAAACTACCGCCCAGGGTTCGAAAAGCTGCAGCAATCGGCCTTCATCGAGCACGACGACTATATCTACCGTTACTCCACGGGAAACGGCCGCCGTGGCCCGGCATATTTATCCCGCGCGTTGAAGTCTGAATTCCCCAACGAAGATGCCTTCAGCTACTACTCGGATGGCTCATGGGTGAAGGATCCCGCGCGGGCCACCGAGGTGCTCGATGGCAAGGTCTCCGAGCTTTCCGTGGCCTACAACCACTACTTGGGCAAGTACGTCACCATGTATGGAGTGGAGGGAGAGGGCATCGTCATGCGGACCGCAGATAGCCCCGAAGGACCATGGTCACCGCGCCGCATGCTCGTGGGCGCGAAGACCACCGAGGTTGTCAGCGGCGAGCCACTCAATGACACGTACGCGCCCTTCGTGTTGCCGAACCAGGATGACCAGCACCTGTATTACACGCTGACATCGTGGCACGATTACAACACCATGCTGATGCGCACTGACCTTGATTTCGTGGGCGAGGACATGGAGAACAACGACCACATCGCAGTCTCTGACGTCGTAGCAACGCGCTAGGAGCTTCTGCCAGGAAGTTGCTGCTAGGAAGCTGCGTGCCTAACCTAGGCGGGCGCGCAGCTTCTCGACGACCTCCTCGACCTGCTCATCCAGTGCTTCGCGGGGGCCGTTGTTGTCAATGATGAAGTCAGCGGCAGCACGCCGCACATCGTCCGGAATCTGCGCGGCGATCCTGCGGCGTGCGTCCTCCTCATCCAGCCCGCGGTATGCCACCAGGCGGCGCACACGCTCCTCTGCGTCAACGTCAACAACAATGGTGGCGTCCATATCCTTGTGGAGTCCTTTGTCCACGAGGAGCGGCATATCGTAGACCACGAAATCGGCACCGGCTTGACGCGCTGCGTCGAAGCGGGCTTGGGTTTCCTCGTTAATGCGCGGGTGCGTAATCGAGTTGAGCACAGCGGTCTTCTCGCGACTAGAGAAGGCACGGGAAGCTAGCAACCTCCGGTCCAGACTTCCGTCTTCTTGGAGAATATCTTCCCCGAAAGCCTGCGCCAGTTCTGTGAGCGCTGGTTGACCCGGTTCAACAATGTCCCGGGCTATCTGATCGGCATCCACTAATTCCCAGCCGTGGCGCACGAGAAGCTGCGCCACAGTCGATTTTCCGCTGCCGATTCCGCCGGTGAGTCCAATGAGCTTCATACCGGCTTAGGATACGCGAAAGGCCGCCTCTCCCACAGCGGAGAGAAGCGGCCTTTCTGCAAGAACTAGATCGTCTCGGACTAAACGGCGGAGCCTATCCGAGAGGACTTAGCTTTTAGTTGCCAGCGAGCTTGTCGCGCAGAGCAGCAAGCTGCTCGTCGGAAGCGAGGGAGCCGCCAACCTCTGCCTGAGAATCGGATGCCGGAGCTGCATCCTGAGACTCGGAAGAGTAGTTGGAGTTGGCAGCGGACTCGGCGGCCTCAGCGGCTGCAGCACGGTTGCGCTCGATCTGAGCGGTGTGCAGGTTGAAGCGACGCTCGGACTCGGCGTAGCGAGCCTCCCAAGCCTGGCGCTGCTCGTCGTAGCCCTCGAGCCACTCGTTGGTCTCCGGGTCGAAGCCCTCCGGGAACACGTAGTTGCCCTGCTCGTCGTAGGAGTCAGCCATGCCGTACTTGGACGGATCGAACTCGTCGGTGTAGTCCTCGTCTGCCTGCTTAACGGACAGGGAGATGCGGCGACGCTCGAGGTCGATGTCGATGACCTTGACCATGACTTCCTGGCCAACGTTGACAACCTGGTCCGGAACCTCCACGTGGCGCTGAGCCAGCTCGGAGATGTGGACGAGACCCTCGATGCCCTCCTCGACGCGAACGAAGGCGCCGAACGGAACGAGCTTGGTGACCTTGCCCGGAACGATCTGGCCCACAGCGTGGGTGCGGGCGAAGACGCGCCACGGATCTTCCTGGGTTGCCTTCAGGGACAGGGACACGCGCTCGCGGTCCAGGTCGACGTCGAGAACCTCGACGGTGACCTCGTCGCCCACGGTGACAACCTCGGACGGGTGGTCGATGTGCTTCCAGGACAGCTCGGAAACGTGAACCAGGCCGTCGACACCGCCGAGATCGACGAAGGCGCCGAAGTTGACGATGGAGGAGACAACGCCCTTGCGGACCTGGCCCTTCTGCAGCTGGTGCAGGAACTCGGAGCGGACCTCGGACTGGGTCTGCTCGAGGTATGCACGGCGGGACAGAACAACGTTGTTGCGCTGCTTGTCCAGCTCGATGATCTTGGCCTCGAGCTCCTGGCCGATGTACGGCTCCAGGTCGCGGACGCGGCGCATCTCAACGAGGGATGCCGGGAGGAAGCCACGGAGGCCGATGTCCAGGATGAGACCACCCTTGACAACCTCGATGACGGTACCGGTGACCGGCTCTTCCTTGGCGTGCAGCTCTTCGACGGCGCCCCAAGCACGCTCGTACTGTGCGCGCTTCTTGGACAGGATCAGACGGCCTTCCTTGTCCTCCTTGGTGAGAACAAGTGCGTCGATCTCGTCGCCGACCTCGACAACCTCATCCGGGTTGACGTCGTGCTTGATGGAGAGCTCGCGGGACGGGATGACGCCCTCGGTCTTGTAACCGATGTCGAGCAGGACCTCGTCGTGGTCAACCTTGACCACGGTGCCCTCGACGATGTCACCATCGTTGAAGTACTTGATGGTGGCGTCGACAGCTGCGAGGAAGTCCTCTGCGGTTCCGATGTCGTTGATCGCAACCTGAGGGGTGTTAGAAGTTGGCATGTAGTTATGCTCCGAATAAACGTAGGAGATCGTAATTGGACAGTTACGCGTCTCTTGAAAAGCGTCATTAAGCAGCGCGAATGCGCAAGGCTTAAGATGGATTTCAATCCCGACTCGCAGCCGTGCCGAGCTCTCCTACAGTAGCCCAGCGCGTCCCGAGTCATAGACACGCCCGTACAACCCTACATCCTCGCAGCTAAAACGGCAAATGCGCCATGGAAAAAGAATTGGGAAAGGAAGAATGTCTGCAGCATCGTTTTCGGCATCCTCTGCCAACCGCAACTTTTGGGATACTGACGCCGACTCCTACCACGCGGAACACCCCGAATACCTATCCTCTTTCTACTGGTGCCCGGAAATGCTGCATGAGGCTGAGGCGCAGCTGCTTGGTGACGTCTCCTCCGCCACCGTTCTCGAGCTCGGCTGCGGCTCTGCGCCGTGCACGCAATGGCTGCAAGGACGCACGCGCTTTGCGACGGGTTTTGACCTCTCGTCAGGAATGCTCTCCCATGCCGCACCCGAGCTACCACTAGTCCAAGCTGATGCCCTAGCGCTTCCCTATCGCGACGAATCCTTTGACGTCGTCTTCTCCGCCTTCGGAGCCTTGCCCTTCGTAGGAGACCTGGACGCGGCGCTGCGCGAGGTCCACCGTGTCCTGCGCCCACGTGGACGCTTTGTCTTTTCTGTGCCGCACCCAATGCGCTGGGTCTTCCCCGACGATCCCCAGAACCTCACAGCAGAGCTGTCCTATTTTGAGCGCGCCTACCTCGAACAGGATGCCAACGGTGAGCTTAGCTATGCCGAGTTTCACCGCACGATGGGTGATTGGGTGCGAGCACTACAGGTTCGTGGCTCCTTCGAAATTCGCAACCTCATCGAACCCGAGTGGCCAGAGGGCCTCGACATCACGTGGGGCCAGTGGTCTCCAGAACGAGGTGAAATTTTCCCTGGCACTGCCATCTTCGTGTGCGAAGCACGATAGCCCGGACCCCTGCCCACCCTGGTGCGGAGTGTGCCGCCCGCAGCGAACTAAGCTGGCAGCCATGCTTTTAGAACGCCTCGGGATTTTTCTGCGCCGCACGGTGGCCTGGTGGATTGACGCCTTCCTCGCCGCCGCTGTCATCGTGGTAATCAAATGGGCAATCAACCTCAGCACCGACGGAGTATTGAGCGGCAGAGCAGGAGCTATCTACGACATCATCGCGCTCGCCCTCGTCTTCTACGTCTACCGGGTGTGGGCGGAGGCAACGAAGCAGACTTCTCTGGGCAAGTGGTCGTTGAAGCTAGAAGTCATCGCTGAGCATCCCGGAATCGCCAGCGCAGCAATTCGCAACAGCTGGCTACTCCTTACTCTTGTTGCGCTGACAGGACTCCCCTATGTTGAAGCAACCATCTTGGCCATCCTTGGCCTCAGCGTCCTTGTGCTGGGCCAAACCCCCTTCGATCTCCTCGCCGGGTGTTTGGTCGAGCGCCGCACGCCCACCGAGGACGAGCGCGCGGTGGGCTTGACCTAACCTCTAGTGCGCTGCGGCATCCCAGTTCTTGCCCACGCCAACGGACACCTCGAGCGGAACAGTCAACTCGATAGCCTTGTCCATTTCGCGTTCTAGGATGCGCTGTACGTCTTCTGCCTCTCCGGGAGCCACCTCCACGACAAGCTCATCGTGAACCTGGAGCAGCACGCGCGAGGCCATGCCTTCAAGGGCCTTATCCACACGGATCATGGCAACCTTGATGATATCCGCAGCAGTTCCCTGGATGGGCGCGTTCAAGGCAGCGCGCTCAGCGTTCTCACGGGCCACGCGGTTATCGGAGTTTAGCTCCGGCAGGTAGCGGCGGCGCCCAAAGACCGTGGAGGTATAACCGTCCTTTCGGGCCTGCACCACTACCTCGTCGAGGTAGCGCTTCACGCCGCCGAAACGCTCAAAGTAGCTCTCCATAATCTCCTTAGCCTCGCGCGCTGGGATACCCAGCTGCTGCGATAGGCCAAAAGCGGAAAGTCCATAGACCAAGCCATAGGACATAGCCTTGACTCGGCGGCGCAGCTCCGAGGTGACCTCATCCACCGGTACATCGAAAACCTTGGATCCGACGTAGTTATGCAGGTCCTCGCCTTCGCGGTAGGCCTCGATGAGCCCGGGGTCTGCGGAGAGATGCGCCATGACACGCATCTCAATCTGGGAGTAGTCGGCCGTAATCAAGGACTCAAAGCCTTCGCCGACCACAAAAGCCGAACGGATCTGGCGTCCTGCCTCAGTGCGCACCGGAATATTCTGCAGGTTCGGTTCCGTCGAAGACAGACGGCCCGTCGAAGTCACCGTTTGGTTAAACGTGGTGTGGATGCGGCCATCCGGCTGAATGGTCTTAATGAGACCTTCCAGCGTTGTCTTCATCTTCTGATACTCGCGGTGGGCCAGCAGGTGATCCAAGAAGGGGTGCGGATGAGTTGCAGCAAGCTGCTCAATTTCCTTAGCCGCGGTGGAATAGCCGGTCTTGGTCTTCTTCGTCTTCGGCATGTCAAAGGTATCGAAGAGCACCGACTGCAGCTGCTTCGGGGAATTCAGGTTGAGAGAATCATCACCGGCCAGCTCGCGGGCGGCGCGTTCCTGTTCATTGACCTGCTCAATGAAGGCATCACGCTGAGTTTCTAAGACATCTCTGTCGACCGCAATACCGGCGGCTTCCATGCGGGCAAGGATGCCTACCAGCGGCAACTCTAGGTCGGTATAGAGCTCGAAGGAGTCAATCTCCTGGAGTTGACGCGTTAGTTCTGCCGCTAACTCCATAATGGCAGCGGCCTGATCCACCAGTGGGTTCTCATCAAGGATGGAGAGCTGCTCCGTGGCCGCGCCGAGGGACTTCTGTAGGTGGCGCTGGTACACGTCCGTCAACGCATACGTGCGCTGACCCGGACGCAAGAGGTAGGCGGCAAGGGCGGTGTCGTGAGCAATTCCGCGCAGTTCAATCCCCCGGCCGGCCAGCATGTGCCAGGCGGCCTTCGCCTCGTGTAGGTATTTCGGCGCGTCTGATGACAACCACGCGGCCAGCGCGGCGTCGTCCTTAGCATCGAGATCTGCCAACTCAATCTGGCGGCCCTCAAAGGAGGAATCGACCAGTGCCAGTGCTGCAGCATCACCCGCGCCCGGGGTCCCATCACCTTGTACGAAGACTGCTACGTCTTCCTTACCCTCGAGCCACTCAGCCAGCGGAGTGTCCACCACGGTAACCGTGACGTCCGGGGTTTCCTCAGCCGCAGCAGCTTCCGCGGCGGCGTCGTGCGGGACGGCGTTGAGGACCCGCTCGCGCAGGTTGGTGCCGAATTCCAACTCGTCGAAGCGAGCCGCAACCTCGCTGGCCACCGCACCCTTGAATTCCAGGTCTGCCGGGCCGACCTCCAGGTCCATATCCGTCACCATTTGGGTGAGCTGTCGGTTGAGCTTGACCTGTTCGATGCGGTCGCGGAAGTTCTGGCCCGCCACTCCCTTGATCTCCTCGGCATGCTCGATAAGGCCATCGAGGGAGCCATACTGGGTAATCCATTTCGTGGCGGTCTTCTCCCCCACCTTTGGCACGGAGGGCAAGTTATCGGAAGGATCTCCGCGCAGGGCAGCAAAGTCCGGATATTGCTGCGGGGTCAGACCGTACTTCTCCTCCACGGCCTCCGGGGTAAAGCGATGTAGCTTGGACACCCCGCGCATGGGATAGAGGACGGTCGTGGAGTCGTTGACAAGCTGCAAATAGTCGCGGTCACCGGTGACCAGGAAGGTCTCATAGTCCGCGCCCGCCTGCGTGGACAACGTAGCCACGATGTCATCGGCCTCGAAGTTCTCGCGCGACAGCGTGGTGATTCCCAGCGTCTCCAAAACCTCACGGATGAGCTCAACCTGCCCCCGGAACTCTTCCGGCGCGGCTTCGCGCTGTGCCTTGTAGGCGGGGAACATCTCCGTGCGGAAGGTCTTGCGGCCCACGTCGAAGGCTACCGCGACGAAGTCCGGTTTCTCCTCCGCCAAGATATTCGCCAGCATGGAAAGGAATCCGTAGACCGCATTCGTATGCTGCCCGCCCGAGGTAGAAAAGTTCTCCGCGGGCAGTGCATAAAATGCGCGGAAGGCCATGGAGTGGCCGTCGATGAGCAAGAGTCGGGGCTGAGAAGTAGTCACCCGGCCCATCCTAACGTGTTGCGCCAATCAGCACCGACGCTGCCCTTAGGCAGGCAATTAGGTTCCCATTGGTCAGCTGCGCTAGTATCGTTGCTTGTGCGCCCCTGTAGCCCAATTGGCAGAGGCAACGGATTCAAAACCCGTGTAGTGTGAGTTCGAGTCTCACCAGGGGCACAATTCCACCCCGCAACAGAGAATGTTGTGGGGTATTAGTGTTTTCAACCGAAAGGAACCCGTCATCATGCGTCGCACGATCATTGCCTTGAGCACCGCAGCCGCCCTTACCTTGGGCGGTACCACTGTTGCTACCGCTGCGGAATCCAGCACCGACAAGGAAGTTTCTTCCAAGGTGGAAGGCTCCTCTTATTACCAGGAGCTGCGCAAGTCCGCAGCCTCCTCCGATGACCCGCAATTGAATACCTTCTACACCGTGCTTCTCGACGGTCTCGTAGGCCTCGCCGCCTTCGCCATCTTGGGCTCAATCTATGGCGAAGTGGCAAAGCGCTTGCCGATGTAGTCAACGTATAACCTTCTATGGGCTGAATAGTTTGCATAAGCGCGTCGCACAATGAGAGAATAAGGAGTCATCTGCTCATTCCTCTCCCTCGGCACGGCATCCCCACCGAGGAGACTGTCAACGTTACTTTCGGTTTATGCACTATATTCTTAACGCCATTCGCGGCGCCCTCATTGGCATGGCCGAGCTGGTCCCCGGAATTTCCGGAGGCACCGTCGCGCTCATCGTAGGCATCTATGAACGCGCTTTGCACAACGCCAATGATCTCATTTCCGGCCGTTTCAAAAAAGCTGAATGGGGCTTCCTCGTCTCAGTCGCCGCCGGCATGTTCCTTGCCGTCTTCGGTTTTTCTACGCTGCTCCACAACTTTGTGGAAGGGCAAGTGTCCTTGTCCCGCGCATTGTTCCTCGGCATGGTCGCCGTGTCCATCATCGTTCCAATTAGCATGATGTCGCGGTTTACGCCCGCGTCCATAGCTGCATTCATCATCGCCACCGTCGCGATCTTCTTCGTTACCGGCTTTACTTCAACGCCTGTCGAAGACCCCAGCCTGATTGTGGTGTTCTTGGCGGCCATGGTGGCCGTCTGCGCGCTCGTTCTCCCCGGCGTGTCGGGCTCACTCATCTTGCTGACGATGGGCCTCTACCAGCCTGTCATTGGCGCGGTCTCTGACCGGGACATGACCGTTGTGGGCGTCTTCGCCCTTGGCGCGGTGTGCGGCCTTGCCGCGTTCGTCAAGGTTTTGAATTACCTGCTCGATACCCACCGCGATCCGACCTTGGCCGCCATGGCCGGATTTATGCTCGGCTCACTTCGCGCATTATGGCCGTGGGGCGCGGACCAGGATGCTTCCACACCGCTTATCCTGCTCATGTTCGCGCTCGGCGGCATCATCGTCGCCATTTTCATCGTCGTGGATAGGCGCAAAGCCGCAAGTTATCAAGAGAGTTAAAGCATGAATAAGAAGAAGGTCGTCGTGGGCGCCGTCGGAGCGCTGGCCTCCGTTGCCCTCTCCGGCTGCGTCACCAACGAGGAGCCGGCGCTGCCAGAAGGCTGGTCAGAGCCTAACGTGGACGAAGTACCCGAGATCGCCGCGATGTACCAGGACGCAGATGGGGTCCTCACCGTAGGCACAAACCCACCGTTTGCGCCTTTCGAGTTCAAGGATTCCGATGGTTCGCTCATCGGCCTTGAAATGGACTTGGCCAATGCAGTCGCCCAAGTGATGGGCCTCAAATTCCAGCCGGTGGAGCAGGACTTTTCCATGATTTTGCCGGCAGTCCAGTCCGGGCAGATCGATCTCGGCGGGTCTGGGTTTACCGATACTGACGAGCGCCGTGAGAACTTCGATTTCGTCGATATCCTCTACGCCGGCATTCAGTGGGCGGAGCTCACCGACGGCCCCAACAAGGTTGATCCATCGAATCCCTGTGGCCTCACCGTCGCGGTGCAGCGCACCACCGTGTCCGAGACGGACGACTTACGTCCGAAGCAAGAAGCCTGCGATGGGGACCTGACCATCCTCCCCTATGACACGAGTGACAACGCCGCCCTCGCGGTACTCATGGGCCGCGCGGACGCGCTTTCGGCGGACTCACCAGTCTCTGCGTGGGCGGTCAACCGCTCGGACGGGCGTATGTCCATGGTCGGCGAAATGTTTGACGCCGCTCCCTATGGGTTTGCCGTACCTAAGGACTCCGAACTCGGACCTGCCGTGGCAGCCGCGCTCCAGCACCTTATTGACACCGGGGCCTACGCAGAAATCCTCGAAAAATGGGGCGTTACCGAGGGGCTCGTCGAACACGCAATGATTAATGAAAGGCCGATCAATGACTAATTCCTCTCTCCCGGCAGCATCGGATTCTGCGGCTTCGGCTACCCCACCGAAGATCGAAGCCCGGCCACTTCGCCACCCGTGGCGATGGATCTTCGCCGCCCTCCTCGTTCTTCTTGCTGTGTGGTTCATCATCTCTTCGGCGCGCAACGAGGCCTTCGGGTGGGGCACTTACTTCCAATACCTCTTCGACACTCGCATCGCCACCGCCGCGCTGCACACCATCGCGATTACGATTCTGGCGATGATCATTGGCGTCGTGGGCGGCGCCGCTCTCGCCGTGATGCGTATGTCCCCCAACCCCGTGCTCGGGGGTGTGTCCTGGATCTTCCTGTGGCTATTCCGAGGAACCCCGATCTACGTGCAGCTCGTCTTCTGGGGCCTGCTCTCCGCGCTCTACCAATCCATCAACCTCGGGTTTACGGAGATTTCTCTCACGGAGGTACTCACCAATGCATTCCTGCTCTCCGTGCTCGGTTTGGGCCTGAACGAAGCCGCCTACATGGCGGAAATCGTCCGCTCCGGCATCTCTTCGGTTCCCGAGGGCCAGAAGGAAGCCAGCAAGGCCCTGGGTATGGGCTGGTGGATGACCATGCGCCGCACGGTTCTCCCGCAGGCCATGCGCATCATCATCCCGCCGACCGGTAATGAGTTCATTTCCTTGCTGAAGACGTCTTCCCTTGTGGTGGCAATTCCCTACACCGCAGAGATTTTCGGCCGCGCCACGGATATCTCCGCTGCGCTTTTCGAGCCCATCCCGCTACTCATGGTGGCAGCGACGTGGTACCTGGCCATCACCTCGCTTCTTATGGTGGGCCAGTACTTCTTGGAGCGCCGCTTCGAACGTGGCGCCACCCGCGAGCTCACCGGCCGCCAGCTGGCTGCGCTGGCGGATGCTGAAGGAACCATTCCCCGCAACGTGTCTGTCATCCCGGAGGTAAAGAACTAATGACCACCCCAATGATCTCTGCACAGAATGTGTATAAATCCTTCGGTCAGCTCGAGGTTCTCAAGGGCATCGATCTCACCGTCATGCCCGGCGAGGTCACCTGCCTACTGGGCCCCTCCGGTTCCGGAAAATCAACCTTCCTTCGCTGCTGCAATCACCTAGAGAAGGTCACGGCCGGCCGCCTCTACGTCGACGGCGAACTCATCGGATTCCGTGAACGCAACGGCGTGCTCTATGAAATCTCCGAAAAGGAAGCCGCCGCTCAACGCCAAGACATCGGCATGGTGTTCCAACAGTTCAATCTGTTCAGCCACCGCACAGTCCTGGAGAACATCATCGAGGCCCCCGTCCAGGTGAAAAAGCAGAATCCAGAACAGGCAAAGAAGAAAGCGATGGAACTGCTGGAAAAGGTGGGCCTCGCGCACAAGGCAGATGCGTACCCGGTGCAGCTTTCCGGTGGTCAGCAGCAGCGCGTCGCCATTGCCCGCTCTGTGGCCATGGATCCAAAGCTGATGCTTTTCGACGAACCCACCTCCGCCCTCGACCCCGAGCTGGTCGGCGAAGTCCTCCGCGTTATGAAGGAGCTTGCCGCCGATGGCATGACCATGCTCGTCGTTACTCACGAGATGGGCTTTGCACGTGAAGTCGCCGACAACATCGTCTTCATGGACGGCGGCAGCGTCATTGAAACCGGCACCCCCGAGCAAGTCTTGGACAATCCGCAGCACCAGCGCACTAAGGATTTCCTCTCTTCGCTGCTCTAGCACGCAGCATCACTACCGCAACTGCCCTAGTTGCCAACACCTTTGCTCCTGCCGCAGGCAGGTTCAGGATCATTGGCAGCTAGGGCAGTTTCCTATTTGAACTCGACCAAGACAAAACTCCGGCCAGTCCACAAAGGTTAGTTGGCCGGAGTTTCGGGATTCAGGGAAAGACGTAGGCTCTACTCGGAGTCGCCTTCATCTTCCGCAGTCTCAGCGGGTTCTTCAGATTCCACGGCAGATGCCGAGTCCATTGGGCTATCCGCAGACTGGGCCTGGATGACGTCATCCAACACAGCGTGGATATAAGGTGCTGCCTTGTCATTGGAGTATTCCGAGGCAAGCTCCACGCCTTCGACGAGCGCGGTAGCGTTAGGAACGTCCGCGTTAAAGAGGATTTCCCATACCGCTACGCGCATGATCGCACGATCGACAGCCGGGATGCGCTCGAGCGACCACTCGCTGGAGAGGTAGCGGGCGATCGCGTCATCGATGTCATCCAGTTCTTCGGCAGCTCCGCTGACGATTTCACGGGTATAGTCCGCGACCGGCGCCACGCCGTTTTCAGGGTCGCGGGCCAGCTCTACGCGGTCCTCAACGATGGCTACCGGATCGACGTCGCGCGATTCAGCTTCGAAAAGAATATCCGCGGCGCGGCGACGTGCTCGGTAGCGCGCCGTGTGGCGCTTATAGTTTGGCTCTGGTTGGGTCATCTTAGTTGTTGACGCGAGAGAGGTACTCGCCGGTACGGGTATCAATCTTGAGAACGTTTCCGATCTCAATGAACAGCGGAACCTGAATCTCGGCACCGGTCTCGAGCGTTGCCGGCTTGGTGCCACCATTGGAGCGGTCACCCTGCAGGCCCGGTTCGGTGTGCTCCACCTTCAGGTCAACGGAGATCGGCAGCTCGCCGAACAAAGCCTCAGCGTCATGGAAGGACACCTGAACGCGCATGTTCTCCAGCAGGAACTTGCCAGCGTCGCCGAACTTATCAAACGGAAGCTCGAACTGCTCAAAAGTCTTATCATCCATGACCACGTAGTTCTGGCCATCGTTGTACAGGTAGGTCATGTCGCGGCGGTCGACGTTGGCGGTCTCCACCTTCACACCAGCGTTAAAGGTCTTGTCGGTCACCTTGCCAGAGACCACGTCCTTGAGCTTGGTGCGCACGAATGCCGGGCCCTTGCCGGGCTTGACGTGCTGGAACTCAACAATCTGCTGCAGCTTGTTGTCGATCTTCAGAACGAGGCCGTTCTTGAAATCAGTGGTATCTGCCATGAAATGACTCTCCCAAATAACTTGTAGTCGAAACTATGAAAACAGTGTCTAAGCATACCGTACGCGCATCAAGTACGGCGCCAAGGGGTGCTAGCTACAGCACCTGAAGGTCCTTCGGGTAAGCCGTGATGATCTTCGGGGCCCCTGAAGTGATAATGAGGCTGTCCTCGATGCGCACTCCTCCCTTGCCTGGGACGTAGATGCCGGGCTCAATGGTCAGGGTCATGCCCTCAGCCAACGTACCCTTTCCGGTTGTGGCCGCATAAGGCCCTTCATGCACGTCGAGACCAATGCCGTGGCCGGTGGAGTGAACGAAGTAGTCACCATAGCCAGCATCGGCAATAATGTCGCGGCAGGCCGCGTCGACGTCGAGAAGCTTGGCACCTGGCACCGCTGCCTTGACACCCGCTTCCTGGGCGCGCAGGACAATGTCATAGATTTCGCGGGCGAAATCAGAAACCTCACCGATGACGAAGGTACGGGTGCAGTCTGAGTTAAAGCCGCGGAGGTGAGCGCCGAAGTCAATCGTTACCAAATCGCCCTTGCGCAGTTCGCGGTCATCCGCACCATGGTGGGGCTTTGCAGAGTTCTCGCCGGAGGCCACGATGGTGTCGAAGCTCACGCGTTCCGAGCCAAGCATGCGCATCCGGTATTCAAGGTCGGCGGCCACCTGGCGCTCCGTGCGTCCAGCGGCTACTTCCCCGGCCTCGACGAGTTCGGTCAGCGCCTGGTTTGCCAAAGCTGCGATTTCTTCGAGTTTTTGAAGCTCGACATTGTCCTTGACGAGGCGAATCTTCTCTACTACGCCGGTGACAGGCACCAGAGTAACGCCCTCCGGTTTTGCTTTCTCCAGCCGCTCAAGTTGTGAAACGGTGACATAGTCGGCTTCATAGCCAACGCGAAGGTCCTCAGAAACCTGCCCCAGCAGGTGCGGGCCCACATCGCGACCGAGGCTGGCTTCGATATCCGGGACCTCTTCAGCAATTTGTGTGGTGTAGCGGCCGTCCGTAGCCATGAGCGCGGAGAGGTCCTTGCGCAACAATAGACCACCATTCGAACCGGAGAAGCCGGTAAGGTAGCGCACGTGCGTCAAATGGGTGACGATGATCGCGTCGACGCGCTGACCAGAGAGCACGGTCATGAGCTTGCGGCGGCGGTTGCTATAACGAGTATCGGCTAATGCCATATGAGAACCACTCCATTCATTTCAAGCGATACTCCATGATAGCTAATTTGCGAGGAAGTACCCCAGTGCCGCGACATATCCATAAGAGCCAAGCCCAGCGATGACACCGCGTGCTATCGGGCTCAGGTAGGAGTGCTGACGGAATGCTTCCCGCGCGTGCACATTAGATAGGTGTACCTCAACGAAACCTGGACCATCGGCTACTTCCGCTAGGGCATCGCGCAGTGCCACCGACGTATGCGTAAACCCACCCGGATTGATGATGACGGGCCAGCCTTCGTCGGCGGCACGATGCACCTGCTCGATGAGCTCGCCCTCGTGGTTGGACTGGAAGAAGACGATCTCTTCCTCCCCCGCCGCTGCGCGGACGCGACGCTCGATGTCCTCTAGGGTTTCGCTGCCATAGATTTCTGGTTGACGCTTGCCCAGACGGTTGAGGTTCGGGCCGTTGAGAACGAGAATGGTCATGGCAAACTCCTTAAGCTTTTATGAGGCGAGCTGCGCATAGGCTGCGCGTAGCTCGTCGACGGTAGCATCTTCCAAGCGCGTGGTTTCCCCGATTCCCGTGAGGGCCACAAAACGGATGTGGCCACCGCGGTTCTTCTTGTCATGGCGCATGCCATCCAGCAGCTGTTCGAAATGGCCCTGCTCATAGGTTGTGGGCAACCCAATTCGGGTGAGAATGTCGCGGTGGGTGGCTACCAGGTTGGCGTCGATAAGCCCGCGTGCGTGGGACAAGTAGGCGATGAACATCATGCCCACTGCTACCGCGCGGCCGTGGCGCCAAGTGTAGTTTTCGCGGCGCTCTACGGCGTGGCCGAAGGTGTGGCCGTAATTGAGGGTTTCGCGCAGCCCCGATTCCTTTAAGTCCTGGCCCACCACGTGCGCCTTGACCGCGATGGAACGCTGGATGAGCTCGGGCAGCAGGCCGTCGGGCTCCAGGCAAGCGGCAGGATCCGCAAGGTAATGCTCGATGATGCGCGGATCATGGATGAAGCCAGTCTTGATGATTTCTGCGGAACCGGCGACGATTTCGTCGGCAGGTAGGGTGCGCAGGTGGTCCAGATCGACAAAGACTGAGTCCGGCTCGTGGAAAGCCCCAACAAGGTTCTTGCCTGCGGCAGTGTTAATACCTGTCTTTCCACCAACGGCCGCGTCCACCATCGCTAGCAGTGTGGTCGGCGCCTGGATTACGGGGATGCCGCGCATCCACGTCGCTGCGGCAAAGCCTGCCAAGTCGGTCACGGCACCGCCGCCGAGACCAATAACGGCGTCACGGCGGCTGAAACCAGCCTCCCCGAAGGTATCCCAAAGCCGGGCAAGTACATCGAGCTGCTTAGCTGCCTCTGCATCGGGCACTTCGACCAGAGTTGCCTCAATTCCCTGTGCACGAGCTTGCTCGGCGAGGTCACCGGCAGCCTGCGCGAGCGGCGGCTGGTGAATGACCGCCACCTTAACCGCTCCAATGTCCGCCACGCGCCCAATAATTTCTGTGCTCAGACCAGTGCCAATTGTGACTTCATAAGGTGAAGGTCCATTAACCGGAATAGTGTGCATGAGTAGTGCTCCTTTGGTTGGGCTAGCGGTGATTGTGCGGCTTCATCATGAGGTTAAAGCAAAGCAGCCGGTGTTTTAGAGGGTTTCAAGGAAACTCAAAATATCGCCCACTACCTGTTGCGGGGAGCGCACACCGGTGCGCACCTTCAAATCAGCTACCTCCGAGTAAAGGGGGCGGCGCGCCTCCAAAAGCTGGGTATAGTGCGCCAATGGATCTGCAGATTCCAACACGGGGCGGTTCGCATCACCCAACGTGCGGCTTACGCCTTCTTCCGGCGTGACATCGAGGAATACGACGGTCAGGTTATCGAGCAAGGCACGTGTGGATTCGGTCAGCACTGCTCCGCCGCCGAGGCTCACGACCCCAGTGGTGGCCAGTGCCTCGCGCACCGCTTCTGCTTCTACCTCACGGAATGCCGGCTCACCCAGTTCAGAAAACACTTCACCGCAGGCCTTGCCGTAGCGGGCCTCGATCAGATCATCAGAATCAACAACGTCACAGTTCAGCGCCCGTGACAAGCGGCGACCAATCGTAGTCTTTCCAGAGCCGGGAGGCCCAACTAAGACGACGTGTGGGGAGCTCATGCTTCACCCCAATCCAGGCGGCTTGCCACATAGTCCTGGTAGGAGGCGATGTTCCGCTTAGTCTCAGCGAGGCTATCTCCACCAAACTTTTCCAACACGGCGCGCGCAAGGACCAACGCCACCATTGCTTCTGCAACAACACCAGCAGCCGGAACCGCACACACATCGGAGCGCTGATGGATGGCGGTCGCCGCTCCACCTGTGGCCATATCCACCGTCTTCAAGGCACGCGGAACTGTGGAAATCGGCTTCATCGCCGCGCGCAAGCGCAGCGTCTGGCCGTTAGTCATTCCACCTTCTAGACCGCCCGCCCGGTTAGTTTCTCGATCCACGCCGCGATCGGTTCGGACCATCTCATCATGAGCCTCGCTTCCGCGACGGCGGGCCTCAGCAAAACCATCACCGACTTCAACGCCCTTGATGGCCTGAATGCCCATCAAGGCAGCGGCGAGCTGTGCGTCGAGACGGTCCTCCCCTGACGTGTGCGAGCCCAAGCCAATTGGCAGGCCCTCCACGATGACCTCAACGATGCCGCCAAGGGTATCGCCTTGCTTCTTAGCGGTTTCAATCTCTGAGATCATAGATTCCTCTGCGGCCTTATCGCAGGCCCGAACCGGAGAAGCATCGATAGCTTCGATTTCTGCAAAGCTGGGCGACGGGCCTTCATAGGGCTCGGAGGCGCCAATCGAGATCACGTGGGAGAGCACTTCGACGCCCAATGTTTCACGGAGGAAGTTGCGTGCGACGGTGGCTGCAGCCACGCGGGCGGCGGTCTCACGCGCGGAAGAGCGCTCCAAGATGGGGCGCGCCTCCGAGTGATCAAACTTCACCATGCCAGCAAAATCAGCGTGGCCGGGGCGCGGGCGGGTCAGCGGGGCGCCGCGACCGGAAGCCATAGCTTTAGCGGACTCCGGATCCTCCGGATCCAAGGCATCGGGCGACATGATGGTGGTCCACTTTGGCCACTCAGTGTTGCCGATCATGATGGCGATAGGACTGCCCAGGGTCAAGCCGTGGCGGATGCCGCTGAGCAGGGTGAGGTCATCAGCCTCAAACTTCATGCGCGCGCCACGTCCATAGCCAAGGCGGCGGCGAGAGAGCTGGAGAGCGATGTCGTCTTGGGAAACGGGAACCCCTGCCGGCATGTGCTCAATGAGTGCAATGAGCGCTTGACCGTGAGATTCACCTGCGGTAGTCCAACGAAGCATGCGGACTATTATCGCATGCCAGGGCTTCTTTCGTGGTCACTAGGCCAACTATCACACCGTGTTGGGGCTAAAGAACACGACGAGAGTCGCAGCAAACAGCATCCCAGGACCATGCGCAGGCGCCCTATCCCGCGTGATGATTCCCCACAACACCGTGCTGAGCGCCGCCCCCATCATCGCCAACGCAACCCCTGGTAGGCCCGCTGCGTGGGCGGTCACCATTCCCAGAGGCAGAGCCAGCTTGAGGTCGCCCCCGCCCACGCTTCCTGCACGGCTAAAACGCGCCACTAACACGTACAGGCCTAGCCAGAGCAGGCCCGCCAAACTGAACCAGCACAACGATAAAGCCGCGGCCGGCAGCGTCAGAAAATTAGGCAAGCGCTTAAAACGCAGGTCATAAACAATTAAGGCGCACCCCCACGCCAAGAAAAGCACATCCCCCATAGCCCGCAGCCTACCGCGCGGAAAGACAAGGCGCACGCAGTGGTTTGGGGAACCGATCAGGGTAGCTTGAGCGCCTTGTTTAGAGCAGCCAGCATCTCTGCCCGTGGAGCGGTGTGCCCTGTAAACTGCTCGAACTGCGAATAGGCCTGGTTGGCCAACATGACGTGCCCGCCGACTGTCGGGTAGCCGTCGGCAGCGGCATAAACGGTCAACGGAGTTGGCCACGGATCATAGATAACGTCAAATACCGGAGCTTTGGCCAGCTGCGTTAGGTGCTCTTCCACGGCGGCGGAGGGAACGGTGGAGACCACGAGATCTACCGAACGCGCAAGCCCCGCGAGATCATCGCTGAACGTTGCCGCGTGGAGGGTGAGGCCAAGGTCATCAGCCAGCGGGCGCAGCTCGGCGATGCGGTCGGAGCGATTGAGCACCGTAACGTCCTGCACACCGCGCTGGGCTAGGCCCCACAGGACAGGCCGTGCGGTTCCACCTGCTCCGATGAGCAGTGCCGTCGACGGTTGGGACGTTCCAAGCAGCTCGTCGAGCGCGCCCAGTACTCCCTCGGTATCCGTGTTATCCGCACGCCACCCGTCTTCGGTGCGCACCAAGGTATTCGCGGAGCCGATGAGCTCGGCGCGTTCGCTGACGATGTTCGCGCAGGCGAGTGCGTCGAACTTGAGCGGCATGGTGACCGAAAAGCCGCGGTACTCCTCCCCCGCATCGGCGAGGAAGGCAGCTAGGTCCGTCACCTCAATCTTGGTGTAGTCCCAATCCTCCAAATTCACAGCTTCATAGCCTGCGTTATGGAGGACCGGGGACAAGGAATGAGCGACAGGGCTGCCCAGAACTGCGGCGCGGGGCATCAGGTTACTGCTCCTCAGCCGGTGGCTCGCCGGCCGGCGGCTCGCCAGCGCCTTCGCGCTGGCTGTCAAGGATGCCGGAGCGAACAGCGTCATCGACGTTGGCGAGGTGCTCGTCGTAATTATCGGTAAACACCGTGGTGCCCTTGTCGTCGACGGTGACGAAGAAGAGCCAGTTGCCCTCCGCGGGGTTCTCCATGGCCCCGATAGCTTCCTCCGAAGGAGAGGCAATCGGTGAGTCAGGGAGACCGTCCTTCGCGTAGGTATTCCAAGGAGTCTCGCGGTGGCGATCCTCATCGGTGGTGGCCAGCTCAACATCCTCGAGGCCATAGTTGACCGTGGAGTCCAGCTCGAGGCGCATCGGCTCATCAAGGCGGTTGAGGATTACACGGGCGACCTTGTCGAACTCACCGGCCGGGGACTCGCGCTCCACCAGCGAAGCCGCAGTAAGAAGCTCGTAGGGCTTGAGGCCAATTGCCTGGGCGCGGTCAACGATATTGGTGTCGTTGTACTTCTTCGTCGAACGTGTGATGAGATCCGTCAGAATCTCCTTAGCGTCCATGTTCGGATCGAGGACGTACTGGCCCGGAGCGATAAGGCCCTCAATACGCTTGGGGTCCTCACCGCGGGCACGAATTTCCTCCAATGCCCACTCCGGCGCACCCAGCTCAGCAGGATCCACCGTGGCCGCGATCTTCTCCAGCTCCTCGGCGGATACGCATTCGCCCTCCTTGCAGGAGACCTGAGAAATCAGCGAGTAAATACCGTAGCGGACATCACCGCCGACCACGTTGACGTCGAGAAGCGTAGCTCCGCCCTGCACGTCGAGGAGGTCAACCATGTTGCCTTCATCAAGCAGCGCTTCGACGGCAGACTTCGCGCTCATCTCCTCCTGAAGGCGGTAGAATCCAGGCTTGATTTGGCTCGCGCGCGGATTCGAGTTGGCCGCAGAAGAGAAAGCTTCGGGCGTCTTCACCACGTTCTTCTCCGCCAATTCAGGTGCCAGCTCGCTCATCGACGAGCCCTCCGGAACCTGAACAAGCTGGGTTACTCCATTGCCCTGCCCCTCATAGTCCAAGGTGCTGCCCCCTCCCAACAGGCGGAAACCAATGTAGCCAAGTCCACCGATGATCAGGACCAAGCTCGCAATGAGCACGGCCATGCCGCGCTGACGGCGCTTGACATATTGGGGTTCCATCGAGCGTCCGATGCGTGAAGGTTTACGGCTCACGTACTTCGTCTCCTACGTTTGAAGGGCTGTGGCCGTTCAACGCGAAATGGCGCGCATCCAGCCAGGATTGCAAAATTTCCACCGCGGCTGCTTGGTCAATCACCGAGCGACCTCGCTTCTCTGATACGCCAGAGGCCCGCAATGCGGAGGAGGCGACCACGGTAGTAAGGCGTTCATCCACCATACGCACGGGCGGAGGTTCTTTCATCCTGTCATCTTTTGCCAAGCGGCGGCGGATACGAAACGCGATTTCCTTGGCATGTTTAACACTTGATGAACCATTGCCCTTGAGATCGCGCGGCAAACCAACGGCTACCTCAACCACGTCATACTCGTAAATCAGCTCAAGCAGGCGGTCGATATCACCCTGATCGCGGTCTTTAAACCCGGTCTCACGCCGGACGGTTTCGACCGGCATGGCCAAGCGCGCGTCCCGGTCAGAGACGGCCACGCCGATGCGGACAGTACCGACGTCGAGGCCCAAACGGCGCCCCGGGCCGGGATCGTCCGCGACTGGTTTGTCGGGTTCTACGGCCATCGTGCTCCTCCTGATTCTGCGAGTCAGCTACAACTGCAGCCAACTAGGGCGCGTTCGTTAGTGGGCTTCGAGCTCATCACGGACGGCGTCGAAGGCCTGCTGGAGACCTTCAGCGTTGGCGCCGGAACCTTGAGCCATATCGGGCTTTCCGCCGCCCTTGCCGTCAACATAGCCAGAAATAACCTTGACCAAGTCACCAGCCTTGACGCCGCGCTCGACGGCAGGCTTAGTGGCGCCAACGATGAACGGGAGCTTGCCGCCCTCGTTCTCCGATGCCAGGACAACCACACCGGCGACATCACCGAGACGGTTCTTGATATCCGAGGCCAACGTGCGCAGATCACCGCCGTTTACTCCGTTAGGAAGTTTGACCGATACGAGGGTGAAGCCATTAACGGTGGTCGCACCAGAAATCATCTCCGCGGTCTGCGACATGAGCTGGGCCTTGTGCAGCTCCGCAATCTGCTTCTCAGCGGCCTTGAGCTTCTCCGTCAGCTGCGCGATGCGCTCCGGAAGATCCTCAGTCTGCACCTTGAGCTCGCGGGACACGCCTTCCACGAGTGCGGTCTCCTTGGAGTAGAAGCGGAATGCATCCAGACCCGAATAAGCCTCGATACGGCGCGCGCCCGAACCCACGGAGGATTCGCCAAGGACAGACACCGGGCCAATCTCAGCGGTGTTCTTCACGTGCGTACCACCGCAGAGCTCGATGGAGAACGGGCCACCCATCTCCACGACGCGGACCTCGGAACCGTAGTTCTCACCAAAGAGGGCCATCGCGCCCATCTCCTTGGCCTTCTCCAAAGACGTCTCGATGGTATTGACCGGGAAGTGCTGGTCCACCGCCTGGTTCGTCACCAAAGCGATCTCATCGAGCTGCTCCTGGGTGAGCTGGTCGGTGTAGTTGAAGTCAAAGCGCAGGTAGCCGGGTCGGTTCAAGGAACCAGCCTGGACTGCAGTCGGGCCTAGCACCTGGCGCAGCGCTGCGTGGATAAGGTGCGTCGCCGAGTGCGCCTGCACGGCGCCGTGGCGCCATTGTTCATCAACGGCAGCCGTCACGCCGTTGCCCAACTCAAGCCCACCGGCGGTCACCGTAGCCTTGTGCACCCACAGCTTCTTGCCAATCTTCTGCACATCGTTGACCTCAAGGAGGGTCTCGCCCGCGAAGATTCGACCATGGTCGGCGGTCTGGCCACCGGCTTCAGCATAAAGCGGCGACTGGTCCAGGATTACCTCGACGGTATCTCCTGCCTCGACCTCGGTTACCTTCTGACCATCGCGCACAAGGCCGATGACCTTGGCCTCGGACTCCAGGGTTTCATAGCCCGTGAACAACGTCGGGTGGTTATCCACCCACTCGCGGTAGAGCGACAGGTCAGCATGACCATGCTTCTTAGCCTGATTATCGGCCTTGGCGCGGCGGCGCTGCTCGCCCATGGCGGCGTCGAAGCCTTCCATGTCTACGGTCAAACCGGCTTCCTGAGCCATCTCCAAGGTCAGGTCGATGGGGAAACCATAGGTATCGTGCAGCTCAAAAGCCTTCTCGCCGGAGAGGACCTTCGGGGTGGCCGCACGAGAGGTGCTCTTCAGTTCCTCCACGGCTTCGTCGAAAAGCTTGGTGCCTGACTCCAGCGTCTTCAGGAAGGCCTTCTCCTCCGCCACGGCAACGCGCAGGATACGCTCGCGGTTGTCGGCGATCTCCGGGTAGGACGGGGTCATGGTGTCCATGATGGTGTTCATGAAACGCTCCATGGTCTCACCCTTCGCGCCAAGCAGCTTGGCGGAGCGGATGATGCGGCGCAGCAAGCGACGCAGAATGTAGCCACGACCCTCGTTACCGGGGGTAACGCCGTCCAAAATGAGCATCATGCCGGTACGCGAGTGGTCCGCCACCACGCGGAAGCGAATGAGGTCTTCCTTCGGAGCATCCGGAACGTACGTCGCACCGGTAAGTTCCTCGGCTACGTCGATGACCGGGCGCAGCAGGTCCGTCTCGTAGACGTTGTCCACACCCTGCAGGATGCAGGCCACGCGCTCGATGCCCATGCCGGTATCAATGTTCTTCTTGGGCAGCTCGCCCACGATCTCGAAGTTGCCCTTGCCGATGCCTTCGCCACGCTCGTTCTGCATGAAGACCAAGTTCCAGATCTCCATGTAGCGGTTATCATCCGCAATCGGGCCGCCATCCTGGCCATATTCCGGCCCGCGGTCATAGTAGATCTCAGAGCACGGACCGCACGGCCCGGGAATACCCATGGACCAGTAGTTGTCTTCCATGCCTAGGCGCTGAATACGCTCGGTGGGCACGCCGATCTTGTTGTGCCAAATATCGGCCGCCTCATCATCGTCGAGGTAGACCGTGACCCACAAACGCTCCGGGTCGAGGCCCAAACCGCCTTCATCGACGGAGGTGGTCAGCAGGTTCCAGGCGTGGGTAATTGCGCCTTCCTTAAAGTACTGGCCAAAGGAAAAATTACCCGCCATCTGGAAGAAGGTATTGTGACGGGTGGTAATGCCCACTTCCTCGATGTCCAAGGTGCGCACGCACTTCTGGATAGAGGTCGCCGTGCCGTTAGCAAAAGGCGGGTTCTGCTGGCCCAGGAAGTAGGGCTTGAAGGGAACCATGCCGGCGTTAACGAAGAGCAGGTTCGGGTCATCCAGGATCAGCGACGCGCTGGGGACGGCCTCGTGGCCGGCCTTGACGAAGTGCTGGGTAAAGCGTTCCCGGATCTCATGAGTCTTCACGAGCAAAATTCCTTCACTGTTGAATGGTTTCTAGTCAGCGCTCAACTTTACCCGTCCGGTGCTGTGCTTAGCGACGCCGCCCCCGGATGATGTCCCGCAGCCTTCCCAGGTACTCGCGCACACGCTTCTCCGCGCCATGGTCGGTGGGGTGATAGTACTCGGCATCCGCCAGCGTCTCCGGCAAATACTGCTGGGACAGTACACCGCGCGGATCATCATGCGGGTACTGATAGCCCACTGCATTGCCCAAGCGTTTCGCTCCCTCATAATGGCCGTCGCGCAGGTGCGCGGGCACATGCCCGCTCTTGCCGGCGCGAACGTCGGCCTGGGCCGCGTTGATGGCGTTGATAACGGAATTGGATTTCGGTGCCGTAGCGAGATGGATTGTCGCCTGAGCCAGCGGAATACGCGCCTCGGGTAATCCGATAAGGGCCGCGGCCTCCGCTGCGGCCACGGCAGTGGGCAGCGCGGTGGGATCAGCCATTCCGATGTCTTCGGAGGCATGCACGATAAGCCGGCGGGCGATGAAACGCGGGTCTTCGCCTGCCTCAATCATGCGGGCCAGGTAATGCAGCGCGGCATCCACGTCGGAACCGCGGATGGACTTAATAAACGCGGAGACCACGTCATAATGCTGGTCGC
Organism: Corynebacterium sp. HMSC078A10; assembly: GCF_001811565.1. NCBI lineage: Bacteria > Bacillati > Actinomycetota > Actinomycetes > Mycobacteriales > Corynebacteriaceae > Corynebacterium > Corynebacterium sp. HMSC078A10. The sequence continues at coordinate 213,550 of NZ_KV805195.1, read as the reverse complement.
CGTCGCGGTCATAGCGCACCACCGCGCGATTGACGTTTTCTTTGAGAACCTCAACGGTGAGTTCACCGCCATCGGGCACTGCCTCGGCCGCCGCCTCAAGATAGGTCAGTGTGCGCCGAGCATCGCCCCCGGCGAGCAGCACCAGCTGGTCTAGAGCATCGTCCGTTGCGGTGATCCTTCCCGCCAATCCCCGCTCGCTGGTCAATGCGCGCTCGGCGAGGGTGCGCAGGGAGGCGTCGTCCAGCGGCTCCAAGTGCAGCAACAAGGAACGCGAAAGCAGCGGGGCCACGACGGAAAAGGAAGGATTTTCGGTGGTGGCGGCCACGAGCAGCACGGTGCGGTTTTCGACGGCCGCGAGCAGCGCGTCCTGCTGAGTCTTGGAGAAGCGGTGCACCTCATCGATGAACAGCACGGTGCGGCGCCCTTGAATCAGCTCACGGCGGGCGTGGGAGATCACCTCTCGAACCTGCTTCACACCGGAGTCCAAGGCGGAAAGCCCAATGAAGTTATCTCCCAAGGAAGATGCGATGAGTGAGGCCAGCGTCGTCTTTCCGGTTCCCGGCGGCCCGTACAGGATGACGGAGGCCTCGCCTGAGCCTTCCACCAGCCTACGCAGCGGGGTTCCCGGCTCCAGGAGGTGCTTCTGCCCCACTACTTCATCGAGGTTTTGCGGCCGCATGCGCGCGGCCAGCGGCGAACCGGGGTGGGTTGCAAACATATCGGGGCCACCCGGCAGGCTTGGCGCTGACTGGTCATCGCCGAAGAGTGACTCCTGCCCCATCAGGGCTCCCGGAGTCGAGAGGCCACGGCTCGCCCAAACTCGGCGACCGCAGAGCACCCGTCATTGCTACATTGCGCGGCAAACCGCGACAGCGCTTCGAAGGTCTCATAAAGATCGCGCCGAATCAGTATTTCATCCTCGCTGAACGGACCATGGTCGGATCGACGAAGCAGAGAACGGTGCGGGTCACGGTAGATCTCAGCGTTGCCTTCCGCCAACGCGACGACCCCTTCGATCCCGCCGGCATACATCGTGGTCACGCTCGACAGAGCCCAACCGATGAGGCAGGAGACGAGCAACTCGTGCAGCGTCTTCTCATCGGCGAGCTGCGGCCAGACATCGACAATGCGGCGCTGCCAGGCATGGATGAAAAGCCCCGCCTCGGCATCAGTGATCGGCCGAGAAAAAAGAAACTGCGGGAAGCCGGCCACCACGCAGGCCACGTCAAAGCCGACGTTGCGGAAACCGGCCCACTCATAGTCCAAGAAGGTCAGCGTTGAGCCGACGATGATGTTGTCTGGGGACAGGTCGAAGGGAGTAAAAGCGCGGTTGCGGCCAGAACTCAGACTCTGCATGGCGGCACGGGCCAATGTGCGGACGTGTTCCGGCGGTTCCAGTCCTGCCTCGCTGAGGATATCCGCACCAATCAGAATGGAGCTCTGCAAGGAATCATCGCGCAATGCCTGGTGCTCAGCGTATTCGGGATGCCGACGTAACTGGCGCTTGAGCAGGGCGTCATAGTCTTCTTCGCGCCCGGCGGTCCCAGCATGCATTTTGCCCAACGCGCTGCCCAGAGCCCTGAGCAGCTCGCCGCGGTCTTCATCACCGCTGCGCGCAAGGGTGTCCGCCAGGGTGTCGCCTTCGCCGGCGTCGGACAGCACAAGAATGCGCTTGTCCACGTCGTGCGCGAGCAACACAGGTCCTGGGCGGACCTCCTCAGACAGCGCCGTGGTGAACTGATAGGCCACCACTTCACGGAGAAGTGCGGCGTCATCAATAGTGTGCCCGGTGACCGGGTTGTACTTGATGACGACCGAACGATGCGGGAAGAAGGCGCTGGGAGTCGTCCGAGCACGAAGTACCACGGCATTGCCCGAGCCGGTGAGTTGCTCAACGTCACTCAGCTCAGGCTCCCCGCCATAGCGGCGCGAAATCATCTGTGAGGCTTCTGCTACCACGACATCAGCCACAGAATTATTCATGGACTCGTGTCCCGTCGGATTCACTTGCTTGCCTGCTTCCACTTGTTGTCGGCCCAATGAGGTACACCCATGGTGTGGGGCCTTTAGGACTCCTTCCCAGCCTTTTCACCCTGGGCAGCCTTCGCAGCCTTCTCCGGCTTGAAGTCCACACCGGTCTCCTTGCGCTGCGCGGCGGGGATGGTGCCGGGGGCGTCGGTCAGCGGGTCGACGCCGCCACCGGACTTCGGGAAGGCGATGACATCGCGGATGGACTCGAATCCACCCAGCAGGGAGACGATGCGATCCCAGCCGAAAGCGATGCCGCCGTGTGGCGGAGCACCGAACTGGAAGGCGTCGAGCAGGAAGCCGAACTTCTCCTGGGCTTCTTCTTCGCCGATGCCCATGACGTCGAAGACGCGCTTCTGCACATCCTGGTCGTGGATACGGATGGAGCCGCCGCCAATCTCATTGCCATTGCAGACAATGTCGTAGGCATAAGCCAAGGCCTCTCCCGGGTTCTGGTCAAAGTTATCCAGGTACTCCGGCTTCGGCGAAGTGAAGGCGTGGTGGACTGCAGTCCACTTGGAGTGGCCCAAAGCCACGTCACCCGAGGCGGTGGCATCGGCGGAGGGCTCGAAGAGCGGTGCGTCGACGACCCAGGTGAAGGCCCAGTCGCCGTCCTTGATGAGGTCGAGCTTCTTCGCAATCTCACCGCGAGCTGCGCCCAGCAGCGCACGGGAAGCCTTGGTCTCGCCGGCAGCGAAGAAGATGGCATCGCCCGGCTTGGCGCCGACGTGGGCGGCAATACCCTCGCGCTCGGCATCCGTGATGTTCTTGGCTACCGGGCCACCCAATGTGCCATCCTCAGCAACGGTGATGTAGGCCAGGCCCTTCGCACCGCGCTGCTTTGCCCACTCCTGCCATGCATCGAACTGGCGGCGCGGCTGGGAGGCTCCGCCTTCCATGACGACGGCACCGACGTATTCGTTCTGGAAGACGCGGAAGGTGGTGTCCTTGAAGAAGTCCGTGCACTCCACGATCTTAATGTCGAAGCGCAGGTCCGGCTTGTCGGAACCGTAGTACTTCATGGCATCGGCATAGGTCATGCGCGGGATGGGGGTCTTGATTTCGTAGCCGATGAGCTTCCACAGGGCGGAGACGATCTCTTCTGCCAGAGCAATGACATCATCCTGGTCCACGAAGGACATTTCGACGTCGAGCTGCGTAAACTCCGGCTGGCGGTCAGCACGGAAGTCCTCATCGCGGTAGCAGCGAGCGATCTGGTAGTAGCGCTCCATTCCGGCGACCATGAGCAGCTGCTTGAACAGCTGCGGGGACTGCGGGAGCGCATACCAGCTGCCCGGCTTCAGGCGTGCCGGCACGAGGAAGTCACGGGCGCCCTCCGGGGTGGAGCGAGTCAGGGTCGGGGTTTCGATCTCAGTGAAATCGTGGCTGTCCAGGACCTGGCGGGCAGCGCGGTTCGCGGCCGAGCGCAGGCGCAGTGCCTCGTGCTGGCGCTCGCGGCGCAGATCCAGGTAGCGGTACTTCAGGCGGGTCTCCTCACCGACCTCACCGGAGGAGGATGGATCATCAATCTGGAACGGCAGCGCTGCGGACTTGTTGAGTACCTCCAGGTCCGTGACGTTGACCTCGATCTCGCCGGAGGCCAGGTTCGGGTTGGCCGAGCCCTCCGGGCGGGGCTCCACGACGCCAGTGACCTTGACGCAGTACTCGGAACGCAGATCGTGGGCGCGCTCAGCTACCTCGGTCTCGCGGAAAACAACCTGGGCAACGCCGGAGCGGTCACGCAGGTCAATGAAGATAACACCACCGTGGTCGCGACGGCGTGCGACCCACCCCGTCAGGGTGACGGTCTCCCCCGCCAACTCCTTGCGCAGTTCGCCTGCCAAATGTGTACGCAGCACTCTCGTTCAATCCCTTCTCATCGTTGACGCTCACACCCACTCACGCCACGCGTAGACAGCACGCGCCGAGGGATGCAAGTACTTGAACGGCCCAAGTCTACCGCCCGCACCGGACTTGCTCAGCGCTAGGGTGAGCACCGCGCGCATGGCGGTGCACCCACTATCGAGCAGACACCACCACCAGCATGTGGCAAAATCTGGAGCATGACTTTTAAATCTGGCGCCAATTTTGATGGTAAGCGAGCAAGCTCCGGCGGTGGAGGCCGCGGCGGCATGATCGCTACCGGCGGCGGCATTGGTTCGCTCCTCCTCATCGGCCTCTATCTCCTTCTCGGCGGCGATCCCGGCGCCATCACCGGAAGCGATCCCCAGGCCGACCAGACCCAGGTCGGCCCCGAAGAAAGCGGGGAGGACGCGTTTGCGCACTGCCAAACCGCTGAAGACGGCAACAAGTATGACGATTGCCGCGTCATGTTTGCGGCCCAGTCCGTGGACAAGGTGTGGGCGCAGCAGCTACCAGACCAGGCTGGCATCGACTACGTCGAACCTGGCCGCGTCATTTTTAACAACACCACTATGTCGGGCTGTGGCCAGGCCTCCGGCGCCACGGGCCCGTTCTACTGCCCGGCGGATGAGTCGGCCTACTTCGACACCGCCTTCTTTGATCAGCTCCGCAACTTTGGCGGCGATAACGCCCCATTGGCACAAATGTATATCGTGGCCCACGAATTCGGCCACCACATTCAAAAGCTGGAAGGAACTCTCAGCCTGTCGAATTACAACGAACCCGGCGAGGATTCCAACGCGGTGAAGATTGAGTTGCAGGCCGATTGCTATGCCGGCCTGTGGGCGCACTACGCCGACAAAGGTGACGATGCCCTGCTCGAAACCATTACCGAGCAGCAGGTGACTGATGCTGTCAACACTGCACGCGCCGTGGGTGATGACAATATTCAGCGCCGCTCAGGCGGCGAAGTACGCCCCGATACGTGGACGCACGGCTCTTCCGAAGACCGAGCGCAGTCGTTCCTCGCCGGTTATAATTCCGGCAAAATGGAGCAGTGTGACACCTTAGGCCGTGGGGTTTACAAGTCTTAGGGTCTTAAGAAGCGCCCACCCCAAGGTCGCACCACCCCCAAATGTGCCCCATTAGCCCAGATTAGATTCACATACACCAGATGTTTACCTGCCGTACACCTTAATGCCTTAAGGTAGTCAAGTTCCCGCCGGTTCGTGGTGGGTTCCGCTCTGTCTTTAAAAGCATAAAAGAACTGCGCGTGATGTCATTATCACCTGCACCGCGGCAGGTATGTCGCTGCCCGGGCCAACGCCGAATGCGCCCCGCCCGCGGCCTGCTCACACTGTCTCATCACGCAGCGTTCTCTTCATGAAAGGAACGACGTCTTGAGCACCGCCACGCCGACGATGCCTGATCTTGAGTCGATGAATGGCAAGAACAAGGACTGGATTTGGCACCTGTTCTTCGGCGCCATCACGGCTGTCACCCTGATCTTTTTCATCATTTGGGGCAACGGAGAAGTTGCTGAGGGAACCAACAAGGTAGTCCTTGTTACAGCAATTATCTTCGCTGTCTTTATGGCCTTCAACATTGGCGGCAATGACGTCGCCAACTCCTTCGGTACCTCCGTGGGCGCGGGAACCCTCTCCATGAAGCAGGCCCTCGCTGTCGCGGCGGTCTTTGAGGTATCCGGTGCCATCCTCGCCGGCGGCGAGGTGACTGATACGGTCCGCTCCGGAATCGTTGACCTCGATGCCATCGATGGCCTCGACCCGATGGAATTTGTCTACATCATGATGGCGTCACTGCTCGGCGCTGCCATCTGGCTTTTGGTAGCCACCCGCATGGGTTGGCCGGTTTCTACCACCCACTCCATCGTCGGCGGCATCGTCGGCGCCGCTCTGACCGTCGGCTTCATCACCGGTAAGGGCGGCATGGACATGGTGCAATGGGGCGGAATTGGCACCATCGCTTTCTCCTGGGTGCTGTCTCCGGTTCTCGGCGGTATTGCCGCGTACCTCCTTTTCAAGTGGATCAAGTCTTCCATCTTGGTGTACAACGACGCCGCAGACGAACGCCTGCGTGACATCAAACTTCGCCGCGCCGAGCTGCGCAAGGAGCACAAGACCCGCTTTGAGCGCATGAACGAGCTGCAGCAGATCTCCTATACAAATGCGATGGCTCGCGACGCCGCTCTTACCGCCGAAGAGGACTACGACCCAGAGGCTCTCGAGTCCGACTACTACCGCGATCTGCACAACCTCAACAAGGATCTCGAGGATGTCAATGCACACCGCGCGCTCGAGAACTGGGTTCCGCTGCTCGCGGCTCTGGGTGCCGTGATTATCTCCGCGATGTTGCTCTTCAAGGGTCTGAAGCACACCGGCATCGATGTCACTGCCCTAGAAACTTTCCTGGTCATGGGCATGGTTGGAGCCATCGTCTGGATGGCCGTCTTCATCTTTGCCCGCTCCCTGAAGAAGAAGTCCCTGAAGCGCTCTACCTTCCTCCTCTTCTCCTGGATGCAGGTCTTCACCGCCTCCGCCTTTGCGTTCTCGCACGGTTCCAATGACATCGCCAACGCCATCGGCCCCTTCGCTGCGGTCTTCGATGTCTTGCAGACCAACCAGATCTCCGATGAAGTTTCCGTGCCGCTGCCGGTCATGGTAGCCATGGGTATCGCCTTGGTTGCCGGCCTCTGGTTCATCGGCCGCTTCGTCATCCAGACCGTTGGTTCTGGCCTCACCCAGATGCACCCCTCCTCCGGTTTCGCCGCCGAGCTGGCCGCTGCTGCCGTCGTCATGGCCGCTTCCCTCTTGGGCCTGCCGGTCTCCTCGACCCACATCCTCATCGGTGCCGTCCTTGGTGTCGGCATTGTGAACCACGCCGCCAACTGGAAGCTGATGAAGCCCATCGCTTTGGCATGGGTCATCACCCTTCCGGCGGCCGCCGCCATCGCTGCGGCGACGGTGTCCATCCTGCGCGTCGTCTTCTAAAGGTCAACGCATCGCGCATACCGCATTCTCGCCGTGAGTTTCCCCGACCACCGGGGTTGCTCACGGCGAGATTTTTCTTATCGCTTGAGCCTTAAGCACAAATCCAAGAACCCGTACACTTAGGCGGCATGAGCGACAACTCCTTGGCCAGATTCTTTTCCGCTTTTAATGACATTGAGCAGTTCCTCCGCCAAGCTATCGGGGCAAAGAACTCTGATTCTTTCTGGTGGATTGTTGATCGCGCGCACGACAAACACCTTTTGAGCAAGCGCCAAGCAGAACAGCTGAAGGACTTTAGCAACCTCCGCAACGCCATCGCCCATGGCCGCTACTTCAGCGGTGAGCCCATCGCTACCCCACACCCTCACGTCATCAAGCAGCTCGAAAACCTGCAACGCCTGCTCACGGATCCACCCACAGCGCAGGCTCTGCTCGCTAGCCGTGATGTGACCACCCTTGCCCCTGACACCCCGATCATGGAGGCTTTGAAGCTTATTAACACGACCGGCTATTCCCAGATCCCAATCTATGAATCCGGGACTTACCAGGCGCTTCTCACCACCAACGTCATTGCACGATGGGTTGCGGCAGATCTCGGTGATGACGGTGTGATTAACGCGGCGTCGATTAGCACTGTGCTGGAATTCGCAGAGCGCAAGGACCGCGCAGAGTTCCTGCCCCGCACCGCCAGCGCGCAAGAGGTCATCGATGCCCTCACCGACCCTGCGGCAGACGGCACCCACCCCGGCGCGGTCCTCCTCACCGAGCACGGCAAACCTTCCCAACTTCCTGTATCCATTGCTACGCCTGCCGACCTCGCGACATTGGTTGCTGCAGTCGAATGGGAATAACTCCCCTCCCTAACCTTGTTGACATGACATAGAAAGGAGGATGTCATGCAATTTGGAGTCTTTAGCATCGGCGATGTCACCCAGGACCCGACCACCGGCCACACCCCCACTGAGGCCGAGCGCATCCGCGCTATCACGGAGATTGCCCTCAAAGCAGAAGAGGTGGGCCTCGACGTCTTCGCCACCGGCGAGCACCACAACCCGCCCTTTGTGCCTTCGGCCCCCACCACCCACCTGGCATACATTGCGGCACAGACGAAGAACCTTCAGCTCTCCACTGCCACCACGCTGATCACTACCAACGACCCTGTTCGCCTCGCGGAGGACTACGCATTCCTCCAGCACCTGGCAGATGGGCGCGTCGACCTCATGCTAGGCCGCGGCAACACCGGCCCGGTTTACCCGTGGTTTGGCAAGGACATCCGTGAGGGCATTCCGCTCGCAGTGGAGAACTACCACTTGCTGCGCCGCCTCTGGCGCGAACCCGTCGTGTCCTGGCAAGGAAAGTTCCGCACCCCGCTGCAGGGTTTTACTTCCACGCCCGCGCCTCTCGATGGCATCCCACCCTTTGTCTGGCACGGCTCCATTCGCTCCCCACAGATTGCGGAACAGGCGGCTTTTTACGGCGATGGCTTCTTCCACAACAACATCTTCTGGAACAAGGAGCACACCGCGAAGATGGTGAACCTCTACCGCAATCGCTACGAGTCCTATGGCCACGGCCGCGCCGACCAGGCCATCGTGGGCCTCGGCGGGCATGTCTTCATCGCGCCCACGGAGCAGCAGGCAAAGGACTTCTTCCGCCCCTACTTCGACAATGCCCCGGTGTACGGTCATGGCCCCTCCTTGGAGGAGTTCACGGCACAGACCCCGCTCACCGTAGGCACCGTAGAGCAGGTGGTGGAGCGCACACTACAGTTCGCAGATTGGGTGGGTGATTACCAGCGCCAGCTCTTCCTCATCGACCACGCCGGACTGCCTCAAGAGGTGGTGCTCGAGCAGATCGAAATCCTTGGTACACAGGTGGTGCCCGAGCTGCGCCGCCGCTTTGAGGAACGCTGCGCAGATCATGTACCTTCTGACCCGCCCACCCATGCCACGCTCGGCGCTTATGCCCCGCACGCGCTGGTCAACCCTGGAGAGGAGAAGTAGTTGCGCTCTCTCGTACTCGTTACGGCTGGACTCTCATCACCCTCCTCGACGCGTGCACTTGGCGACGCCCTCTCCGCCGCCACCACCGCCCGCGTTAGTGCCCGAGGTGAAGGCGTCGACGTGACCGTCGTTGAGCTGCGCGAGCTTGCCGGCGAATTGGCAGAAGCCATGACCAACTGGGTTTCACCCACACCCCGCCTCCATGCCGCGCAGACTGCCGTGACCAAGGCGGACGGTCTCATCGCCGTCAGCCCGGTGTTCCAGGGCAGTTATTCGGGTTTGTTCAAGATGTTCTTCGACACTTTGGAGCCGCATTCACTGGAAGGACTGCCCACGCTCATCGCTGCCACTGGCGGCTCAAGCCGGCACGCGCTTGTGCTCGACTATGCTCTGCGCCCGCTGCTTAACTACCTGCATGCCACAGTGGTCCCCACCGGGATCTTCCAGGCCACGGAAGACTTTGGCACTGCAGAAGGCGCGCGCAATGACAAACGCATAGAACGCGCCGCCGAGGAGCTAGCGGACCTCATGGTGCGCCCGCTCGACCGGGTCTCTGGACTTGCCGGGAGGCTCGGCGAGGCGGAGGAAGCGCCCCAGGGGGAGCTATCACAGGACGTCGATCCAGACCCTTCAGGATTCCGCGCGCTGCTTTCCCGCCACGACGGGCAGCCGAGCTAAGCGGTTGCGGAGGGCTCTCGGTACTATCGTAAGGCGACACTTATCTAACGCTCCCAAGGAGGTTTCACCCCCACATGACAATTAGCGTGACCGATATCTTCTCCATCGGAATCGGCCCCTCCTCCTCCCATACAGTCGGCCCCATGCGCGCGGCTAAGGCCTTCCTCGAGGCGCTTGATCAACACCCGGCCAAGGTCCACACCGTACTGCGCGGTTCCCTGTCCGCTACCGGCCGCGGCCACGCCACGGATCGCGCCGTGATTCTGGGCCTCGCCGGATGGGATCCGCTGTCCGTACCGCTCGACGCAGAGCCACGCGCCGATGCCTTTATCCCCACCGAGGGCACCATTTCTGGCCCCGCAGGCGAAGTGCAGTACAGCATCGAATTCAACAACGAACCGGTGCCGGAACACCCGAACTGCCTCATCTTTACGGCCTGGGACGAGAACGGCACGGTACTCGCCGAGAATGCAGAGTACTTCTCCGTCGGCGGCGGTTTTATCCTGTCCCGCGAGGAATACGATGCCCAGCTCCAAACAGACACCGGTGTGCCAGCCGGTGTCGCCGCGGCCACCGCTGAGGACACCGTTCCTTATGAGTTCCAGTCCGGCGAACACCTGCTTCACCTGTGTGCGGCCAATGACAAAGCTATCTGGGAAATCGTCGCCGCCAACGAGGCCGTGTTGCACCGCGAAGAAGGCGGTCTCGACTACGTCTACCAGCACCTCGACTTGGTCTGGGATATCATGCGCGAGTGCGTGACCGAGGGCATTTCCTCCAAGGGAATCCTTCCCGGTGGCCTACGCGTGAACCGCCGCGCGCCACGCATGTACCACCAACTTCTGGCCAAGCAAAACGATGAGTCCTGTGGCTTGTCTGCGATGGAATGGGTCAACCTCTACGCGCTTGCCGTCAACGAACAGAACGCCGCCGGCGGCCGCGTCATCACCGCCCCCACTAACGGCGCGTGTGGCATCATCCCCGCGGTGCTGCACTACGCGCGTGACTTCCAGGCTGATTTCACCCGCTCCGATGCCCGCCGCTACCTGCTGACCGCAGGTGCCATTGGCATCATCATCAAGTCCAATGCCTCGATTTCCGGCGCCGAGGTGGGCTGCCAGGGCGAGGTTGGCTCAGCGTCCTCCATGGCAGCTGCTGGCATGGCAGAACTACTCGGAGCAACACCGGAACAGGTTGAAAATGCCGCCGAGATTGCCCTTGAGCACAACCTCGGCCTGACCTGTGACCCCGTCGGCGGCCTCGTGCAGATTCCCTGTATCGAGCGCAACGCCATCGGTGCCGTCAAGTCCATCAACGCCGCGCGCCTTGCGCTCATGGGTGAGGGAACGCACCACGTTACCCTCGATAACGCGGTGCGCACCATGGCCGAAACCGGACGCGACATGCTCTCCAAGTACAAGGAGACCTCGCTCGGCGGCCTGGCGAAGACGATGGGCTTCACCGTCTCGCAGGTGGAGTGCTAAACCACTGCTCTGAGCTGCTTGACGACGTCCCCCACCGGGACGTCGTGCTGCTCGTGCGCGCGCAGATCCTTCAGCGCCACGGTGTCAGACTCTAGCTCCTGGTCACCGAGGACCAGCGCGAAACGAGCGTTGGCGCGATCAGCGCCCTTCATCGCTCCCTTGAGGCCGCGGTCACCGAAGGACATGTCCGCGGAAATACCGGCCTTGCGCAGGTCATTAATGATGCTGACCATCTTCTTCTTTGCCGCAGCGCCCAAAGCAACGCCATAAACAGCCACGCGCTCTTCGACGCCGTCGAGCTCCACGCCCTCGGCTTCCAGGGCCAAAACCGTGCGGTCCACGCCGAGGCCATAGCCGATACCGGACAATTCCTGTCCGCCGAGCTGAGCCATGAGGCCATCGTAGCGGCCGCCGCCGCCAATGCCGGATTGCGCACCGAGGCCATCGTGGACGAATTCGAAACAGGTCTTCGTGTAGTAATCAAGACCGCGGACCATGCGCGGGTTGATGGTGTAGGGCACGCCCATGTCATCGAGCAAGCCAGTGACCGTCTCAAAGTGCTCGCGGCACTCGGCATTGAGGTGGTCGAGCATGAGGGGGGCGTCGACAAGCTGCTCCTGGACCTCCGGGCGCTTGTCATCGAGCACGCGCAGCGGGTTCAGCTTCGCGCGGGCCCTGGTTTCCTCGTCGAGGTCCAGCTTGAACAGGAATTCCTGCAGCTTTTCGCGGTAGGCCGGGCGGCAGTCGTGGTCACCCAAGCTGGTCAGCTCCAGACGGAACTGGCTAAGCCCCAGGCTGCGGTAGGAGCGGTCCGCTAGCGCGATGATTTCCGCGTCCAGCGCCGGATCATCGACACCAATGGCCTCGACACCGACCTGCTGCAGCTGGCGGTAGCGGCCAGCCTGCGGGCGTTCGTAGCGGAAGAAGGGGCCAAAGTAATTGAGCTTGACCGGCAACTGGCCGCGGTCGAGGTTGTGCTCAATAACTGCGCGCATAACACCCGCGGTACCTTCGGGGCGCAGAGTCACGGAGCGGTCGCCGCGATCGGCGAAGGTATACATCTCCTTCGACACGACGTCCGTGGACTCCCCCACGCCTCGGGCGAAAAGCGACGTGTCCTCAAAGACGGGGAGTTCGATGTGTTGGAAGCCGGACAGATGTGCCTGATGCACGAAGGTCTCACGAACCTTGGCAAAGATGGCCGATTGCGGCGGAACGTAGTCCGGCACACCCTTGGGCGCGGACAGGGCTTTGAACTGCTTCTTATCACTCACGCCCTTTAGAGTACATCCCCCGCCGCACGGAGAAACGGATTAGTCGCGCGTTCGCGGCGCATCGTCGATGTTGGGCCGTGGCCCGGCAAGATGGCAAGGGAATCATCAAGGCCCCACACCGGACCGCGCAATGAGCGCTGCATCGCCGCGGGATCGGAATGCGGAAGGTCTGTACGGCCGATCGAGCCCTTGAATAACACGTCACCGGTCAGCGCAAAATCCCCGGCCACGAGCATGACGCACCCCGGTGAATGCCCCGGCGCATGGAGTAATTCAAACTCCAGGCCGACGAGGCTCAGCGTCTCACCACCCAGCAGATCACGCCGGTCCGCCACCTGCTTCATGGAAGCGGCGGCGAAAAGCATTTGCGACTCGGGAGATACTCCGGAGCCATCCACCAACATGAACGCGTCATCCGGGTGGATGTAGACCGGCAGGTCAAACTCAGCGGCATCACGCGTGTGGTCAATGTGACCGTGGGTGAGCACGACGGCCTCAAATTCCAGGGATTTCTCACGCGCGAGCTGCTCAAGGCGCTCGCGCGTGTGCATCCCTGGATCCACGATGAACGCCCGCGAGCCGTTGGCCACAACATAGGTGTTGGTTTTATAAGGCCCTGCGGCGAAACCGTAGATATCCGGTGTGTGCATTACTTGAGGGCGGCCAACGCTGCGTCGTAGTCCGGCTCCGTCGTAACCTCAGGAACCAGCTCGGTGTAGGTCACCTTGTGGTTCTCGTCGGTGACGATGACCGCACGGGCAAACAGGCCCTTGAGCGGGGAGCCTTCCAGGACGAGGCCCAGCTTGTCGGCGAAATCGGAGCGGAAATCAGAAGCGCTGACGACGTTGTCGATACCTTCAGCAGCGCAGAAACGCTCCTGTGCGAACGGCAGGTCACGGGAGACGGACAGGACAACGGTGTTCTCCAGACCAGCCGCCTCTTGATTGAACTTGCGCAGCTGCGCTGCACACACGCCGGTATCCACGGACGGGAAGCAGGACACCACCAGACGCTTACCAGCGAAGTCCGCATTGGTTAGCTCAGACAAGTCGGTGCCGACGAGGGTGAAGCCCGCCAGGGCGTCACCGACCTTCGGCAGCTCAGCATTGGTTTCGACGGGTTCATTCTGAAAATTCGTAGTAGCCATGGCACCCAAGCGTACTGACGTGCGGGGCGGCGCGCCACGGTGAACTAGCGTGCGGTTAGGATAGGTGGGTCAAAGTTTTTAAACCACCACTGTGGAGGAAACATAGGTGTCTACTAACAGCCAGCGCTTGGATGATGCGCTCAACCAGCTCGATCGCGAGCTGAAATCCCGCGACCGTAAACAGAAGAGCCGTCCGCTCGGCGTCGTTTTGATGGCCGCCGTCGTTATTGTTGCCCTCGTCGGCGGTATCTGGTTCTTGGCCACGCGCTCGCCGGAGGAAGAAGAGATTCAGGCCAAGGAAACCTCCGCCGCCGATACGCCCACTGAAGCCCCTACCGCCGAAGCATTGAGCGGCAAGCGTGCTAAGCCGTTCGGTGAGACCGTCACCTGCGAGTACAACGAGACTGGCGACGCTTCCCGCGATGTCCCTACTCCGCAAGGAAAGAACATTCCTGCCAAGGGTGAAGTGACCGTCAATTTCGCCACCAAGCAAGGCGATATTGAGATGACTCTCGATCGCTCACTTGCTCCGTGTACCGTCAACGCAATCACGGACATGATTTCCGCGAAGTACTACGACGACACCGTGTGCCACCGCATGACGGAGGGCACCCTCTCCGTCCTGCAGTGCGGTGATCCGACCGGCAAGGGTTCTGGTGGACCGGGCTTCCAGTTTGCCAATGAGTACCCGACCGATGAGGCTGACGACGCCGCTAAGGCACAGCCTGCTCTGTACCCGAAGGGTTCCATCGCCATGGCTAATGCCGGCGAAGACACCAATGGTTCCCAGTTCTTCATTAACTATAAGGACTCGCAGCTTCCGCCCTCCTACACCTATTTTGGCGACCTGACGGAGAAGGGACAGAAGACCATCGACGCCATTGCCGCCAAGGGCGTCAAGGATGGACAGTCCGACGGCGCTCCTGCTGAAGAAGTTCGCATCACCAAGGCAACCGTCGAGAGCTAAGTTTTACCCCCTTTACGGTGACCGGCCCCGCTCGCATTCAGCGAGCGGGGCCTTTCCCATTCCAACCGCCCCTCCCCACCTGGATTAAGAATTTCTTAGCCTTGAGCTGTTCATTTGGCAAACTATTACCCACGTCCACAACCTGCACCGGACCAAACCCCAGCTCACATACGACGGACAGCAGCCACACAGATTCATCAGCTGATCGCTAGATCCCTTGCAAAACCCGCAATAGCTCAGTAGCATCTGTGAGGTCTTTGAAATTCCCGAGATGTATAAGGAACGAGAATGAAGCTCTTCTCCCGTAAGGCCCTTGTTGCTGCTGCTACCGCCGCTACCGTTTCCCTGTCCGGCGTGACCGTTGCTAACGCTGAGACCACCACCCCGGAGGCCACCACCCCGGCAGCTCCGTCCACCACCACCCCGGCAGCTCCGTCCACCACCAAGCCGGCCGACGAGACCACCACGACCCCGAGCAAGACCGACGAGGACTCTTCTTCTTCCTCCTCCGATGACTCCAAGGGTTCCTCCATCTCCGACATGGACCCGAAGGAAATCCGCGACTGGATCGCCGTCTTCACCGCCATCATCGGCGCTCTGGGCACCGCATTCGCTTTCTACAACAAGAACCTCGCACCTAACGCTAAGTAAGTCGGACGTTCTCCGTTCACCTTCAATTCAGTTTAGGACACACCACCATGAAGTTCTTCTCCCGTAAGTCCATCGTTGCCGCTACTACAGCCGCAACCATCGCTTTCTCCGGCACCGCAGTTGCTTCTGCAGCTCCGGTTGAGGATGACAGCTCATCCAAGGCTTTCTTCGCTCTCTCTTCTGACGATGAGGGCAACGTCAGCCCGAAGGAGATCCGCGAGTGGATCAAGGTCTTTACCTCCATCATCGATGCGATGGATGACGCAATGCGTCTCGGCGACCAGCTCGCTGGCAAGTAAGCCGCGAACTCGCCACTCTCCTCTTGTGCACTGTGCACAAGAGGAGATTTTTCGTTTTCCGGTACACCAAGCTCGTTCGAAGGCTCTTCAAAGGGGCTAAGCCTCTCCAAGGGGCTAAGACCTAATTGCCATCCCTTTGTGAATCTTCCTCAACTTCCTGAATACGCTCGGCGCCGAGCACATCTTTGAACACGGAGGCGTCAACAAGCTGGCCTCGTCGGATGACGGAAATCTGGCCGGTTGGTTCCAAGATCATTAGCTGCACGTCGGTGCGCCGACCAAGGCCCGCCTTACGCACAGCGGAATTGATATCCCTTTCGGTGATGTGCGCAAAGCTCATATTGTCTTCCTGCAGCTGCCCCTTATAGACCAGCAATACCGGCTTGCGGTCAATAAACCGTGACCACGTCACCAATTGGCGGAATGTGCCGAAGGCGGCCTCCAAAAGCATGAGGGTAAACAGGCCAATGATGCCGGCGGCAAGCGTCGGTGGGTTGCCCACAATAACGCGGCCCGAGACCGCACCGAACATAATGATAATGACGGCATCGGAGGCGGTGATGGACGTCAAAACGCGGCTGCCAAAGAGCTTGACCAAGACCATAAAGGCCAAATAAATACCCAGCGTCGCGAGCATCACCAGTGGGATTCGGTGAGGCTCGATACCTAGCTGGTACATTGCCTCGCGTCCAAACAGCCTCAGTGTATCCACAGCTTTCCACCATACCTTCCACATGAGAAAAGCCCGCACGATAGTGCGGGCTTGTGCATCAGTACAGACTAGATGTTGAACTGCTTGCGCAGCTGCTCAATCAGCTGCTGCACCGGTGCTGGGAGCGCAGCAACCGGCATGTTGATGGCACCAATCACAGCGGCAATGGCGGCAGCGATAGCGGCGGTGATACCCACACCCAAGCCGATGGAGGAAGCTGCATCCTTGGCGGAACCAGTATCCTTCGGGTCCTTCGCGTCGTCGTCACCGTCGAGGGAAATCGGAAGGGCGGCTTCAGTGCCAGCATCGGTAGTAATGAGCAGCTTCTGCTCGCCCTTTAGGCCCTCCGGGATGGTGAGCTTGACGGTTGCGCGGCCACGCTCGCCGAACTGCTCGTCACCGGGCTGTGCTGCGTTGTCAATGTCTGCCTCGGCCTTAGCGTCACCCAGAGCAACGGTGACCTTCTTAGCCTGTGGCTCTTCTGCGTTGGAGTAGTTCAGGGAGGAAAGGTCGACTGTGATCTCCTCCCCCGGCTTCAGGTCACCAGACACGTGGGCACCAATCTGGCCCTGGCCGGTGCGGACCTTGGACTCGCCGGAAGCGATGTAGTCAATCATCGCCTGGGTGTCCATGTAGCCAACGTCATTGCGGTTCTTGATGGAACCGGGCTCAAAGAAGCCATCGCCGCCGGCCTCCGTCTCGCTGGAGGCAAGGAAGGAGGACAGAGCAATGCTGTAGTTCTTCTCCGGGTCAATCGGTTCACCGTTAATGGTGACAGACTTAACGCGCTTGCCCTGCTCAGCCTTCTGGTCGTAGACAACGGTGACGTTGTTGGACAGGCCCAGAGCCAGGCGCGGGCGGGACTGGCCAGGCTTCCACTGGTTCTCCAACGCGGTAATGAAGTCTGCGCCGCTAACCTCCGCGGTGATCACGTAATTACCGAATGGCTGAACGGCAAAGATGTCCTGGTAGGAAACATCACCTTGCTTGAGGTCAGCGCGCACACCGCCTGCGTTCATAACACCGATTTCGATGTCCTTGTCCGTCTGCTTAGATAGAGCAAAGCGCTGGCCATCGGCAATAAAGTTGTTGAGGGTCGACTCCACACCGCGGTTGGTACCGGTGTCCTTGCCCTCATCAGAACCGCGGTACATGGCCTTCTCGGTGGTACCAGCAGTCTTGGCACCCTCAATCTCCGCTACCTTCTTTGCTTCCTCGACGATCTTAGCCACCTCGGGGTCGTCTTCGAGGCCCTGCAGCTGGGCGAAGACCTCTGCGTTGGCCACGTCGTACTGCTTGAGATCAATCTTGGTGATTTTCTTCTCGGCTTTGTCGAAGGTGATGTCGGCGTCGTTAAGCACCTTGCCGTACTCGTAGCCCTGTGCCCAGTACAGCGGCATTGCCCCCTCACGAGCAACCTCGCCCTGGGTCTTAACGTGAGTATCACCGCCAAAGAGGATATCCACATCCTTGCTGAAGCCCTCCGCGTACTGCTGAGCGTCCTCGTGCATGAGCGCCACAACGACGTCAGCCTTGCCGGATTCCTTCAGTCGGCTGGCTTCCTTATTGGTGGCCTCGACCGGGTCGGAGAACTCGACGCCCGGGATGGACGCAGCGGACACCTTGTACTTGGTGTTCTCGGTGACGGTACCAACGAAGCCCACCTTCACGCCGTCTACCTCCTTGACGAAGGAAGCATCGAGCAGGGGCTTGCCATCTTTGGTGACGTTGGCGCCCAGGATCGGGAAGTTGGACTGGTCCTTGATACGGCCCATCAGGTCATCGGTGCCCTTGTCGAACTCGTGGTTGCCCACGGCCGTGACATCGAGATTCATAGCATTGAGGGCCTCGTTGGTGTACTTGTCCTCAGAAATCGCAGACACAAAAGCGGAACCACCAACGTTATCACCGGAGGAGGTCAAGGCGTACTCCTGGTCCTTGTTGACGGCCTTGATGAGCGCAGCCATGCGAGCAGCGCCCATCTCGGAGTAACCAACCAGTTCCTCGGATTCCTTGTCAAAGTTTTCGGCCAGCTCAAGGTGGCCGTGGAAGTCGGTGAAGTTGGTGACGGAAATGGTCACCTGGTCGGCCTCAGCGGCGAAGGCAGGCGCGCCGGAGACGGCAACGGCGGTGACGGTGGTGGCGGCCAGAAGCTGGCCAAAGCGACGGAAGTTCACGTGGATCTCCTGGGTATGAGAGAAATCTTGTCCACGTGTTTATAACGCATCCATCACGATTGCGCAGCGCTTGCTGACGCCACGACCAGCGCGTTCACCAAACATCTCCCCTAGTTTCACCCAGGCGCAACCTCCCGTTCAGCCACACACCCCCGGTTGAGGGGTGATGCCTTAAGCTGTGACGCGATAGACGTCGAAGACGCCCTCGGTATTACGCAGGGTTGTCATCAACTGCCCCAGCTGCTTGGTGTCAGAGACCGAGAAGGTGAAGCGCACTGTCGCAATGTGGTCATCGCCGCGATTGGAGGTCATCGACAATACGTTGAGGCTCTGATCGCTAAAGATCCGGGTGAGCTCAAAGAGCAGACCTTGACGGTCAATGGCCTCTAATTGCAGCGTCGCGGAGAAGGCACCGGAAGACTTCGGCCCGCCAGCCCACTCCACCTGCATCATGCGCTCGGGTTCGGACTTGAGCTTTTCAGCATTGGTGCAGTCAGCTCGGTGCACGGACACGCCACCGCCGCGGGTCACGAAGCCAAAGATGGCGTCACCAGGCACAGGCTGGCAGCACTTCGCCAGCTTGGCCATGACGTCCGGGCTGCCCTCCACCAAAATTCCGGTGCCGGATGCGGAATCCTTCGTGTGCTGAGCGCGGGAATTCTCCAGCTCGCTGAGCGGGGTACGAGAAGCCAAGGCATCGACTGCATCGTCCCTATCTCCGAAGAGCGCCATGAGCTGGTTGGCAACGTGCTGAGCTGAGACATGGCCGGCGCCGATGGCGGTATAGAGCGCATCCACATCCGGGTAGTGCAGCTGCTCGGCTACCTGCTTCATCGAGCTAGCGGTGAACAGCCGGTGCATGGGCAAACCGCCACGCTGAACCTCGGCGGCCAAGGCATCCCGCCCGGCTTCGAGGTGCTCCTCGCGGCGTTCCTTGGCAAACCATTGCCGCACCTTCGTCTTAGCCCGTGGCGAGACCAAGAACTCCTGCCAATCCCGCGAGGGACCCGCATTCGGATCCTTGGAGGTGAAAATCTCAACTTTATCGCCGGATTTCAGCTCCGATTCCAATGCCACGAGCTTGCCGTTGACCTTGGCACCAATGCACCTATGGCCTACCTCCGTATGCACCGCATAGGCGAAATCCACGGGGGTGGAACCAGCGGGCAAATTGATCACGTCACCCTTCGGGGTAAACGCAAAGATTTGCTTGGCGGTCAGGTCATAACGCAGAGAGTCCAGGAACTCGTTGGGATCGGCGGCTTCCTTCTGCCAATCCAACAGCTGGCGCATCCACGCCATCTGATCCACTTCTTCTTGGTGGCCGGAATTCCTGCCCTTGGTCTCCTTGTAGCGCCAGTGTGCCGCAACGCCAAACTCGGCGTTGTAATGCATCTCGTGCGTGCGCACCTGCACCTCAAGTGTGGAGCCGCCGTCCGCGATAACGGTGGTATGCAGCGACTGGTAGACGCCGAAGCGAGGCGAGGAGATGTAATCCTTGAAGCGCCCCGGAAGAGCCTGGTACAACGAGTGCACCACGCCGATGGCGGCGTAACAGGAGTTGATGTCGTCGACGAGGATGCGGATTCCGACGAGATCAAAGATCTCCGCAAAGTCACGCCCACGAACGATCATCTTCTGATAAATCGACCAGTAGTGTTTCGGGCGCCCCATTACCTCGGCTTGAATGCCGTTTGCCTTGAGGGCTTGGCTTACTTGGGCCTTGATTTCCTTAAGCGCTTTATCGCGTGAGGGAGCGCGATCTGCCACCATGCGCACGATCTCGTCGTACTTCTTGGGATACAGAATCGCGAAAGCAAGATCTTCGAGTTCCCACTTAACGCTTGCCATGCCCAGGCGGTGAGCAAGCGGCGCAATGACGTCAAGGGTTTGCCGTGCCTTCTTCGCCTGCTTCTCCGGCGGGAGGAAGCGCATGGTTCGCATGTTGTGCAGGCGATCGCACACCTTAATGACGAGCACGCGCGGGTCCGTAGCCATAGCCACGATCATCTTCCGAATCGTCTCGGCTTCGGCGGCGGCGCCGAGGGCGACCTTGTCGAGCTTCGTTACGCCATCGACCAACCGGGCCACCTCGGGACCGAAATCACGGGTGAGGTCCTCCAGCGAATAGTCAGTATCTTCCACTGTATCGTGCAGCAAGGCCGCCGCAACGGTCGTGGTGTCCATGCCGATCTCCGCCGCGATGGTTGCCACCGCAAGCGGATGCGTGATGTAAGGCTCGCCGGACTTGCGAAATACGCCTTCGTGCAGCCGCTCCGCCGTCGCATAGGCCTTGTTGAGAAGCTCCGCGTCTGCCTTCGGGTGAAACTCCCGGTGGATAGACATCAACGGGTCCAGCGCCGGATTGATCTTTACGCGACCGCCCGTCAGCGAGCGCGCCAAGCGGGCGGACATGCCGCGCACACTGCCCGGCCGCCACGCAGTCTTGTCCTGCTTTTCAGTCGTCATGTCTGCCTCCGCGAAGTAGCTTAGGCATACAACCTTAGTCCTTTGCTCCCATCTGATTGAGCACAATTAGCGGGGAACCTTGCAGTCGCTCACGTCCTTGGAGTCCATTGACCTCCAGAACCACGACGTTGCCCGCCACTTCCGCGCCCGCTGATTCCAGCAGCAATGCGGCTCCGTGGAGGGTACCGCCGGTGGCGAGGACGTCGTCGACAAGCACGATGCGCTTGCCCTTAATGTCAATACCACTGTTTGGGATCTCCAGCGCTGCCGTGCCGTACTCCAGCTCATATTCCTGGGTCAACACGGGTGGCGGAAGCTTGCCCTTCTTGCGGATGGCGAGGATTCCCACCCCCAACTTGTACGCCACGGCGGAACCAAGAAGGAACCCGCGCGCATCGAGGCCACCGACCAAATCGGCACCGAGCTCCTTGCAGGCCTCAGCCAAGCCATCGACCACGGCGGCGAAGGACTCCGCATCTGCCAATACCGGGGTCAGGTCCTCAAACAGGATTCCCTCCTCCGGGAAGTCTTGGACAAGGCGGACCTTATCCTTCAAGGCTTGTGCTGCTGCGACGTAAATCTCGCTCACGACTCTTCCTTAGTTTCGGTTGCTGTTTGTGGGGTATAGCTCCAACGGTCGAGGTTCCACCCGATACCCGCAGGGCCAGTGTAGGGCACCACGCCTGTCACAGCGCGGTCAGTGATAAAGGTCCGGGGCTGCGCGGATATGGGAATAGACGGCAATTCCTCCCACAAATCCTGTTCCAACGTGCGCAATGCCGACGCATTCTTCACGCTGGAGGCGGGAGCGGAATGCTCACGCATCGGATCTACTGCCCCAAGGTAGACGTCGATCTCCGGCTGGCCTGTCGCGGGATCCGCGGACAATTGTTCGCGGGAAACACGGTCTCCGGAGCGGTCTTCCACGGTGATTCCTGCGGGCTCGCAGGCCGCGCGCAACTGCTCAACCATTGCCTTATAGCGAGGGTTGGGAGCGAGGTAGCCTACGCCGATGGTGTAACCGGACAGACCCGACGCAGCTGCGTTGTCGACGGGGACTGTTGTTAGCGAGGCCATCTGGGCCGCAACTGGATCATCGTTGCGCACCGTGCGCACGGTGACGGCAGGAACATCCACGCCTGATTCCTTGGAGGAGGCCTGCGCCAAGCGCTCCGTATCCACGCACGCGGCGAATGCGGCGCGTGCCCACGGCTGGGCAAAAATCCCAGCCTCCGAGAAGACCAGAGTGTCGGTCAGGCTACCCGCTACGGATGTCACGTCCACCGGCTTCCCCTCGGCATTGCGGTCCAACCACGAGGGTGAAGCCGTGGGCGACTCTGCAACGCGAAGCTCGTCTGAGGCTACAAACGCTGCCGCATCCGCGCTGCTGGGCAACATGACTACTTCACGCACGGCAGGCTTGTCGCCGTAGTAGTTGTCATTCGCCGTCAGAACGATTGAGCCATCATCCTCGACGCGGTCAATCTGATATGGCCCGAAGGAAACCTGCATGTCCGGGTCAAAACGCCCCGGTTCCGTCGAAAAGCCATCGCGCCAAGCCTCCGCCACTGGTTGCAAGGTTGCCATGTCCTGAGCATGAAGCGCCGCGTTAAGCTCTTCGACGCTCATCCCCGCCCGCTTAGCCATCACGTGCGCTGGGAGAACCGTGCCGGGGCCAAACAAGTAGCGCCACCGCGACCCCGCATCGGGCGTAAACCACACGGTAAATTTCTTGCTGTGAGGCGCGCATTCCACTCCGCTGACCTCTTCCATCAGCGGAAGGTGGGAGCCAAAGGTCTCACTCAACTGGCCAGCAGTGTAGGCCAAGAGGTAATCGTCACAGGTCACTGCCTCACCGTCGGCGAAGCGAGCCTGCTCCGTCAGCGTGAAGTCCACGTGTGCCCCGGTCTCATCGCCGTCGGGAGCGAAATACTCCGCGTGAGCAAGATCTGAGTTGGGCACCATCTGCCCGGCTGGGCCCGGTACGTACAGCGCAGGATAGACGCGGCTTGCTAGCTGGGCAGCCCCGACGGCATCGCCCCACGCGGAGGCTGCGTTACTAGTAGCAAGGGGGGAATCGCTCAGCACCGCGAAACGTGATGCCGAAGAGTCCTCCCCCGCACCCTCCTCATTAGAGCCGCACGCTGTCACGGTGAGGGCTAGGGCCAGCAGTGCCGCGACTGGAGAAGTACGCACGGCTTAACGCCCGGGGCGCCAGGACGCCCCACCCGACTCGTCAGTGCGTGACTCGGGCTCAGAATGCGAAGCCGCGGATGGGGAAACGACGGTGCGCGTAGCCTTCGGTTCCTCATCGCCTTCGCCTGCCTTCGTAGGCTCGCCCTCCGCACGGTAGGCAGCAACCACGGCGTTGTGCTTCTTCACGCTCTTTCGCTGGTTCGACAAAGTCACCAGAAGCGTCGTAGCGAGGAAGATTGAGGAGAATACGCCCTCGATAACGCCAATGAACTGCACAAGAGCAAGATCTCGCAGTGTGCCGATACCCATCAGCCATACGGCGACAACGAACAGAGCGATGATCGGCAGGGCTGAGATAATAGACGTGGAGATCGAACGCATCACCGTTTGGTTAATGGCCAAGTTGGTGAGCTCCCCATAGGTCTTCTTGCGCTGGCCTTCCAATCCCGTCGTATTCTCGTCCACCTTGTCAAAGACAATGACGGAGTCGTAGAGGGAGAAGGTCAGCACCGTCAGCAGACCAATGATGACTGCCGGGGACACCTCGATGCCAAAGAGCGCATAGATACCGGCAATGAACACACCATCAAAAATGAGGGCAAGAATTGCCGCAAAGGCCATGTCCCGCTGCAGGCGGACCGCCACGTAAATGGTGGCCAGCACGAGGAATACGGCCATCGCGATGACCATGCGCTTGGTAATCGACGAGCCCCACGATTCCGACACCGTCGAAGAACCAATCGCATCCGGGCTCGGCTTACCGTTATCATCCTTGACCTGATACTTCTCAAAGATGGCTTGGCGGGCCTGATTAACCTCATCCTGGCTCAGACGCTCGGAGGTGATTTCCAGCGTCTCCGAGGAACCCGCGCCCACGATCTGCACCAGCTCTGGGGTAACACCGGTGGCCTCCGTAAAGGTTTCCTCTACCTGTTCGGTGGACAGATCCCCAGCTGGCATGTTGAGCTTCGTGCCTCCCTCAAAGTCCAGAGAGAGATTGAAGCCACGAAGTGCAATAGCCAAGATGGAGGCGATGAGCAGCACACCGGCGATGGTGTACCAGGTCTTGGCCCGACCTACGAAGTCAAATCCACTGCCGTCTACGTAGAGACGGTCAAAGCGGGAAATCTTGCGGTTAGTAGTTTCGACAGCCATGATTACTTCTCCTCATCCGTAGCAGTAGCGACGGGTTTCTTGGCCGGTTTGGCATAAAAGCCGCGTTCGCGGCGCTCCTCCACGAGGTTGTAGATGCCGCCGAGGCCGTTCATCGACGGTTTGGCAAAAGCTGGGTGGCTGCCAAGGAGCTGCATCAGCGGCGCCATGATCAGGAAGGAAACGATGAGGTCGAAGATGGTGGTCAAGCCCATGGTGAAGGCAAAGCCCTTGACGGCGCCAATAGAGAGGAAGTACACCACGACGGAGCCGATAAGCGTCACGGCCTTGCCCGTGACAATCGTTGCCCGCGAGCGCTCCCAACCCGTGCGGGTGGCAGACCGGAATGTGCGCCCGCCCAGGATCTCATCCTTCATACGTTCGTAGTAGACAACGAAGGAGTCGGCCGTGGCACCAATACCAATGATCAAGCCCGCCATGCCAGAAAGATCAAGCGAGTAGCCGATCCACCGACCCAGCAGGACCAGGGCACCGTACAGCATGACGCAGGTGGTGACGAGCACCAGCAGCGCCACCGAAGACAGAGCGCGGAAATAGTAGATGGAGTACAGCGAAACCAGAATCAGGCCGACGATGCCGGCGATGAGTGCTGCCTCAAGGGCGGCCTTGCCCAGTGACGGCGGCACGGTCTCCACCGTTCCGCCCGGCTCGCCATTGGAGCCGGTAAAGGACAGCGGCAGTGCACCATAACGCAGGTTATTTGCCAGGTTCTGTGCTTCCTCCTGAGAGAAATCACCAGTGATGGAGGTAGCGGCACCAACCGGGGTCGCGCCCTGGATTACCGGAGCAGAAATCACGCCGGAGTCGAGGGTGATGGCCACCTGCTTTTGCAGGTACTCCTGGGTCAAGGTGGACCACGTCTGCGAGCCATTGGGACCATCGCCGGTCTTGAAGGCGAAGCTGATCTCCATCTGGCCGGTCTGGGAATTCAGGCCGCCCTGAATCGGAGAGTTGCTATCAATCTCGTTACCAGTCAGACGGGTTCCGTTCGGATCCTCAATACCGTCCAGAAGCGGAGCTGGCTTGAGCAGGTAGGGCTGCTTATTAGAGTAGTCGCAAGCCACCAACGGCTTTGCCGGGTCATCGGTTCCGGCCAATGGGTCGGATTCCGCGTCACACGTCATCAAGCCCAGTGCTGCCGTTTGTTGGGTGGGATCCTCAGACTGGCGGTCCTTAAGCAGAACCTCAGTAACCTTATCGCGGCGCTCAGATTCCTCGAGAGAGTTCGCTGGGGCCGGAAGCGGCTTCTCGCTCACAGTAGGAGCCGGAGACTTCTTTTCGTCCTTCTTCTCCCCGCCTTGGGCGGCTGCATCAGCGTTCTGGTTGAGCGCATCGTGGATGGAGGCCAGCGCCTCATTGGCCTGCTCTGGCGTCACGACTCCGTACTTGACCCAGCGGTTAGCCGTATCAGTCATGGACTTCTCAAGCTTGTCCATATCCGGCATGGGCTGCTCGCCCACCGGTCGGAACAGCAGCTGAGAGGTTTGGCCCACTGCCTGCGCCTGGGACGCATCTTCGCCCGGAACAGTAATAACCAAGCTGGATCCACTGATGACGACCTCAGAGCCGGAAACACCCATGCCGTTCACACGCTGCTCGAGGATGGTGCGCGCCTGCTGCAGCTGCTCCTGGGTTGGGTCCTCACCCTGCGGAACCAGGGTTACGCGAGTACCACCCTGTAGATCAATGCCGAGCTTTGGGGTTGGTGACTTTTCACCGGTCAGAAATATCAGTGCGTAAATCACGATGACAATGAGCGCAAACAGCGCTATCGCGCGCTTAGGCCATTGCCGTTGACGGCTGCTAACGCCACCACGTTTCGAAGCGGACACAAAGTTCTCCTGTGTTGTGTGGAACAGGGCTAAAAATCATAGGTCATGGTAGCCATCTCCACGACGCGATTGAGCGCCATGACGCCACCATGACTAAAGCACGGTCCACCATGGTACGTCATGGACCGCGGTTTTCCTTAACAGGCTTAAGGTGAGGCGCCCGCAGTGTGACGAGCGCAACTCGAATTAGAGCTTCGGGAAGCGTTCGTCGTTGTCGCCCTCCGCCTCAGCCGGCGCATCGTTGACCGTGCCAGCCTGCTCAGCAGTTCGCACGATAGCCATCGTGTCGAAGGTAATCACGGTGCCGTCTTTAACGCGCAAATCAACCTGCTGCTTACCGGCTTCCACCACGGTGCCGTGCAGTCCACCGGCGGTAATCACCTCCAGGCCAGGCTTCAAGGAGGATTGCAATTCTTGCATCTGCGCTTGGCGTTTGCGCTGAGCGCGCATTGACATAAAGCTCGGCAAAATAACGAGAATTGCGAGTACGAGGAGTAGAAGAATCTGGGTTCCGTTCATAAGTGGTCAGTGTGCCAGACCTTCCCGCCTCTGGGCCAATTAGAAGAGGGTCCCGCCCACCGTTCCCTCGGGCGCCTCAAGGCCTAGGTGGTGCCATGCCGCCGCAGTCGCGACACGGCCTCTGCCCGTTCGCGAGATCATCCCCGCGCGCACGAGGTAGGGCTCGCACACCTCCTCCACTGTCGACGGCTCCTCGCCCACCGCGATGGCCAGAGTATTGACACCCACGGGGCCACCGCCGTGCCCTTTAATGAGAGCCTCGAGTACCGCACGGTCAAGGCGGTCCAGCCCACGTTCGTCCACGTCAAAAACCCGCAGCGCTGCTTGTGCTGCGCCAACGTTGATGTGACCATCCCCATTGACCTCGGCGTAGTCACGGACCCGGCGCAGGAGGCGGTTGGCAATTCGCGGAGTTCCGCGCGACCGAGATCCAATCTCCACCGCAGCATCTTGGTCAATGTCAACCTCCAAGATTCGCGCTGCGCGGGTGATGACCTGGGTGAGGTCCTCGGTATCGTAGTACTCCATTTGCGCGGTGAAGCCGAAGCGATCACGCAACGGCCCGGTCAGCATTCCGGCGCGAGTAGTCGCCCCCACCAGGGTAAAAGGCGGAATTTCCAACGGGATAGAGGTAGCCCCTGGGCCCTTGCCCACGATGACGTCAATACGGAAATCCTCCATCGCCATGTAGAGCATTTCTTCAGCCGGGCGGGCAATGCGGTGAATCTCGTCGATGAAGAGCACATCGCCCTCCATCAAATTCGACAACATCGCAGCCAGGTCACCTGCTCGCTCCAGAGCTGGCCCCGAAGTCATGCGAAGCGAGCTTCCCAGCTCTTGGGCGATGATCATCGCCATCGTCGTCTTGCCCAGTCCGGGAGGGCCGGATAGCAACACGTGATCTGGCGTTACGCCGCGATTTTTCGCTCCATTAAGCACAAGGGATAGCTGCTCGCGCACCTTAGGCTGGCCAATGAACTCGCCGAGCGACTTCGGACGCAACGAGCGCTCAATATCGTGCTCGCCCTGTTGCTCGGTGGCATCCATATCCTGGTTGCGCTGGAGTGGAGAGTTAAGCTCCACCCCGTCCGGCAGTGAGAATTCTGTGCGTTCTACGTCTGACATGTCACCCACTCTCCCCTATTTCTTGGACCCCAGCTTGCTGAGTGCTGCGCGCAGCACCACTGGTGTCGCCGCCTCAGGTTTTTCAGCCACAACTGATTCCACCACCGGGCGAGCCATCTTGTCCGTAAAGCCCAACCCGACGAGCGCCTCAACAACATCCTCAACAACCGGTCCGGACGCGGTCTGCGCAGCAACCGAAGAATCTCCGCCATCCACAGAAGCAAAAGCTTGAACCTTGTCCTTGAGCTCAAGAATCAATCGTTGTGCAACTCGTTTGCCCACACCCGGAATCTTTTGCAGGCGTGCTGTCTCCTCCCCCGCAATCGCCTGAGCTAAATCGCCGGCGCTCATCACCGACAGGGCGGCCAAGGCCAGTTTTGGCCCCAACCCAGAGACCGTCTGGAGCACGTGGAACATGTCGCGGTCATCGTGGCTCGTGAAGCCATACAGCGTCATCGAGTCTTCCTTCACCACGAGCGTAGTCATAACCCTGGCCTCTTCACCGCGCTGGAGCGTCCCCAACGTGGCCGGGGTGGCAAGGACCTTATAGCCCACGCCGGCACATTCGAGCACGGCGTGATCAAGCTGGATGTCGAGGACTGTTCCGCGCAGAGATGCAATCATTAAATAAAAATTCCTTGGTTCGAAGGGTTATGCCAGTTAGCTTAAGAGGTTGACTTTGCCGCGCGAGAGACAGACGCGGTACGCGGTGAAGAACCCCGTACCCCGCTTGTTCGTGCGCCCGCCCCTATGCCGGCGCTCGTGTCACCGCCACTCATCCATGCCAGCGCTGGAGCACGCCAGCAGTGACAGACCGCAAGGGCCAAAGCATCCGCCGCATCAGCCGGCTTGGGGGCCTCACTCAGCCCCAAGATACGGGTAATCATGGCTGTCATCTGTTTCTTGTCAGCGCGCCCATTTCCTGAAATCGCCTTCTTCACCTCGGAGGGCGTGTACATGTGCACAGGAATATCGCGCTCTGCTGCCGCGAGCACCAAGACTCCGACGGCATGAGCGGTCTGCATGACGGTTGACACTTGGCCGCGTTCGAATACGCGCTCGAGCGCCACGACATGCGGCTGGTAGTCATCCATCCATTCCCTCACCGCCACAGATAGCCGCTTCAGGCGTTCCCCCAACTCTTTGTCACTGGGGGTGCGCACGACACCTACTGCGATGGGAATAACCGCGCGCCCACGTCCTGCTTGGACAACGGACAGGCCGCAGCGCGTCAATCCAGGATCAATACCCATGACGCGCAGCCCTTCCAAATTCACGGCCGCCTCCTCGCCCTACTGATGAACTCACTTGCCTGGGGCATAGTGTACACACATGTGTTCTAGCGCAATCAGCGCCCTGCGAACGATGCCTGCCAAATCAGTCAGGCCCATCCCATCTGTTTCCTCTTCATCACCGCGGGTAGAGTGGCGCGCATGTCTCAACAACCAAATGACTATTCAGGCTTTATCCGATCCCGTCATTCCCCGCGGGCGTTCCTGCCGGATCCCATCCCCACTGATGTCATCGAGCAGGTGCTTATCGACGCCCAATCCGCGCCTTCCAATTCCAACACTCAACCGTGGAACGTACACCTCGTGGGCGGCGCTGCTTTGAAAGAATTAAGCGCCGCGCTGATCGCGGAGTTCGATAAGAACGGAATTAATCCAGACTTCACGATTGACTATGGTCAGGGAGTCCACCCGCAACGCTCGCAGCAGCTCGCCGCCAAGATGTACGGGCTGCTCGGCATTGCGCGCGAGGATAAAGAGGCGCGCACGGAGTTCATCCGCGAAAACCTTCGTTTCTTCGGAGCCCCGCACGCGGCGCTGCTTTTCATTCCACCGCTGGGTGATCGCATTCGCGCTGCCTTCGATCAAGGCACCTATGCTGAGAACTTTTTGCTCTCGCTGCAGGCACACGGCTACCACGGTGTCCCACAGGGCATGATTTCACTCCTCGCGCCCACGGTCCGTGAATTCCTCGGGGTGGACGAGGAGTACAAGCTCGTCACCGCCCTCACCTTCGGCGTGGCCGATGAATCCAGCCCTGTGTTCAAGACTGCCCCGGGGCGCGCGCCGTTATCAGAGACGGTGACGGTACATGGCCTGGAAGGCCTTAAGCTCAGCTAGAAGCCCTTAGTCCTCGTCGAGCTCGGCGAGAACCTCATCGCTGAGGTCCATGTTGGTGTAGACGTTCTGGACATCGTCCGAATCCTCAAGCGCATCGATGAGGCGGAAGATCTTGCGGGCATCATTTGCCTGCAGCGGAACCTCAACGGACGCGCGGAAATCGGTGTCGGTGTCATCAACTTCGATGTCAGCAGCAACAAGGGCCTCGCGCACGGCCGGAACATCACCCGGTGCACAGGTGATCTCGAACTTCTC
This sequence comes from Corynebacterium sp. HMSC078A10, assembly GCF_001811565.1. Lineage (NCBI taxonomy): Bacteria > Bacillati > Actinomycetota > Actinomycetes > Mycobacteriales > Corynebacteriaceae > Corynebacterium > Corynebacterium sp. HMSC078A10. The sequence goes on along the minus strand of NZ_KV805195.1, from coordinate 183,558 downwards.
GCCGTTGTCGTTGACCTCCTCGGCGCCAGCTTCCAGCACAGCGAGCAGAATGTCATCTTCGCTAAGCTCACCCTTCTCCACCATGACCAAGCCGGTGCGGGAGAACATGTACGCGACGGAACCGGACTCGCCGAGGTTGCCGCCGTTCTTGGACATCGCGGTACGAACGTCGGTGGCTGCGCGGTTGCGGTTATCCGTCAGGCACTCGATGAGCATGGCCACACCGTTGGGGCCGTAGCCCTCGTACATGATGGTCTCCCAATCTGCGCCGCCGGCCTCTTCGCCGGAACCGCGCTTGCGGGCACGCTCAATGTTGTCGTTCGGAACGGAGGCCTTCTTGGCCTTCTTAATCATGTCATCGAGGGTGGGATTCGCCGCCGGGTCGCCGCCGCCTGTGCGGGCCGCCACCTCGATATTCTTAATCAGCTTGGCAAATTCCTTGCCGCGCTTGGCATCGTTGGCAGCCTTCTTGTGCTTAGTCGTTGCCCATTTGGAGTGGCCTGACATGTCATCCCTTTCGATATGGCTGTGCAATAAATTGCTAGAAACTGGTGCAATTATACGGCCTCACGCCACGTACCTCCGCACAGGGGTACGCGTGGAAGCCTCATTCCTAACTGTCGGTTCGCTGTAGCATCACACATTTTGCCAATTGCCGTTGGCGCTGGTGCCTTCACTTTCAGGATGCATGGTCCGCGTCAGCCCCTCCTGCATGGCCACCGCGAGTAGCTCCCCGCGTTGGTTGTATATCTTGCCCTGTGCAAGACCAGTCCCGGTCTGTGCTGAGGGACTCGACTGTGAGTACAACATCCATTCATCGACCCGGACCGGACGCAAGAACCACAATGAATGATCCAAGCTGGCTAGTTGGATCCTCTCCCCTTGGTGCGGGAGCAGCGCTGAGCGAATCAACGTCATGTCGGACATGTAGAGCAGCGCCGATTGATGGAGGGACGGATCGGGGGCGTCGGCAAGCAAGGCACCCGTGTTACGGAACCAGATATTTCGAAACCCAGCGCCTGTGGTTTCCGCGGCGACGTCATCGCGGGATGCGTCGGGGACCAGCCTCACGTCCCAGTCTTCCCACTCCTTCAAGATGATCCGGGTGGAGTACGGGGATTCTGTAATGCTCTCCGGCGGCGGCACCTGCGGCATGCCTGCCTGATGTTCCGGACCAACATCGCCTGACGCGTGGAAACCAGCGCTGAGCATGAAGATCATGCGGTCCTTTTGGTAGACGCGCACGTGGCGATGCGCAAAAGAGCGGCCATCCCGTATCCGCTCCACGCGGATGGTTGTGGGCGCACTGGAGTCACCAGGCCCCACGAAGTAGCAGTGCATGGAGTGCGCCAACTTGTCATCAACGGTGAGCTGCGCCGCCCGAAGCGCTTGCGCCATGGTTTGTCCCCCAAAGGTGCGAGCGATGAGCGAGGGAACCGCGGGGGCGCGAAATTCGTCATCGCCAATCCGCTCGATGTCGACTGCTTGAGCCACCGATGCCATCTTTACTCCATTTCCATCGCTGTTATGGCGCCCGCCACACTCACTCCGACCATCCTACTCACGAGCTGATCTGCTCCTGGGAGTTGCGTACTATGTTCCGCATGACTTCAACCACCCCGCACAGCGTGCACCGCGTGGCCGCCTACCTAGAAATGATCACGTGGGGTCTGCTGATCCTCTCCATGATCCTCAAGTACTCCGGCACCACCGAGGCGCTCACACCGATTGCAGGTGGCATCCACGGCTTCGGCTTCCTCTGCTTCCTGCTCATGACGGCCCTGGTGTGGATCAACAACCGGTGGCCGGTGGGGGTTGGAATCCTGGGCCTGGTAGTGACCGTGATTCCCTTCGCGGCGCTACCCTATGCGGTCTGGGTATCTCGGCGCGGACTCGTTGATGGGCCGTGGCGCTTTACCGACGACGCGCAGCCGCACGGCTTCTTCGATTCGGTTTTGGCACAGGTCATCCGCCACCCAGTGCGCAGCGCGCTCATCGCGCTACTCGTCGTCGCCGTAGTGTTTAGCATCCTGCTCGTGTTGGGACCACCCGTTGATGTAGAGTCCGCCATTGAAAATAATCGCTAAAACTCCAAGTATTTGGGCTGGCTGGGTCCTGGCGCGACTTCTCCTCGTTTACATGCTCGTCAACGACACGGACCCGCTCGGAGACGTTCGGTATTACCTCGAGGGCGTCTTTGGCGATAATCCTCAAGACATGACGGAGTATCCGCAGGTCGGAACTTGGCCCAGCGTCCTGCTCGCGTGGCTTACTGGCTACGACTTTGACCGCTATGCCATCGGCTTTACGGCCATGGTGCTGCTTGCCGACGCAACCTTCCTTGCCCTCCTCCTGCGCCATCACCGCGACAACCCCGCAGCGTATAGCGCCGGATGGTTTTGGGTGTTTTTCGGCACCGCGGCAGGCCACGTTTTCGCGTGGCGGCTGGACCTCTATCCCGCCTTGCTCGTCGCCGGTGCGGGCGCACTTCTGGCCACCCGCCCGCGTCTTGCCTCGGCTTTGTTGGCCTGGGCCACCGCAGCCAAGCTGTGGCCCGGGGTCCTCGCTGCCGGGCTCGTCGGACGCGCAACCTCTCGTGGTACTTGGCAGCGGTTGGCCGCTTTTTTCGGAAGCCTCGCCGCCCTCTGCCTCGGCGTAGCTGCGATAGCCGGTGTGGATAGGTTGCTCTCTCCTCTGACATATCAAGGTCAACGCGGCCTCCAGATTGAATCTCTAGCCGCCACCTGGTTCGTCTACCAAGCCCATCACCAGCCTGGAGTGTGGACGATGGAATACGCGGCGTCGAAAAGCTTTGAGATCTCCGGGCCTGGTGTCGATACGGCGATTACTGTGAGCACCATCGCGATGGGTGCCGCGCTCCTCTGGATCATTGCAGTAGCGCTCGTTCACTTTCTGGGCGGCGGATGGAGCCCACGTTCCACACTTGTTTTCTTCATCGCGGCAATCCTGCTGCTTATGGCGACGAATAAGGTCTTTTCTCCGCAATATATCGTGTGGCTTGGGCCGATTCTGGCGGTGGCGCTCCGCTCCCCCGTCCCCGTGGAGTCTGCTTCCTACCGAAACAAGGCCGCTAGTATCGCTGGGGTGCGCGCCATCATGGCAGTACTCGCCGTGGGAACAGCAGCCCTGGGAACCGTCATCTACCCCTATGGCTATGACTACATCTGGTTCTTTGTGGGCGAAAACCTCAACCCGGTGTACGCACTCGTGTTGCGCAACCTCCTCATCCTGGCGATGACCGCTTTTGCTCTGTACTGGTACTCCCTCGAGTCCCGCGTGGCGCGGGCTCAACAGTCCCAGGTGGATCACACCTCAATCTGACTCAGCTCGAAATACTCCGGCAGCTTCGCCGTGCCTCCCAAGCGCAGCAGCTTGACGGCCGGGCGCAGGCGCAGCGCGCGGGTATCGCTGACCGCCTCGTTGTAGAAGCGGTGAGCTAAGTGGATGCGCCCTTCGGCGTCGGCAAGCACGGCCGGACGCGCTTCAAAGCGCTGTGCGATGGCCGCCGACAGCTCACGCTCCCGGGTGGCCCGTTCATCGAAACTCCCCTGCGCAAGCTCCGTCGCCTCTGCGCGCGCCGCAATGCCCTCAAGCTCGGGAGCTAGCGCGCTAACCACCGCCGCGCGGCGATCCAGCGTGGCCTCAAGCTGAGCCAGGGCCGCGTCTGTGCGGATATGGAGGGAGTTCAGCCGCTGCGCCGTATAGAGCGCCCACATCCCCAGGATGAGGAGGACGGCAAGAGCAATGACAACTTCAATGGGCATTTAAGACACCCGCACTTTCGTGCCATCCGCCACCGTCTCGTACACGCGCATGACGGCAGCGGCCACATGATCCCAATCGTAGTCGCGGGCGCGCTCCACCCCTGCCTTGATCAAGGCCTGTCGCTTGTCCGTATCGTTCACTACATCCTGCAGCACGCGCGCCAAGTCCGTAGCGTCGCCGGTTCTGAACAAGGCACCAGCAGGTTCTTCCGAGTCGGCATTGCACACTGCAGCGAAGGCCTCTAGATCCGAAGCCACCACTGCACAGCCAGCTGCCATTGCCTCAACCAGAACGATGCCGAAGCTCTCGCCGCCGGTGTTGGGAGCCACGTAGATATCGGCGCGCCCTAAGATGGCCGCTTTCTCGGCATCGCTGACGCGCCCCACAAAGTCGACTCCCGGAACGCTCCGCGGATGACCGCCGCCCATGACTGTCACGCGCACCTTCTCTGGGAGCAGGGTGAGGGCCTCAAGAAGAATGTCCAGGCCCTTTCGCGGCTCATCGAGACGCCCCAAGAACACGATCTCAATCTCTGAATCATTCTCTTTATGCTCGGCACAAGCACGCTCGCGCGCATATACAGAGGTATCTACCCCATTGGGAATGAGCACGGGGTCACCACCCAACTGCTCTACCTGCCAACGGCGAGCCATCTCTGAGACCGCAATGCCTCCCCGGATCTTTTCCAGGTACGGGCGCAGGAAAGGTTTGGCCAGGGTCAGCGCCACGGAGCTTGATGCCGAAGCATGGTACGTCGCCACAATAGGGCCACGTGCCGCTGCCAGCGCAGCCATGGAATAGCTCGGGGAATTCGGCTCGTGGATGTGTAGGATGTCGAAGTTCCCTTCGCGAATGAAGCGCTTAATGTTGCGGCGCACGTGCGGGCCGATAGACAGGCGAGCCACCGAGCCGTTATAGGTAATTGGCACGGCCCAGCCACCCTTGCGCACAAAGCTGGGCACCTGCGTGCTTGTCGACGCCGGCCCCAGCACCTCCACGTGGTGCCCCTGTTCAATGAAGACTGTGGCTAGGTCAAGGATGTGGGCCTGAACTCCGCCGGGTTCGTCGAAGGAATAGGGGCAGATAATACCTATGCGCATGGAGTGTGTTCTGCCTTTCTACTTCTTGTGGCGAGCAGCGCGCCGGCGCTCGACGTCCGCATTCCAGTGCGGTTGCAACATGTGCCAATCTTCCGGATGCGCCCGGATGTTTTCTGCGAAGCCGTCCGCGAGGCGCTGGCACGTCTCCTGAAGAGTCGTGACCTCAACCTCGGGGCTGACGGACAGCCCCCAACCTTTGCCGTCGAACCACGAATGCACCACGTGGAGAGCCGCCCCTGTTTCAATGGCGAGTTGGGCGGGGCCGGCGGCAACGTTGGCTTCTTCGCCCATGAAGTCTACGGGCACGCCGGTGCGCGTGAGATCACGCTCGGACAGCAAACACACCACTCCGCCCCGTTCCAAGGCATCCTTGAGGCGCGGATAAGGCGAAGAGCTGCCTCCTGTCAGCGGCAGAACAGTGAATCCGAGGCTCTCGCGGTAGTCCACGAAGGCATCGAAAAGCGCCTCCGGCTTTAAGCGCTCAGCCACCGTAGTAAAGCCGCCATAGTGGCCCACACAGAAGACGCCCGCCATGTCCCAGTTGCCTGAGTGCGGCAGCGCAAAAATCACCCCGCGCCCAGATGCCACCGACTCATCCGAGTACTCCTTGCCACGCAGGCCAGCCAGCAACCGCTTCTGCAGTTCAGGGTCCGAGTGGATGGCCGGCAAGCGGAAGGCCTCGAGCCAGTAGCGCATGTAGGAGCGCATCGAGTTCCGCACCAGCTCCCGCGTAACGTTTTCGGGCCCCACAACCCGGTTCAAGTTCTGGCGCAGCTGCTCCATGCCCTTGCCGTTGTCGCTAGCCCAGTCCGCGCCCCGCTCGAAGAGCCAGGCAGCGAGAGGCTGCGGGAGGAAGCGCACGACCTTCCAGCACGCGATGTACGCGGCGGCGGTCAGCCGGTCACGATCCAGTAGAGCCACAGTTCAGGAGCCTTTCTGTGCGGGCCGGGGGCACGGTACCTTCCGGTGGGAGCGGGGATTGAGCTATAGGTGCTTCAGTTCCTTCTTGAAACGCGCCTTGGTGTCCTGACGCGCCGCTTGGCGCATGCGCTGGTAAATGGTGAAGATAGACCCCACAGCCAGCAGCCACAGGGCGACTTCCAGCGCATAAGGCACGCCCAGGCCTTCCAACCCCACGCCGCCGAGTCCTAGGATGAGGCGCTCTGGGCGCTCGACGAGGCCGCCAACCATCTTGAAACCGGAGGCCTCGCCGCGCGCCTTGACATAAGAGATGACCTGGGAACTAACCAGCACCACCATGCAGGCGGCGAAGTTGATGGGGTGAGCGTTGTCGACGTACACCATCCAGTAAGCGATCGCCGCGAACAAGGCACCGTCAGTAATGCGGTCGCAGGAGGCGTCGAGAGTAGCACCGAAGTTGGAGCCACCCGTGGTCAGGCGCGCCATCGTGCCGTCGAGCATGTCGAAGGCCGCGAAGAGACCCGACAACAGCGCGGCGGCCAAAAGGTGATCAAGTGGGATGAGGATGACCGAAATGGCAATGGTGACGATCGTTCCCACAATGGTGACGATATTCGGGGTCAGGCCCATCTTGAGGAAGAGCTTGGCCACCGGGACCACAACCACGGCGGCGGGTTTGCGCCCGTGAACACTAAGCATGCGCTTCTCCTGAGATGATTCCTTCGGCGGCGAGCTCCGCCCATCCCTGAGCAAGAAGGGAACGGGTGTCTTTGAGGAGCTGCGGCAACACTTTAACGCCATCCACAATAGTCATGAAGTTTGAATCTCCGCTCCACCGCGGAACGATGTGCATGTGCAGGTGCTGCCCCACCGATCCGCCCGAGGCCCGCCCCAGGTTAAAACCGGCGTTGACGGCATCGGGGCCGGACACCTTCTTCAGGACCCGGATGGCGGCCTGGGCAAACTGGAAGAGCTCGCGGGACTCCTCCTCGGTGAGGTTTTCCAGCTCAGATTCCTGGCGGTACGGGATGACCATCATGTGGCCGGCGTTATAGGGATAAAGGTTGAGCACGCAATAGACAAGCTCACCGCGGGCAACGATGAGCCCGTCCTCGTCCGACATCTGTGGGATCTCCACGAACGGGTTACGGGCTTCCTTTGGCACGTCGCCGGCGCCGCCCTCACGCTTGATGTAGCTCATACGGTACGGCGCCCACAGGCGCTCTAAGCGGTCGGGGGTTCCCAGGCCGGTATCGACGTACTCTCCCACTCTGTGTGTGCTCCCTTTCTCAGCTCTGTCTAGATGCATCTGCACCTAGACACGCTCGGCGATGGTTTCCTTGGTCGGTTGATCGTTGTTGCGCTCACGCACCCAAGCCTCGATGACGTTGACTGCAGCTTCCACGGGCACGCCGTTAACTTGCGTGCCGTCAAGGAAGCGGAAGGACACGGCGTCTGCCTCAACGTCGCGCTCGCCCGCCAGCAACATGAACGGGACCTTGCCAGTGGTGTGATTGCGGATCTTCTTCTGCATGCGGTCGTCGGAAGTATCGACGTCAGCGCGCAGGCCGCGGGAGCGCAGCTCGGCGCATACCTTCTCGAGGTGCGGGGCGAAGGTATCCGCCACCGGGATGCCCACCACCTGGTGCGGGGCCAGCCATGCCGGGAAGGCGCCGGCGTAGTGCTCCAGCAGCACGCCGAAGAAGCGCTCAATGGAACCGAAGAGCGCGCGGTGAATCATGATCGGGCGTTGCTTGCTGCCATCCGACGCCGTGTACTCCAGCTCGAAGCGCTCCGGCAGGTTGAAGTCCAGCTGCACGGTGGACATCTGCCAGGTACGGCCGATGGCATCGCGAGCCTGGACAGAGATCTTCGGGCCATAGAAGGCCGCGCCCGCCGGGTCCGGAACCAGCTCAAGACCGGACTTCTCCGCCACGGACTGCAGAATAGCCGTCGAGCGCTCCCAAATCTCATCAGAACCGACGTACTTATTCGGATCCTTGGTGGACAGCTCCAGGTAGAAGTCGTCCAAGCCGTAGTCCTTGAGCAGAGAAATGATGAACTCCAGAACCTTGGTCAGTTCATCTTCGAGCTGCTCAGGGGTGCAGTAGATGTGGGAGTCATCCTGGGTGAAGCCACGGGCGCGAGTCAGACCATGAACAACGCCGGACTTTTCATAGCGGTACACCGTACCGAACTCGAAGAGGCGCAGCGGCAGCTCGCGGTAAGAGCGGCCACGAGAAGCGAAGATGAGGTTGTGCATCGGGCAGTTCATCGGCTTGGCGTAGTAGTCCTGCGGCTGCTTGGTGCAATTACCGTCCTCATCCCACTCGCCGTCGAGCTGCATCGGCGGGAACATGCCATCGGCGTAGAAGTCCAGGTGGCCGGACTTCTTGAAGAGGTCTCCCTTGGTCAGGTGCGGGGTGGACACGAAGGAGTAGCCATCAGCGATGTGACGACGGCGGGAGTGCTCTTCCATCTCCATGCGCACGGTAGCGCCATTGGGGTGGAACACCGGGAAACCGGAACCGATCTCATCCGGGAAGGAGAACAGGTCCAGCTCGGCACCCAAACGGCGGTGGTCGCGCTTTTCCGCCTCTTCCACCATGGTCTTGTAGGACTCAAGTGCTTCCTTGGATTCGAAGGCGGTGCCATAAATGCGCTGCAGGCCAGCCTTGGACTGGTCGCCGCGCCAGTAGGCAGCAGAGGAACGCGTCAGGGTGAATGCCGGGATGTACTTGGTGGTCGGCACGTGCGGACCGCGGCAGAGGTCAAACCACTCCACCTCGCCGGTGCGCGGGTTGACGTTGTCATAGTGGGTCAGATCGCCGGCACCAACCTCGGCAGCCTCATCGGAATCAGGGTCCACGTTGCCCTTGTCCTGGACCAGCTCGAGCTTAAACGGCTCGGCAGCAAGCGCCTGCTCCGCTTCCTCCGGGGAGGAGTAGACGTGGCGCTCGAAGCGCTGGCCCCCCTTGATGATCTTCTTCATGCGCTTCTCAATGGCCTTGAGGTCCTCCGGAGTGAAGGGCTCTGCGGTCTGGAAGTCGAAGTAGAAGCCGTTCTCGATGGCCGGGCCGATGCCCAGCTTGGTACCGGGGAACTCCGCCTGCACGGCCTGGGCCATGACGTGCCCGCAGGAGTGGCGAATAACGGCGCGGCCGTCTTCCTCGCAGGCAGCAACCGGAGTGAACTCGGCGTCAGTGTCCGGCGTGTGGGAAAGGTCGTAGAGAGTACCGTCGGCGCCGCGGACGACGACTACTGCTTCGGGGCCCTTGTTGGGCAGCTCATGCTCGCGCATCGCTGCTCCCACGGCAGTACCGGCCGGGACCGCGATCGGCTCGTAGTTCACCGGGACTGCTGGAATCATTTCCGCCATGACTTGTTGCGCTCCTTTGCGCTCACGCGCCGCTCGACATACCTGGCCGAGCAGCGCTCAACGAGAAAGTTACAGCGGCTTAGTCTACCCCTCTTAACTGCGGATGAGCGATTCGCCCCAAAAGGTTTCGCCCTCAGTTCCGGCCGGCATGTAGTACACGGCCGAGCCGATGTGGGTAATCCACTCGTTGAGGCGATCCGCTTTGTCGAGCCGCGCCTGGATGGGCTCGAACTGCGCCGTAGGATCCTTCTGGTAGCAAATGAAGATCAATCCAGCGTTGCTGAGTTCACCGCGCTTGGTGGTCTCCGGGGAAGGCGGAAGGTTGTAGTTATACGGACGGCGCAGCAGCTTCTGATGAGGAGAATCGACCGGAGGATGCGCCCGGGCAACATGCGAGTTTTCATCAATGGCCTTGAGGCCAAACTCGTTTCGCGCGTCCAGGTCAACCTCGTCGAATTCGTCCTTGCCACCTAGAGGTGCGCCGGTATCGAGAGCTCGGCCCGTAGCGTTTTCACGCGCAGCACGATCAAGTTGCTCCCACGTATCGAGGTTCATGTGGATGCGGCGAACCACCATGGCGCTGCCGCCGGCAAAGGGGCCGTCCTCGATCCACACTTGCTCATTGAAATCTTCATCGCTTCGCGGGTTGACCGTGCCGTCTTTTTGCCCAAAAAGGTTGCGCGCGGTTGTCCCCTTCGGTGCGGAACCATAAGCGTGGCTAAACCCCTGTTGAATCCACGCGACGTCGGCGTAGTCTTTACCGGCACGAGTCATATGCCGCAGTACATAGGCCGCGGTGAAGGCATCATCACTGCAGATCTGTAGGACTATATCGGTCTGCCCCCATTCAGGGCGCAAATCATCGTGTTCAAAGTCCTGGATATCTCGCAGCCAGCTGGGCTTGGCGACGCCCACCGTGTCAAAGAATCCTTCTCCCCAACCGCACGTGACGGTGAGGTTTGCCGGGGTGGTAGACAATTCAGGCTCGAGGCTGCCCAGCGGGTTCTCGCCGGTGCACAGGCGGCGAGCGTCCTCCGTCCACAGACGCATGAGTGCGGCCGCACCGCGTGCGGTGGTCTCCTTCTTCAGGTTGAAGCCGACCAATTCCACGTGGGCCTGGACCGGGGTTTGGATGCCTGCTTGATGCTTACCATCGAAGGCGACGATATCGCCACCCATGGTTTCCTCGCGGCGCTCCGGCCCGGTGCTTCCGGCGTCACCGGCCTGCGCTGCTTGGGAAGCGTCTGCAGACTCCGCCGAAGATTGCCCTGGCTCCTCCCCCTTCGCGCAACCAGCGAGGGCTACCGCGCTTGCAGCCACAGCACTTCCGGCGAGCAATCCACGCCGGCTGACAGGTTCCTCGAACCCGCTCATCGTTGTTGTCTCCCTATCTCGTGAGAACCGATAACTTGCCTACCTTGACCCAGAGAACGCTTTTCTAGTGAGCGTGCTCTTCCGTCTTCATGCCCGACATGTCTGCGGACTCTGAGTGGTCCATGTGATCACCATGCTTCATGTCGCCATGGTCCATATCGTCGCCGTGATCCATGCCGCCCATATCGCCATAGTTCTCGTCGCCTGCGCCGATGGAACGCACGGGGATGTCGCCCAGGTCGACCGTTGAGCCGTCGCTAAGCTCCAGCGTCAGTGTGGCGGTCTCGCCAGCCATAACGGGCTCTGTAACTCCCATCAGCATGAAGTGGAAGCTACCCGGTGCGAGCTCGACGGATTCGCCAGCAGGGATATCGAAGCCGCCTTCCTTCTCCTTCATGACGCCATCGACGACCTCATGGATCTCGTAGTGCTCCGCCTTCACCGACGAGGTGAAGCCAACCACGTTGATGTCCTTGTCCGTGTGGTTGTGGAGGGTGCCGAAGATCGCGGTCATATCCGAATCCTTCTCCATGGCGCGCACGACAGCATCCTCGAAGGTGACACCCGACTCAGCGGAGGAAGTAGCCGAACCACTGGTCGCTGCTTCCTTGTCCTTCTCAGCGCCATTCTCAGTGCTGGCTGCAGCGCTCGATGGGGCTGCGGTGGAATCTTCCTCGCTCGTCGAGCAGCTTGCCAGTGCAAGGCTGGCAGCAGCAACGGCAACGACGGAAGCGCGGAGGAAAATACGGGAATTCAGCATGTGACATGCCTTTCTGCAGTAACAGTAGTTAAGGAAAATGCGGTTTGACTCTCGCATCATCAGAACCGTGTGGTGCTTAGCCTTCTGGGTCTTCTCCACCAGAGCGGCGGGTCTTTGCTCCGAAGGCGAAAAGGGCTGCGCCGACGACGAGAACTGCTCCTACACCAATGATCCATTTGGCCGCGGTTGGCAAGGAACTCAGGGGATCCTGAGACTCTTCTGCATCGTCGCTTTCCTTGGCACCATCGGCAGAAGCATCTGCAGTCTTATCTCCCCCAGCCCCGGAGGCCACGCTAAATGGCACGGAACCGAGTGTGGAGTGCCCATCGGAGGACGTAATGCGGAAACCTACTTGGTAGTCACCATCACCGGGCTCGACGTCCTGGGGGACTTCGACGGTGAGGTTTCGGCCGTCAATGGTCGGGGTTGCGTCAAAGAGAACGTCGCCGCTTGTCTTATCGCTCACGGCAAAGGTGTTGAAGTTGTCCTTTGGAATACCAGAGAATTCCAACGTGATTTCGCGGGGGAATTCCTCCAGCGGCGTATCACTCACAACGTTGCCGCCTATGACTGAGTCATGTGCCGCCGCTAGTGGCGCGGACAGCCCGACCGCGAGGCAGGCTGCCCCGGCAGCAATCCCTGTGGTGACCTGACGCAGCTGCATGTCCAGAACAACTCCTTGATGGTCTGATGAAACTTTTGGTTGAAGGTTCCCTCATCCTATCGCCGGGAGGGATCCTCGAGCCAATCCTTACCCCGCACGGATTGTGCGAGGTTACCAAGTAGTCGTTGCATGCAGTGGAAAAGTTCCCTGGACCGCCCCTAGCCATACACCCCGGCAAACAAGAAAACGAAAAGTGCCCCTCCATAGTGGAGGGGCACTCGACGTGGAGCGGATGACGAGACTCGAACTCGCGACC
>NZ_KV805195.1:89077-171218 GCF_001811565.1 Corynebacterium sp. HMSC078A10 | reverse complement strand
AGGTGATGCGCTACCAACTGCGCTACATCCGCGCGACAAACCGGAGTTTGTCACGGAGTCCGTAAGGAACTCCCTGTGCGCGATACTGGGATTGAACCAGTGACCTCTTCCGTGTCAGGGAAGCGCTCTCCCACTGAGCTAATCGCGCTTATCCATTTATCAAGGCTATTTACTTGCTCAAGATTCCCTCTAGCATCAAGAAAGCCTTGGAGCGGATGACGAGACTCGAACTCGCGACCCTCACCTTGGCAAGGTGATGCGCTACCAACTGCGCTACATCCGCATTCGAAACCAGGCCCGGTTTCTAGGACTAAGTCCTTGTGCGCGATACTGGGATTGAACCAGTGACCTCTTCCGTGTCAGGGAAGCGCTCTCCCGCTGAGCTAAACGCGCTCACAGCACCCGAAGTTGGGCGCCAGCTTTTGAGGTGGAAACGGGAATCGAACCCGTGTGCACGGTTTTGCAGACCGTTGCCTCACCACTCGGCCATTCCACCGTGGCGATACCGCCTCACACACTACATGTGCTGGAGCGGATGACGAGACTCGAACTCGCGACCCTCACCTTGGCAAGGTGATGCGCTACCAACTGCGCTACATCCGCATTGCACGTTCCCGGCTGGTATGCCGTGGTGCGAGAAGAAACTTTATCGTGCACCGACCCAGTTTCCAAATCCGCAGCCCACAGCACTAATCCCCAACCATCCAACAGCGCATGGATTACATTAATGTGATTGAGACTGCGGTTACAGTGATTGCGCATGATTGCACTAGGAACACACTAGTACTGTCGGGAGAACTCCAAGATCCATCCGTTCTCGCACAGCCCTGAGTAGCCACTACACCCTTACAGTCGCGAGCAACCAACCAGAATAAATGCACGCAGAGTAAATGAAAGCACGGTTGAGCTGGACGATTAGGGGTTTCCATACGCGCGGTGTACCTTAAGTGCTGCACCGAGGTTCTATAGCTCAGTGGGAGAGCGTTCCGTTCACACCGGAAAGGTCGCTGGTTCAATCCCAGCTAGGACCACCATTAAAGCTGCAGGTAAAAGACGTGCAGCGTATAACACAAGCCTCCGCGTGGATACTATGTGGAAAACGAATCCGCATTTATCTGTTCACGCGGGGGTATTTTCTCATTGTTCCTGAAACTGGCCAAGAAAGCCAGACACGATAGCTCAACCCGTTGGGGCACGGCATGGTTGATAATGCCTGCACGATATTGGACCTGCCCCCGCGCGTAGTTACCCGATAACTCCATAATGGTTCAATAGCAACACGTGCAGGCATAGGGTGATAGATGTGCAGTTGCCAAAGTACGGCCCAGCCTGGGCAGGCTCCCTGATGGGAACCTCAATTGCGTCAACTTTGTCGGGTTTGCATGGTCTACGCGTAGGCCAAATTGTTTTTGCTCTTATCGCAGCTGTTCTGCTGGTGATTTTTACCGTGGGAACGAAAAATGAACCGCCTCGGCACCAGAATATGGCTGGGTGGGGCATGTACACGATGGGCCTGCTGGCGTGCGGCTCGGCATGGACCGCGCTGACCGGAACTGATGCCTTCCAGTTGGCAAGTTGGTGGATTGGCGCACCGCTTTCGGTCGTGGTCTGTCTGTGGCAGCTGTGGGGGTTGTTCAAACAGCAGCACCACTACGACAAGCCCGCGTTTCCTTGGGGGCTGGCGCTGGTCTCCCCCATGGTGGCGGCGACCTCCGCGGGTCAACTGGCTATCAATCACGGGCAGTACTACCACTATGCCGGTGAGCTGTGCTTCTTCCTCACATTCATCACCGCAATTCCGCTGTTCGCTTATTGCTATTGGTCTTTAGCACGTCGTCAAGATAGGCCGCGCGAGGCGGCTGCGGGTACGGCATGGATCCCGCTCGGCGTGGTTGGACAGTCAACGGCGGCCTCGACACTGCTTTTTAACGCCCACATCTACGGCATCATCATGTTCATCATTGGTGCGCCCTGCGTAGTATTCGCAATGTATTGCTTTTACCAAGCGGTAGTCGCGTGGGCCCCTTATGGCCCAGGCTGGTGGGGCTCCACATTCCCTGTCGGCACTTTGTGCCTTGGCTCCTGGGATGAAGGCTGGCACCGGTTGTCCCTTGCTTTATTGGTGCTCCTGCTATTGCATTGGGGAGCCTCTGCGCTGCGCTTCGGCACATGGCGGTTCCAACGCGCCTGATCACATACGCTCCGGCCAATCCCACGCCCTAAGCCGTCGTCGACATTTCAGGTACCGTGGGGCGCCATGAGTGACACTGCTCTGATAAAACACCTCATGGGGCCCGACCGAGAAGGAATCCGCTTGATTGCGGTGAGTACGCTCCACGGCTCCGCCACCATCGATGGAACCTCAGGGCCAATGGGCAACGCCACCGACGTTGAACTCTTCGCCGCACTGCGCGAGTGGGCCGACATTGCCGTCGTCGGCTCAGCCACGGTGAAGTCGGAAGAGTACGGACCGTCGACAAGCACGCGGCTCGCCGTACTCAGTCACTCCCTTGACTTTGCCGGGTTCGAGGGTTTCATTGCAGCAGGCCCCATCGTGCTTACCCCGGAGGAACGCGCATCGTCACCCGAGGCACGGCGCTTAGCCGACGCCGGCGCCGAAGTCATCAGCACAGGTACCGGAACCATGAGCGAGGCTATTGCTGCCCTTCGCGCCCAGGGCGCACGCCGCATCAGTTGTGAGGGCGGCCCTTCCGTGTACTCCGCCTTTATCGCCGAAGGGCTTGTGGACAAGCTCTATTTGACGCTCGACCCGCACCTATCGCCCTCCGTCGAAAAGCCCGTCATCGATGGCAAAGCCACCTCCCCTGCGCTCAAGCTCGAGTTGGAGAACGTTGCTGCTGTCGACAGCACGGTGTTTCTGCGCTATCGACGAACCCAAACACCGTAAACTGTGCTGCCGTGACTTCTCCGGCTCCCTCAACCTCAGATTCCGCGCGACTGTGGACGGCCGCCGCGTGGCCCGCCGCCATAGTCTTGGTTTTCCATCGCGTGTTCGTACTCGCCTTCAACGGCACGGTGACCGATGATTTCGGCACCGTCTACCGCGCAATCCGGAACCTGTGGGAGGGCAACCCGGTCTACGAACAGAACTATTCCTTCGTCGAGCCGCTCTACCTATACAACCCGGGCGCAACGCTCCTCCTATCCCCCTTGGGGCTTGTTTCCGAGGAACACGCGCGCATCGCCTTCATCCTGGCCAACGCCGCGGCCATCGTCGCCGCCTTGGCCCTACTGACTCGCTTCGTAGGCCACAGCCTGCGAGGCCCCTTGTGGCCAGTCAGCGTCGCTGCTGCCTTCGCTACCGAATCGGTCATCAACACGTTGGTCTTTACCAATATAAACGGCGTGCTACTACTCGCCATGGTGGCGTTTCTAGTCTTGTTGGATAAACACGGATGGGCCGCCGGGCTGTGCATCGGTCTGGCGATTCTGGTTAAGCCGCAATTTGCCCCGCTGCTCTTCCTCGCTTTAGTGCGCAAGCGCTGGCTCACTGCAGGTTTGGGCGTGGCTATACCGCTAGTGAGCAACCTTGCTGCTTGGCCGATCGTCCCGGGCGTGGAAGGCTTCCGCGCCAATCTTCTTCCCTACCTGGCGACAACGCGCGATTATGCCAATGCCTCGTGGCCGGGCGTGCGCGCTTACTTCGATCTCCCCGGCATCATCTACTACCCCATCTGGCTCCTTTTCGCGGCGCTAGCCGCAGTGGCCATCCTCGGGCTTCTACGCTGGCGCAACAGCGAGCCCACCTTCTGGGCGCTGAGCACAAGTGGTGCCATCATGGTCGGCATCTTCTTCCTTTCCTCCCTGGGTCAGCAGTACTACTCCATGTGGCTTATCCCCATGCTGTTTACGGTGATGCTCGGGCGCTCGGTCTTCCACACGTGGGGAGCATGGTTGGCCGCATTTTTATTCTTGGCGCCGCTCGAGTGGACGTCGACAAGCATGCCCACCGCCGCACACTGGATGAGCGTCTTCATCGCCACCATTGGGTGGGGACTGCTCATCGTGGTGACCGCCACCACCGTGGCCGGCTGGTGGTCCGCGGAGCGAGGCACTAGCCCAAAGCCTCAAGCTAGCGATAAACTCCCAGCATGACTGATTTCAAGCTCATTGCAGATACCGAATGGCGCAAGCGGTTAAGCCCCGAGGAGTACCACGTTCTGCGTGAGGCCGGAACGGAAGCACCGCACGTCGGCGAGTACACCAACACGACTACCGAAGGCGTGTACTCCTGCCGCGCCTGTGGTGCTGAGCTCTTCCGCTCCACGGAAAAATTTGAGTCGCACTGCGGCTGGCCGTCCTTCTTCTCCCCTCTGGCCGGCGACGCCATCATTGAGCGCGAAGACAATTCGCTGGGAATGCGCCGCATCGAGGTACTGTGCGCTAACTGTGAATCCCACCTCGGCCACGTCTTCGAAGGGGAGGGCTACGATACGCCGACGGACCTGCGCTACTGCATCAATTCCATCTGCCTCGATCTAGAAGAAAAGCCGGTCGAGGACTAAACCCTCAACCGGCTTCCGGCGCCTTTCGCGGCAGCTACCGCGAATTATCGCGGCTCTTAAGGCAGAATCGCGATGAGCTCCGCCACGTCCTTCACGCGACGGCCGGTGTGGAAAGGAATCTCCTCACGCACGTGGTGACGAGCCTCGGTGTAACGCATGAGGTACATCAGGTCCACGATGCGGTGCAGTTCCGGAGCCTCAAAGGCCAGGATCCACTCATAGTCACCCAGCGCGAAGGCCGGCACAGTGTTCGCGCGCACGTCCGGATAATCACGTGCCTGCATGCCGTGCTCCATGAGGATGCGGCGGCGCTTTTCCTCATCCATGGTGTACCAGTCATAAGAGCGCACGAAGGGGTAGACGGAAATCCACTCGCCGGGCTCTTCGCCCATAATGAAGGACGGCAGGTGGGACTTGTTGAACTCCGCTGGGCGGTGCAGTGCATTGCCCACCCAGGTCACCTCAGATACTTGGCCCAGGACGGTCTCGCGGCGGAAGTCCGCAAAGGCCTTCTGGATGTCGGCGAATTCCTCAGCGTGCCACCAGATCATGAAGTCAGCGCTCTCCCGCATCCCGGAGAGATCATAGATACCGCGAACGGTAACCACGCCTGCTTCCTCCAAATCCGCGAAGAACTTCTGTGCCTGCGCCACGATCTCCTCGCGCTCGGTGCCCAGCGCACCGGGGATTACTTGAAAAACCGCGTGCTGCGAATAGCGCTGGACCTTATTGAGCTCGGCGAAGTTGACCTTCGACATGCCTTTCTCCTTCTTTCAACCGACAGAGTTTCGCATCCATCATAAGTTGGAGACGACCCCTCGCGCCACTAGCCTTCGGCGCGCCTTCCACCGCCACGAGGGCGGAGCTTATACGTTGTTCCCCGTGAGCAATTCCGACGTTTCTTCGCGCAACCTCGCAGGGGCACCGACCAACCTGCACGATCGCGCCGCCGCCTCCCCCGCCGATTCGCGCCCTGCGGAGCCGAGCACCCCGGCCGCCTTCACGGAGGCCGTTGAGTCTCTCCATGCCGCACAGCTGCGCCCAGAAATCACGTTGGGCACCATCCGCCCACCGCAGCGGCTGGCACCGTTTAGCCACGCCATCGGCTTGGAAGTTGAACGCAACGAGCACGGGGCCATCATTCCCACCGACTCTGACGGCGATGCCTTCGGCCGCCTCATCCTGCTCCACGATCCCGGCGCTGAGGAGGCCTGGGAAGGCGCAATGCGCCTCGTGGCCTACATCCAAGCAGACTTGGACGATGCCGTCGCTGGGGATCCGCTGCTTCCCGACGTCGCCTGGGAATGGCTTACCGAATCCCTCGACGTGCGCGAGGCGACCCATACGAACCTGGGCGGCACCGTCACGTCGACCGCCTCGGTTCGATTCGGCGAGATCGGCGGCCCGCCGCGCGCCTACCAACTAGAAATGCGCGCCTCCTGGACCGCCGCCGGCCTAGATCTCGCCCCACACGTGGAAGCTTTTGCGCAAGTTCTTTCCCTCGTTGCAGGGCTGCCACCAGAAGGCGTAGCGGAGCTCGGGCGCTAACATGACTGAACTGCGCCAGGTACCGGTTGACGGAACACCAAAGGTCCTGCTTTCTCCCCGTGAATTTCACGCCGCCGCCGACCGCCTGGCAGCTGGAACTGGCCCCTTCGCCATCGACACCGAACGCGCGTCAGCTTACCGCTATGACGATCGCGCGTTCCTAGTACAGATTCGCCGAGAAGGTGCGGGCACTTTTTTGCTCGCCCCGGAACACCACAGGACTGAGCTTCGCGCGGCCTTAGCACCGGTGCTCAACGGCCAAGAATGGGTCGTCCATGCGGCCCCCTCCGATCTTCCTTGCCTAGCCTGGCTGGGCTTGTACCCAGGCAGGCTCTTCGATACCGAGCTGGCCGCCCGCTTCGCCGGCTTTGCCCACCCCAACTTGGCAGCAATGGTGCTGGAGCTTTTCGACGTCCAATTGGAAAAAGGCTACGGCGATTCCGACTGGTCCGAAACCCCCATTCCCCGGTCGTGGCGCAATTATGCGGCGCTTGACGTGGAGTTACTCAATGAGCTCGCTGTGACCTTGCGCGATATCCTCGCGGAGGAGGAAAAACTCGACTGGGCCTATGAGGAGTTTGAGAAGATAGTCGACGACCACGCGCGCATTAAAGGCCCCGAGCCCCGCTCGTGGCGGGATCTCAAGGGCGTGTCCTCGCTTCGCTCCGGCGAGCAGCTCGCCGTGGCTCGCGAGCTGTGGCAGCGCCGCGAATCTATCGCGCGCACCCAGGACGTGGCACCCAACCGAGTGCTACCGCACCGCGTGTTGGTGGACATTGCTCGCCGCGTGCCCCGCTCGCCACGCGAAATCAACCAAATCAAGGGTTTTCCCCGACGCCGCGGGGGTGCGACCTTGCGGTGGCTCGACGCGGTTGAAACCGCACTGGCCAGCCCGCGCCAGCAATGGCCGAAGGTACTGCGCAGCCCGCGCCCGGTTCCTTCCAAATCAGTTTTTAGCCGGGAGTTCCCCGAACTGTGGCAGCTCTACACCGAAATCCGTAGTGACTTCGAGGACCTCGGCGATGAGCTCGGCATGAGCTACGAGCTCATTCTCAAACCCAGCCTGCTACGCATGGCCGTGTGGGCGGCGTGTGGCCCAGAGGGTGGCGTCGCCGGGGAAATCACAAACGCTTCGGATATCCCCGATTTCCTACGTTCCCAGGGCGCGCGCGAGTGGCAAATCGAGCTTGCCTCCCCGCTTTTGTGCCACGGGCTGGAGCAGTAGCGCCCACTCCCCCGCGTTCTTAGCTGCGGGCAGCTACCCACTCGCTGACGGACTCTGCGATTCCCTCCGGAGTCAGCCCGAATTCCTCAAGAACCTCACCGCGGCTGGCGTGCTTGGGGAAACAGCCCGGCACGCCGAGTCGGTGCACGGGGGTATCCACATCGGCAGCATCGAGTGCTTCGGCCACCATGGAACCCACGCCGCCACGCAGGATCCCGTCCTCCACCGTGACCACGAGGTCATGATCCGCAGCCAGCGCGATAATGGATTGTGGGACCGGAACCGGCCAGCGCGGATCAACGACGGTCACGTTGAAGCCTTCGGCTTCCAACCGCTCGGCGGCCCCCAGGGATCGGGCACTCATGGCGCCGATGGAGACGATCAGAACATCCGTTGCGTCGGCCGCTGATTCAGCAGCATCGGAATAGCGCAGGATGTCGACGCCATCATCGAGGCGCTTGAGCTCCTCACAATCATCCAGCAGGTTGCCCTTAGGGAAGCGCACTACCGTCGGGCCATCCTCGATGGCAATTGCTTCATTGAAGAGCTCCCTTAAGCGGGCACCATCGCGCGGTGCGGCGATGCGCATACCCGGGACGATGCTCATCAGCGCCATGTCCCAGACACCATTGTGCGAGGGACCATCGGATCCTGTGACGCCGGCGCGATCGAGAACGATGGTGACGGGCAGCTTCAGCAACGCGATGTCCATGACCACTTGGTCCACTGCGCGGTTGAGGAAGGTGGAATACACCGCCACCACCGGGTGCATACCTGCCAGCGCCAGGCCGGACGCAGAGGCCATGGCATGTTGTTCTGCAATTCCGACATCGAAGAAGCGCTCTGGGAATTCCTCCTGGAATGGAGCTAATCCCGTTGGGCCTGCCATAGCGGCGGTTATCGCCACAATATCCTCGCGGGCATGACCGGCCTTGATGAGTTCCTCGGAGAAGGCCGCAGTCCATCCCGGTTGCTTCTGTCCTTTGGACACACCGGTGACTGGGTCGATAGCCCCCGTGGAGTGCATCTGGTCCTTCGGCTCATTGACCGCTGGGGCGAAGCCGTGGCCCTTCTCCGTGACCGTATGCACGATGATGGGGCCGTCATAGTCGCGGGCGTAGCTCAGTGCCCGGACCACGGCGTCGATATCGTGTCCGTTAATCGGACCAATGTATTTGATGCCCAGTTCTGGGAACATCTCGGTGGGCAGGACGGTGGACTTCACGCCTTCCTTGACCGCATGCAAAGCGTCAAAGGTGCGCTCGCCTACCCAACCCATGGACTTCAGGCGCTTCTTGCCCAGCGCCATGAACTCGTCATAGCCATGCTGCGCGCGGATGCGCCCAAGGTTTTCTGAGAGTCCGCCGATGGTCGGTGAATAGGAGCGGCCATTGTCATTCACGATGATGACAACGTTGCGGTCTTTATCCGCAGAAATGTTGTTGAGCGCTTCCCAACACATGCCGCCCGTCAGGGCGCCGTCACCGACAACCGCCACAGCATTGCGGTGCGATTCACCGCGAATCTTGAAGGCCTTGGACAGGCCGTCCACCGTGGACAGTGACGCCGAGGCGTGGGAGGATTCCGTCCAGTCGTGCTCAGATTCCCCGCGGTCCGTGTAGCCGGACAAGCCGCCCTTCTGGCGCAGCGTATCGAATTGATCGGCACGGCCCGTGAGCATCTTATGCACATATGCCTGGTGGGAGGTGTCAAAGACGATGGGATCTCGCGGGGAATCGAAGACGCGGTGGATCGCCACAGTGAGCTCCACAACACCCAAATTAGGGCCAAGGTGACCGCCGGTAGCGGACACCTTCTCAATCAAGCGCTGGCGAATCTCCGCCGCGAGCTCACCCAGTTGCGTCTTGCTCAGGGCTTTGAGATCGCCTGGTGATTGAATGGAATCCAGAATGCCCATAGAGCTTGCCTTAAACCCCTTCATCGATCGTTTTCTTCTCTACCACCGTACCCGCTAACACACGTGACACGTCAATCATTGCCCCGGCGCCACCCGAAGCGAAAGCTATGCCACCTGTGCCGCGGGGACCAACAGCGCCAGGGTTTCAAAGTGGTGCGTTCCGGGAAAAGCATTCACCATTGCTAAGCGCTGTATGCGGTAGCCGCTCTCAGACCACGCGGCGATATCGCGGGCAAAGGTAGCGGGATCGCATCCGATGTGCAGAACGCGTTGCGGCGCTGCCTCAGCAATTGCGCCCACCACATCCCGGCCAGCACCGGTGCGCGGCGGATCCAAAACCACCGTCGTTGGCTTTGGCAATTGGCTCGCTACCTGCTCCACCTTGTCGGTGCGAAAGTGCACGTCATACTCTGCAAGACCCGGCTGTGCCGCCGCAGCCGCTGGCGAGTAATCGACGGAAAACACGGTGGTGTGTCCGCCCTGGGGCGCCGTGACTTCTGCCAGAGCAGGAACGAAAAGCCCTACCCCTCCATAGAGGTCCCAAGCCGCTGCGTCGACCGCGGATTCATCTGCGGCACTGCTTTCTCCCGCCTCCACAGCAAGCCACTCGCGTGCGAGACTGGTGTACACGTCGGGCGCGCCCACGTGCGCCTGCCAAAAAGCGGTGGCCGGGAAACGAAACTCGTGACCGTCGGCACGCTGCACGACGTCCTCTGTCGGAGTCTCGATTATTTCCCGGATAGTCTCTATGCGCCGACCGCGCGGTGCTTTCCGCGTCTCGACGACGTGGCGGTTGCCATCGCTGTCCATGACCGCAATAACCTCCGCGCCAGGGCTAAAGGTGCGGGCGTCAGGCCCCACCAGACCTGCGACGAGGCCCGGCACCAGCTGGGTACACGCCACGTCTGTAATCAGCTCAGTGGAGCCGCGCTTGCGCACACCGGCACGGCCTTGCTTGTCGACGCCCAGCCGTACCCTCGTGCGCCACCCGCGCTGCGGTGCTACATCGATAGCCTCAATCTCGGGCACATCCTCAAGCCGGGCCACCCTATGTAGTTGATCGCGCAAGACGGCGGCCTTGATTCCTGGTTCCGCCGCAGGATCTAGCTCGGCGAAATCGCAGCAACCTGCACCGCGCTGTGCCGCGGGACACGAAGACTCGACGCGGTACTCACCTGGCTGGAGGACGGATATTATCTCCGCTTCCACGAAGGACTTCTTCGCCTTGGTAACCGTCGCCCTCACCTGGTCGCCCGGGAAAGCACTGGGGACGAAACACACGCGCCCGTCGGGCGCCTGACCGATTCCGACACCGCCGTGCCCCATGCGTTCGATGGTGGTGTCGAAGGACGCCCCTTTGACAACGCTTGAATCAGCAGCGTTGTGAGCACTCTCAGTCATGGATCCTCTCCTTGGTGTCTTCAGAGCTCTGTGCTCCTTCTACGCCCTGTGATTCCTCCACCGCGGCGTTGGCACGGCGAACCATCCAGACGGTCAAGATGGTGACGATGCCGGTTAGCGGCCACCCCATGAGGATGCGAACGATGCCGAGGGTGGTGGTGGCATCGGCGTCGTAAAGCGCGCGCTGCACCACGAAACGGGCAATGAAGACCGCGGCCCAACCCGCCGTTGCCAAGGCATAGGCTCGCCGTGCCTTCGGCACGATTCGCCACCCCATGCCATCGCCGTTGAGGCCTTTCCACACCACGCCGACAAGCGGCCAGCGCACGATGATGGAGACAACCGCCACGATGAACAGCACGAGCGACATCCAAATTCCATAAAGGAAGTAGCCCTTGGCGTCTCCTGTAAACCACGCGATACCGGCGCAGATGGCGACACCCAGCAACCCGGAAAATGCTGGCTGCAAAGTTTCTTTGCGCGCCAAACGCCACAGGCTGATAGCCAGCGCCACACCGAGCGCTGCGGCCAATGCAGGCCCCAGGCCCCACATGTTGTTAACCGGAATGAGCACCAGCACGGGCAGGGTCGCAGACACCAGACCGGTCAGGCCTCCCATTTGTTCGAGCAGCGACGGTTCTGCCTCAGGCGCTGGGGTCGCTGCTGCAGTCTGTTGTGGTGTCTCAGTATTCGTGGAGTCCATGGAGGCCTCAGAGGCGGGCGTAGTGCCGTGTTCGGTGGTATCGCGCCCTTCGGGCATAGGGGTGGTCACGTGTTTCAACAATCCTTTTCGGTAGTAGCCGGGAGGGTCACGGCCAATGGCCTAGGGCGCGCTACTTGTTCTCGTGGTCGTCGAGATTGCGCAATTGTTCGCGAGCCTCGGCCTCCGCGCCGCTTTCGGCGCCCGCAGCATTATCCGCTGGCGCGGAGTTTTGAGCGCTGGATGGTTGCGCTGCCTGTTGCTGGCGCTCCTGAAGCGCCTGCTGGACTTGCTCAGCGAGCTGCTGCGGCAGCATCACGGGAAGTGAACCTCCGGCAAGAATTGGCTGCTCGCCGCGATAGATAAAGGTGCGCGCGACGACTTCGCGTCCCAGCTGCGCTAGCTCCTCTTCCTTGCCCGCAGGAGCGGCCAAGGTCAAACGGTACATCCACCGCGGCCCTTCCACACCAATGATTCGGATTCCGCCCTTATCACTGGTGCCGACGATTTCAGAACCCCAAGGACCATCCTCCGGATGCGCTGTAAACCCATCTGCTTCCAAACCCTTGACGATGTCCTTGGCAGATTCCGCCCACTGCCCCGGCGTGCGCGGCGCGGCAAAGGCCACAGGCGTCATGCGTCCGTGCGGCGTAAGAATGTGGAGCATACGAGGGCCGTCTGGGCCCATTTCTACCTGCACCTGCGAGCCCTTCGGCAGCGGGATGCGCATCGAGCCCAGGTCCAAAAGGCCGACGGAGAAGTCCTCGAAGTTGAACTCGGCGATATCCACGTTGTCGCCGTCGTAGGGGCCCATCTCACCGTTGATGGCGTCGTGCGCCACGGCTTTTACCCCGGCAACACCTTCGACGTCATCCTGATCCTCGCGGACCAGCCCTGCACTGGCTTGTACAGGCCCCTCAGCGGTCGAACTTTCTCCGGCCTCCGTTGCCAAGCTCTCCGCCGACGCTGGTTCGGCCGTTGCTTCTTTTACTTCTTTGTCCGCGGCATCAGTGCGGACGGTGGTGTTCTTGTCCTGGCTTTCGTCCTTGCCAGCATCCTTCTTCTTTTTGCCAAAGGGCCACATCGCCATGGTTTTGTGCCTTCCTCATTCTGTGTCTTGTGCCGGATAACTTGTGTTTGTCGGATGTGGGGTTGCTCGGTATGGCCCGCGCACGCGCAGGCTTTGCCACGAGCAACTGATTCAGTTGACGCCAGTGGATCCGTACCCGCCATCGCCGCGAGCGGTGTCATCGAGTTCCTCGACTTCGCGGAAGCCCACGAGCTCCACTCGTTGGACAACAAGCTGGGCAATTCGCATCCCACGCTCGACCTCAAAGGTCTTATCGGGATCGTGATTAATAAGGCACACCTTAATCTCACCGCGATACTCCGCATCGATGGTGCCCGGCGTGTTGACCACGGAAATCCCGTGCTTGGCCGCCAAGCCCGAACGCGGGTGGACCAAACCTACCGTGCCCATTGGCAAGGCAAGAGCAATGCCAGTACCGACGAGCGCGCGCTCTCCGGGGCGCAGAGTAGCGTCATGCGCGGCGTAGAGATCCGCGCCAGCATCGCCACGATGGGCTCGCTGCGGCAGCGGAAGCTCCTTATCAAGGCGCTTGATCTGAATGTCTCCGAATGGACTTACCGGATCTACAAGGGGGTGTTGCTCATTCACGCGGCCCAGCCTACCTTGTCCCCACCATCCCCTACCCCGAGGGATGGAGCTTTGTGCCGCGTCTACCGCGGTTACCCGGCACCTTTGGTTGCGTTGGGTTCTGCCCTTCCCCGACGACTAGACTCAGAGGCCATGACTTCGAATTCATCGCCTGTTTCCCCCACAGCGTCTGCTGAATCGCCCGTCATCCTCTATCGCGAGCGCCAATGGGTGCCGTGGTACTGGTGGTTTATGGCTGCGTTCGTCGTGGCGATTTCCACGGCCACGGTCAGTCTCAACCGCGGCATCATGTGGGTCATTATTCCCGCCATTCTGCTTAGTGCCATCGCCGTGTGGGTGCTAGTGACGTGGTCCAACACAGTAGTTCAAGTGGAGCAGGATGCCGATGGCACCCGGTGGCTCACCGTGAAGGACGCACAGCTGCCTAGCGATGTTGTCTCCCGCAGTACCGCGGTGCCGGCCACCGCGCGGCGCAATGCGCTGGGACCACAGCTCGATCCGGCTGCTTTCCTTGTCACGCATGGCTGGGTTCCTGAGCACGTCATGCTCGTCCTCGACGACCCAGAGGATCCCACCCCCTATTGGCTCATCGGCTCCACCAACCCCGAAAAGCTCCTCGCGGCTTTCCTTCCAGAACAGGCGGCAGCCGCCCAAGGCTAAGAGTCACGCACAGGATGAACTGCTGCGCTAGGCGCAGTCCATGCAGACTGGCTGCCCATCCTCTTCGTGGTCGAGGCGCTTATTGGATTGCACCAGGTAGCACACAGAACAGGTGAATTCGTTTTCTTTACGCGGCACAACGGTGACATTGAGCTCCTCACCGGTCAGGTCCACTGACGGCGGCTCAAAAGCCTCGACGATTTCACCATCGTCATCCATGCCGTTGTTATCGTTTTCAGCCGCCTTCAGGCCCTCGAGGGAATCGGTCTCAAGGTCGTCTTCTGCGCGGCGACGCGGTGCGTCGTAATCGGTGGCCATAATGCTTGCCCCTGTGAGTCAGATTGATTGGTACGTCTATTTATCGACGGCATCCTAAACCACGCAAGCCCCCGTGTCACACTCGCCCCGCGATGGGGGCACCAACCGCCCCACCCCTCTACCCCCTACCCTGCGAATTTTAATAGGATGAGCTGGGCATTCACCGTTCTTGGAGTGCTGGATATTTTTCTGAGTATCACTCCTCACACCCACCCACAATGCGGTCACTAATACGGGAGCGGCTGCAGTCACTAATACGGGAACGGCACAGTGCCGACTCCGCCAGCGATACGAAACTCACACTGTTGCCACATCAACGCCGCGCTCAACATAGACTGTCAGTATGACCGCGCAAGAAGCACAGCACCAGGACACGACATTGAGCCTTGAGCACCAGGGCCATTCCTTTGGCATTGATGTTGGGGGCTCCGGCATCAAGGGCGCCGAGGTAGACCTCGCGACAGGCGAGTTCGTCGGTGACCGTCTGAAGATCGCTACTCCCCAGCCCGCTACGCCGGAAGCCGTAGCAAAAGTAATTGCCCAAATCGTCGCCGAAAAAGGCTGGGACGGCCCCGTCGGAATCACGATGCCTGCTGTGGTGAAAGGCCAAGTGATTCGCAGCGCGGCGAATATTGATAAGTCTTGGATTGGCGTGGATGCGCAGGATTTGTTGAGCCAGTACCTCGACGCGCCCTTCACCGTGCTTAACGACGCCGACGCGGCCGGCCTCGCCGAAGTGGCCTACGGTGATGACATTGCACGTTCGGGCCCCGTCATCTTCCTCACCCTGGGCACGGGCATCGGCTCCGCATTCCTTCTGGACGGCCAGCTCTTCCCCAATACGGAGATTGGCCACCTTATCGTTGGTGAGAAGGAAGCAGAGCACCAGGCGTCATCCGCGGTCAAGGAACGTGAAGGTCTCAAGTCCAAGCAGTGGGCAAAGCGCGTCAACCGCGTACTCCACGAGTATGAGGCGCTGTTTAACCCTTCAGCCTTTGTGATCGGTGGCGGAATCTCCCGCAAGTTCGACAAGTGGGGCGAGCACCTCAAAATTGAAACACCGGTCGTTGCTGCTCAGCTCCGCAATCGCGCGGGCATCGTGGGCGCGGCAATGGCGGCGAAGGAAGGAATTCGCCCCTAATCTATATCGTCCCAGCGTTCCCTAGTTGACCCCAGTCACCGCCTGTTGACAAAAATGATCTATACTGGGCTGTCGATTATCGAATATCCAGCGGCGCGCCTCCCTCGCTCATCTCGGAGGCGGGCTAGCATCGGGGACTAGTCGCGACAAACTTGCGCGTCCCCATATTTTCCACTCAGAGAGCAAGTCGAAAGGGCGTACGTGGCAGCCACTGATTCTTCAGACCAGGTACTCGGCGAGGACAAGAGCGCCTCCGAGGCATCTGCACCTGCACAGAAGACCGCCAAGAAGACGGCAAAAAAGACCGCTAAGAAGACGGCCAAGAAAACCGCGAAAAAGACTGCGAAGAAGACCGCCAAGAAAACGGCTAAGAAGACGGCCAAGAAGGCAACAAAGAAAACTACTCGCAAGTCCGCCCAGAAGGCCGCGAAAAAGACGGCCAAGAAGACGGTGCGCAAGTCGGCGGCAAAGAAAGCAACCTCGCCGGAAAGCGCCGAGTCTTCGGAGGACCTCGCAGAGGATCAGACCGATGAGTTGGACGCCGAGACGTCCGATGACGCCGACATCGACTTCGATCCGGACAACGCGGAGATGGACGAGGACGACGAGTTCGGTGACGATGATGACGATTTGGAGGATGAGGACTCCGAGGACGAGGAGGAGGATGGCTCCTCCGTCTGGGATGAGGATGAATCCGCTGCCCTGCGTCAGGCCCGTAAAGACGCGGAGCTGACTGCTTCGGCCGACTCTGTCCGCGCCTACCTCAAGCAGATCGGTAAAGTCGCCCTGCTCAATGCCGAGCAGGAGGTCTCCCTGGCCAAGCGCATCGAGGCAGGCCTCTACGCTCAATACCGCATGGACGAGATGGAGAAGGCTCGCGCCGAAGGCGACAAGGCCGCCAAGCTCTCCCCCATGGAGAAGCGTGACATGCGCGCCATCGCTCGTGACGGCCGCAAGGCGAAGAACCACCTCCTCGAGGCAAACCTGCGCCTCGTGGTGTCCTTGGCTAAGCGCTACACGGGCCGCGGCATGGCCTTCCTAGATCTCATCCAAGAAGGCAACCTGGGTCTGATCCGCGCCGTTGAGAAGTTCGACTACACCAAGGGCTATAAGTTCTCCACTTATGCGACCTGGTGGATCCGCCAGGCCATTACTCGTGCCATGGCGGATCAGGCTCGTACCATCCGCATTCCGGTGCACATGGTGGAAGTCATCAACAAGTTGGGCCGCATTCAGCGCGAGCTGCTGCAGGACTTGGGCCGCGAGCCCACCCCGCTGGAGCTGGCGAAGGAAATGGATATCACCGAAGAGAAGGTGCTGGAGATCCAGCAGTATGCTCGTGAACCCATTTCCCTGGACCAAACCATCGGTGATGAGGGCGACTCCCAGCTCGGTGACTTCATTGAGGATTCCGAAGCGGTCATTGCTGTCGACGCTGTGTCCTTCACCTTGCTGCAGGATCAGCTCCAGGACGTGCTCACGACGCTCTCCGAGCGAGAGGCCGGCGTGGTTCGTCTGCGCTTCGGCCTGACCGATGGCATGCCGCGCACTTTAGACGAAATCGGCCAAGTCTACGGCGTTACCCGCGAGCGTATTCGCCAGATCGAGTCCAAGACGATGTCCAAGCTGCGCCACCCATCACGCTCTCAGGTGTTGCGCGACTACCTGGACTAGGGAGAGCAGAAAGATTTCAGCGGCGAGGAGGCCTAACCTTCCTCGCCGCTTCTTCTGTGCTCTGCGCGCTCTATGCGCATTGGATGGCTAATAATTTGGCCCCACGACAAAAATCAGTGCCATGGAAACGAAAGGAGCAATGTAGCTCCAGCCCACGCCAATGAGCATTCCCCACACCGCCATACCGGTCCCCCTGTGCTCAGGGCGTCGCCCCGATCCGAGAATGAGCGCAGCAACGCCAAGGCCTGCTGCGCACCACCCAGTGATCATGGTAAGCATCGACAGCATGAAGCCAACGGGGCTGATGAGGAGTGTCAGCGCGATGTCGATAAGTGGCGGAAGGATAGCCAAGCCCAGTGCCCATGGGGCGAGCGGGTTTTGAGTGGATGGCCTTTCATAAGGCACCGGCGCATAGGAACCCGCATAGGAATTCGGATAAGCCTGCGGGTACGGAGCCTGGTACGGATCCGCTGCGTAGTAGTTAGGTTCCACATAGTCGGGCTGGGTCATGACTTCCCACTTTCGCGAAGACTCGGCTAGGTCACTGCCCGATAGCTTATGCGAAGGCAGCGGGCGCGGTCCCCGCGTACGGGGGTCATTGCCCGCTGCTCATCGATTTCCTTGGCGCCTTAACCGTCGAGCCCCAGCTCAATGCCCGTAGCAATCCGGTCAATGACCTCTTTATCAGCAGTGTCACCGCTGATAGTCACTGAAGCACCCTGACAAGCACCAAGAGACATCAGCATCATTGCAGAGTCTGCTTCCACCTCTTCGCCATCAAAGGAAAGGACAATGACACCGTCTGCCTCTGCGGCCATCTCCGCGACCTTGGAGGCTGGACGGGCGTGAAGTCCCGCCTCATCAGCCACAGTCACTGTCAGCGAGTACCTATCTGGGTTGGTTTCGGGCTCCTCTTGATCCACCGGATCAGCGGCGGCAGACTTCTTCAGCACGAAGACCTCGATGGCCCGTTCCGCAGCTCTGGCGACGGCCGCAAGGTCATCGCCTTGTTGGGCGGCGGTGGCGGCGGCAACGGCAGCCTCGACTAGTGGGGCGTCCACAAACCGGACTTGTTCTTCATCAAGGAACTCAAGAACAGACTCAACGGTCATCGTGGCCGAGCCCAAGTCCGTGAGGACGACAACGCCGAGACCTTGGCCGAGGGCATGGCTGATGGCGCCTTCGATGTAGTCGTAGGAAGTTCCGATTCCGCCGTCTTCCAAGCCGCCGGCGGGAAGGATGGTCACATCAGCGGCCATTTGACCGGCAAGCTCTGCTAGGCCTTCAGCGAGCTTGGCCGAATGCGATACAAGGACAAGCCCAACGCGCGGTTGTGTCATGTTCTATGCCTCCTTCGTTGAAGTCTCGGCAGCATCGGCAGCCGCGGCCAGGAACAGAGCCGAGGACGTAGCACCCGGATCCTTGTGCCCAGCAGAGCGCTCCCCAAGATAGGAAGCGCGGCCCTTCGTTGCCACCATCGGAATGGTATCCTCCGCGCCGGTTGCTGCGGCGTCAGCAGCCGCCCGCACAACCTCAGCGGGACTCAGCGCGGCATCCGCCGCTTCACGGGCAGCTCGTGCGGCCGGCGCCCAGGCGTCGACCATCGTCTTCTCCCCTTCCGCGGCCTTGCCGCGCGCAGTAATCCCCTCGAGTGCAGCCTCGATTAGACTGGCCACCGTGGGCGCATCAATCGCCCCGGAACCGGCAGCCTTAGACGCACGCAAGAAAGCGGTCCCTAGCAACGGCCCGGAGGCGCCGCCAACGGTGGACATGAGTGTCTTTGCCGTCAGTTTCAGAACATCAGCGACGGTAGAATCCTCTGGGGAGATTTCCGCGCCCATCTTCTCCACGACGGCGCGGAAGCCGCGATCGACGTTTTCACCGTGGTCGCTGTCTCCAATGGCGCGGTCAAGCTCGATGAGCTCCTCGCGGTGTTCATGCGCAGCTGCAGCACAATTATTCATCCACGCTAATGCCCAGTCGGTTGAAAGAGTTACATCATTTGTCATAGTTACACTCCTTGGCGTAGTGCGGCGGTGTGGCAGGGGGCGTCGAAAAGCGCAAGGTCTTCGTCGTCGGCGCGCATGACGCTCACGGAGCACCCGGCCATATCCAGACTCGTAACGAAGTTGCCCACAAGGGAGCGTTCAATGCTCACTCCCGCCTCCTTTAAGCGCTGAGCTACCCGGCGGTAAACCACGTACAGCTCAGAGGCCGGGGTGGCTCCCATGCCGTTGACAACGACGATGGTGCGCTCGCCTTCGCTCAGCTTAAGGTCTGCCAGGACGGGATCAAGCAAGTGGTCCGTTACGTCGTCGGCCGAAACCAGCGGAATCTCCTTGCGGCCCGGCTCGCCGTGGATGCCCACGCCCAACTCAACCTCGTCTTCCCCGAGGTCAAAGGAAGGCTTGCCCACATGGGGCACGGTGCAGGCGGAAAGCGCCGCGCCCATAGTCGCGGTGTTTTCTACCACCTTTTTCGCCACAGCGGTCACTGCAGCGAGGTCATCGCCGCGCTCGGCCGCGGCACCGGCTAGCTTCTCCACCAAGAGGGTTCCGGCGACGCCGCGGCGACCGGCGGTAAACGTAGAATCCTCCACCGCGACATCGTCGTCGACGATGACCTGGCTAACTTCAATATCATCGAATTCAGCCAGCTCTGCCGCAGTATCGAAGTTGAGGACATCGCCGGTGTAGTTCTTCACGATGTAGAGCACTCCCGCCCCAGCATTAGCTGCCTCGGTGGCTGCTTGGATGGCGTCTGGAGTCGGAGATGTAAACATAGCGCCGGGCACGGCCGCGTCCAACATTCCATGGCCGACGAAACCGGCATGCAGCGGCTCGTGCCCAGAGCCACCGCCGGAGACAATAGCCACCTTGCCGTGTTCTTTCTTCTGTTTGCGGGAAACAAACAGCGGGTTCGTGTTGCGAGTGACAATATCACCGTGGGCTAACGCGAAGCCCTCTACTGATTCGGCTACTACGTTGTCCGGTGAGTTGATGAGCTTTTTCATCATCTTTCTCCTTAGGTTTTCCTTGGCCTAGAGCACTCTTCTCACAATGCTGCCGAGCCTACCCTTCGCCACCGGATACTGTGCCGGATTCTACTGCGTCCGCACAGCTACCACTTGCGTAGATAATCGATGCGCTCTTGCAACTGCTCAGCGTTACACAGCGCGGTAGGAGGTCCGCCGCAGGCCTTGCGCGCTTCGGTGTGGATGGCTCCGTGCGGGCGGCCGGTGCGCTGAGCGGTGATGGAGACCACCGTGTTGAGCTCCTTGCGCAGCGCGGAAATCTCATCCACCACGCCTGACTGGGATCCGGTGCTGCTTGCCGACGCCTCCGCCCCACGCTTGGGCGCATGCGGGGTGCCGTAGAGCTTGCGACGTTGTTCCTCCGCCGCCTCAGCAGCCCGGCGCGCCTTCTCCTCTGCCTCACGGCGATCCATCTCATCGGACTGTTTCTTGCGCAGGAGGTCCTTGACCTGGTCTGCGTCGAGAAGCCCGGGAATTCCGAGGAAGTCTTCTTCTTCGTCGGTGATATTGCCCGTGGTGAACTGCGAGCCGTTGTAGAGCAGGCCGGAGAATTCTGCTTCCGCGCCGAGGGACTCATAGGAAGGTTCGAGCATGTCCGGTTCGGACTTCTTCTTGTTGGCGTCCTCGAGCAGCTCATCATCCCAGCCCTCCTTGTCGGGGTTCTTCTCCCCTCCGAGGACGTGGTCGCGCTGCTTCTCCATGTTCTCCGCCAGCCCCAGCAGGACCGGGACAGACGGCAGGAATACCGAGGCGGTCTCTCCCGGCATGCGGGAGCGCACGAAGCGGCCGATGGCCTGAGCAAAAAAGAGCGGGGTCGAGGCAGACGTGGCATAGACACCCACTGCGAGGCGCGGTACGTCGACACCCTCGGACACCATGCGTACGGCCACCATCCACTCGTCGGTGGATTCGGAGAACTCTGCGATACGCGCGGAGGAACCCGGGTCATCGGAGAGGATGACGGATACCGGGGTGTTTGAAATCTGCTTGAGGATCTTCGCGTAGGCGCGCGCCGTCGTCGTATCGGTAGCGAGTACGAGGCCGCCGGCATCCGGCATGTTGCGGCGCATCTGCATCAGACGCGTGTGGGCAGCTTGAAGGACGGTGGGGATCCACTCGCCCTTGGGGTCCAGAGCGGTGCGCCACGCGCGGGCGGTCTGCTCCGGATTGAGGATATCGCCCAAGCGGGCCGCATGCTCCTCGCCGGCACTATCGCGCCAGCGGGACTCGCCGGAGTAGCTGAGGAAGACCACGGGGCGCACGACGCCGTCGGCAAGCGCATCGCCATAGCCGTACGTGTGATCGGAGCGGGAGACCAAGTGCCCTTCCCCGTCCTCCTCGTAGCGCACGAAAGGAATCTGGGAATCATCCGAGCGGAAGGGCGTACCGGTCAGGGCGAGGCGGTGTTCCACGTCGTCATAGGCCTCGCGCACGCCGTCACCCCAGCTCTTGGCGTCGCCGGCGTGGTGGATCTCATCGAGAATCACCAAGGTGCGCCGGGCTGAGGCCACCGCGCGGTGCTTAAAGGGGTGCATGCCTACCTGGGCGTAGGTCACCACCACGCCATCCATGGCGGGGTTGACTCCAGAAGAGTTCGTGAACTTCGGATCCAGCGCGAGCCCCACGCGGGAGGCAGATTCAGACCACTGCACTTTGAGGTGCTCGGTGGGCACCACCACGATCACGCGCTCTACGGTACGGTCCGCCATGAGCTCTGTGGCCACGCGCAGGGCGAAGGTAGTCTTACCTGCGCCTGGCGTTGCCACCGCCATGAAATCCTTCGGCTTGGTGGCCAGGAATTTATCCAAGGCCGCGCGTTGCCACACACGCAGCGAACCATTATTGGCAAATCTTTGTGCTGGAGTCTGTGTAGACACGGTCAGCGACTATCCCCCTCTAGTTATCCCAACATCCCGCTCTTGTGAAAGTCTTCGTTTTACGTCGACGCAATACTAAGCGTCGACGGCACGCTTAGCGGCGGCGCAGGCTCTTATATACGCGCTCGCAGTCCGGGCACACGGGCGAACCGGGCTTGGCTTGCTTGGTTACGGGGAAGGTCTCACCACAGAGGGCAACGACGTATTTACCGTTGACCGCGGAATCGAGGATCTGGTTCTTCTTTACATAGTGGAAAAACTTCGGGGTGTCGTCGTTGGTCGACGTATCCTCGCGGACATCAGGGCGTTCAATAGTCTTAGTCGTCGTACTCACGCCCACTATCATGCCGCATCGGTATCGAAGTTGGCGAGTCCTACCGCTACGCTGGTGGGCATGACCCCTTCGAACTCGCGCGATAACGTCCGCCATACCCCACGATCGGGGCGGCGGCGTGGGCGTCGATTCGGGCGTGAGGCTTACCTCATTACAACCGCCAAACTCGCTCCCGGCCAAGACCGGCATCGCCGCGAAGTTATCTACTCAATTTTGCAGTTTCTGCGCATCCCTTCGCTGCTTCTAGCTGGTGTCATGGTGTATGCCTGGCATTGGTGGATTGCCGCCGCCATCGTCGTGGGCGTCACCTTCCCGCTTCCCTGGATAGCCGTGGTCATCGGCAACGGGCGGGGGCAGAAGAAGGACAAACGTGACAAAGCGGTCTACAAGCCCGCACTCGCCCGACAGATGGCGCAAGCACAGCGCGAACAAATCACCAGCGGTGCTCACGGCGAACTTCCCGGCGCGCCCACATCGGAGGATTCCCCCTCGGGCACGAACGCGGAGAGTTCAACGACCACCACAATTGAGCACGAAGATTAAGAAGTCACCGTTTCCTTCCCCAACTATCAAAGGATATTTTTGTGAGCACCCAACAGCACTCCCCTTTCGGCCCGGCGATGAACCCGGACAACCCCATCGCAGACGTTGCGGAAGAACTAGCCCACGTCTTTGCTGAGGCAGGGTTGAGCGCGGATGGTATCGCGGGACACCTGGGGCCGGAGTACACCGAAGCGCTACATCGCGGCGAGCCAGCCGCCGTGGCGCTGGGAGCAAGCGGTGATTCCCGCCTGGACCACCTCATCCGGATCTTCCTGCTGCACGAACACGTACCGGCCACGCTGCTTTCCGACGTCCTCGGCGCACGCCTAGCCACCCGGCTGCTCGACTGCGGCGCGGTGCTTACCGACGAGCACGGCACCGCCTACGTGGCTTATGACATTCGGCCACACGTCATCGTGGGTAAGAACCGCATCGTGTTTTCTGATGTTGATGCTTCCCTAGTGGATCACGTGCCCGGCCCCGAGCACGTGTTGGGGGTAGGCTCTGCCAGTCTTTCCCTCTTGCACTCGACCCCGACCACACCCGTGTCCTCAGTACTAGACCTGGGCACGGGTTCTGGCGTACAGATCCTTGGGCAACTGGAGTCTGCTGAAAGAATTGTTGCGACAGACGTTCACGAGCGAGCCCTCCAACTTGCCCGCGCTACCGTCGCTGCTGCGGGCGCAGAAAACCGTGTTGAGCTTCGCCAGGGTTCTTGGTTCGAGCCCGTGCGGCACGAGAGCTTCGACCGAATCGTTGCTAACCCTCCGTTCGTGGTGGGCTTGCCCGAGGTGGGCCACGTGTACCGGGATTCCGGCCTCAATCTGGATGGAGCAAGTGAGCTTGTCATATCGCAAGCTGTGGAGCACCTCAATCCTGGGGGCACCGCACACATTCTCGCTGCGTGGGTACACCAAGGCGACAAGTCTTGGCAGCAGCGGGTTGCCTCATGGCTGCCGGATACCGGCGTGGCCGCGTGGATCATTCAGCGCGATGTGGCGGACCCTGCGCTCTATGTTTCCACGTGGTTGAGCGATGAATCCGTGGATGTTCGCAGTGCCGAAGGCCAGGAGCGTTCACGCCGTTGGCTGGAGCATTTCTGTGATCATGATGTCACCGGCATCGGGTTTGGCTTCGTGGCTATCCAGCGCATCGCAGACGACGAGCCCTCCGATGTTTTGGCGGAGACCATGGCGCAGCCAGTCATCGATCCGCTCGGGCCCGAAGTGGAGGAATACTTCGCTCGCATTGAATGGCTACGCAACCTGGTGCCGGGTGAGCTGGAAACAAAGCATGTGCAGCTGCGCCCAGGTGTCGCCCGCGAAGACGTTTCACTGCCCGACACGGAGCTTGGCATGGGCTTTGAGCGCGCAGCATTACGGCTCAGCCGCACGGACGGTCCGCGCTGGCAGCATGACGTCGACGAGCACCTCGCGGCGATCGTCGCCGGGCTCAATCCCCACGGGCTGAGTATTGGGGAGACCATCGAGCTCTATGCCGCCGCGCAGGGCTTTGAGGAATCCGAGTTGGTCAGCGCCGCGCTTCCAGCCATTGTGGATCTCATCCGCCATGGGCTACTCATCCCTACGGAACTGTTGGCGTTTAGCAACACTGAGTAGCCCTCTCCCTCCCCCAAGTCCCTCGCGTTTGTCATCTGAGAAAGAACTCCTCCCCAGAAAGGTCGTGCACTCGATCCCATGCGTGCTGTCTTAACCCGCGTTTCCGAAGCAACCGTCACCGTAGACAACGACGTTGTCGGCTCTATTTCCTGCCCGGATACCGGCGGCGTCTTAGCGCTCGTCGGTGTTTCCCGCGAGGACGTCGCGGCAGGTTCTGATTCCGGCACTGCCGAGGGACCAACCTTGGAAGAGCGGATGGACACGATGGCGCGCAAAATCGCTGAGCTGCGCATCCTAGAAGGCGAGACGAGCGTGGCCGACAGCGGTGCGCCTGTTCTGGTGGTAAGTCAGTTCACCCTTTACGGGCGAACGGCCAAAGGCAGGCGCCCATCGTGGTCAGATGCCGCACCGGGTGAAGCCGCGCAGCCGGTTATCCAGGGAGTTGTCGCTCGCCTTCGCGAGCGCGGGATCACTGTGGAGGAAGGCCGCTTTGGAGCGATGATGCGCGTCTCCTCCGTCAATGAAGGACCGTTTACCGTGCTCGTTGAGGTCTAGCTTCGGCGCGCCTCCCCCAAAATGGCCTAAAACCTCTCGCACATCCCGGGTGATTAAACATTTTTGGGCCCGTGGGAACTATCTGACGCGAAGGCCCGTTGTAGGGGATGAACCAAGCCGCAACTTAGGAGGCATGAGATGGCCACATCATCCGCTGCTAGCGTCCAGGACGAGGACGGACAGGAAGTTGACCGCGGCTCACGCCGTAACCAGACCAATGACAATCCCTCCGCGGACTTGGTCCGCGTTTACCTCAATGGAATCGGCAAGACTGCGCTGCTGAGCGCCGAGGACGAGGTTGAATTGGCGCAGACCATTGAGGTTGGCCTCTACGCCGAGTACAAGCTCGCCAATGCCGAGAAGCTAACTCGCGCGGAGAAGCGTGACCTGAAAATTTTGGCCCGCGAAGGTAAGAAGGCACGCTCCCACCTCTTGGAGGCAAACTTGCGCCTCGTGGTCTCCCTGGCTAAGCGCTATACCGGCCGCGGCATGCCGCTACTGGATCTCATCCAGGAGGGTAACTTGGGCCTGATTCGCGCGATGGAGAAGTTTGACTACGCCAAGGGCTTCAAGTTCTCCACATACGCAACCTGGTGGATCCGCCAGGCCATTACCCGCGGCATGGCTGACCAGTCCCGGACAATTCGCCTCCCTGTACACCTAGTTGAGCAGGTTAATAAGCTTTCGCGCATCAAGCGCGAGATGTACCAATCCCTAGGCCGCGAGGCTACGAACGAGGAGCTCGCAGAGGAATCGGGAATCGAAGAGTCCAAGATCGAAATGCTGCTGCGTCAGTCCCGCGATCCTGTCTCCTTGGATATGCCGGTGGGCACCGATGAAGAGGCTCCACTGGGAGACTTCATCGAGGATGCCGAAGCAACGGACGCCGAAACCGCCGTGGTTGCTTCCATGCGCCACTCCGATATCCGCTCCGTCATTGGTTCTTTGGAGGAGCGCGAGCAGGACGTCATCCGTTTGCGCTATGGCTTGGACGATGGGGTTCCGCGCACCCTCGACCAGATTGGCCGCAAGTTCGGTCTCTCCCGCGAACGCGTTCGCCAAATTGAACGTGAGGTCATGGCCAAGCTGCGCGAAGGAAACCGCGCCGATCGCCTCCGCGAATACGCACTCTAAATCTTTTATTCGAATCCTGGCATGAGCCATCGAGCCAGCTACCTGCTAGCCCAGCTGAAACAGCATTGTGGGCTTTGGCGGTCAGCGCTCGGTGGCTTTCGTCGTTCCACAAGGTCCCGCGAGGTTGCCGTGCCCCGTCGAACCCCGCCGGAGGCACAGCGCTGCGCGCTCAATACTTTCAATGAATGCGCTATTGTTTAAGATATTCTCTTAATACATCCTTATTACCGCGTCTAAACCTATGTGGCTACGCACCGCCCACAACGCAGAAAGGTAAGCCCACGTGAGGGACCTAGTTGACACCACGGAAATGTATCTGCGCACCATCTACGAGCTCGAAGAGGAAGGCATCACTCCCCTCCGCGCGCGGATCGCAGAGCGTTTAGAGCAGTCTGGGCCGACCGTATCCCAGACCGTGGCTCGTATGGAGCGCGATGGTCTGCTCCACGTGCGCACTGATCGCAGCCTCGACCTCACCCAACAGGGCCGCGAATTGGCAACCAACGTCATGCGCAAGCACCGCCTAGCTGAACGCTTGCTCACAGACGTCCTTGGACTGGACATCGACAAGGTCCACGACGAGGCCTGCCGGTGGGAACACGTCATGAGTGAAGAGGTAGAAAAGCGCGTCGTCGCGGTATTGGAGGATTCCTCGCGCTCACCATTCGGCAACCCCATCCCAGGCTTGGCACAGTTGGGCACGACCCCGGTGGAGCTCGACTTGGGAACCCGCGCCATCGACCTCCCCACGGGACAAGAAACTGAAGCCACCATCGTGCAAATCAATGAGGTGTTGCAGGCCGACAGCTCGACCTTCGATGATCTTTATTCCTGCGGAATCCAAATCGGTTCGCAGGTGACGGTGGTCAATGAGAGCGGAACCATTACGCTGACGACGAAGTCGGGCCATACTGTCGAGCTTGTCGACGATCTCGCCCACGCCATCCGAGTTAAGGAGAAGTAAGACGATGAAGCTGTTAGTTACCGGTGGTGCCGGATATGTCGGCAGTGTGTGCGCGGCAGTCTTGGTTGAAAAAGGCCACGACGTCACCATCATCGACAACTTCTCTACCGGCAACCGCGAGGCCATCCCAGAGCAGGCACGTCTCGTTGAAGGCGACGTCGCTGATGTCGCCCGTGAGGTGTTGTCTGAAGGTGGATTCGACGGCGTGCTGCACTTTGCGGCGCGTTCCCTCGTCGGTGAATCCGTTGAAGCCCCCGCTGACTATTGGCAACATAATGTCGTAACCACGCTGACGCTCCTAAACGCCATGCGGGAATTCGAGGTCACAAACCTCGTCTTTTCCTCGACCGCTGCAACCTACGGCGAGCCAGCGCAAGTGCCAATTACGGAGTCGATGCCTACGCAGCCAACGAATCCCTACGGCGCGTCCAAGCTCGCAATTGACTACATGATCACGTCCTATGCCACTGCCTACGGCCTTGGGGCGACCTCCTTGCGCTACTTCAATGTCGCCGGAGCCTACGGCACCATTGGAGAAAACCGCGAAGTAGAAACCCACCTCATTCCCCTCGTCCTGCAGGTAGCGCTGGGGCACCGCGACAAGATTTACATCTTCGGCGATGACTACAACACCGCCGACGGCACCGCGGTCCGGGATTACATCCACATCCGAGACCTGGCAGAGGCCCACGTCCTAGCGCTGGAGAGCAACGCCGCAGGAACGCACCGCATCTACAACCTTGGCTCCGGGGATGGCTACTCCGTCAAACAGGTCATTGAGGCCTGCCGCGAAGTAACCGGTCACCCCATCCCGGCTGAGCTTGCACCTCGCCGCGCTGGGGATCCCGCAACACTCGTGGCCTCTTCGGAAAAGATCAAATCCGAGCTCGGGTGGAACCCCAGCCGCACCGATCTGACCACCATCGTGACAGACGCGTGGAACTTCACCCAGCAGCTCGGCGAGCGGGCACATTCTGCGCATCGCTAGCCGCATCCTCTGAATGCTCCTCCCCTTCCCCTATAGCGTTTTCATAGGCTTTGAGGGCGCCTGTATGAATTGAGTCCCGAATCTTTTCGTGCAGGCCATGACGGTATGCCTGGCACAGGAGTGAGCCTAGGCGGTGGCTGGGAAATTCTTCCACGACGAGCTGCAATGCAGGACCCGCGAGGATATCCCACTCCTGTTCCAGCTGCGCCAGCGCAAAGAGAGTCAGCGCGTTTGCCCGCAACTCGCCGCCGAATGTCCGCGCCGCCGCCAGAAGGAGATGCGCTCCCTTTTCGCCCGACGTCGCGCACACGTTCACGACAAGGTCGCGCGTCCACGTCGTTGACAG
Organism: Corynebacterium sp. HMSC078A10; assembly: GCF_001811565.1. Classification (NCBI taxonomy): domain Bacteria; kingdom Bacillati; phylum Actinomycetota; class Actinomycetes; order Mycobacteriales; family Corynebacteriaceae; genus Corynebacterium; species Corynebacterium sp. HMSC078A10. The sequence goes on along the minus strand of NZ_KV805195.1, from coordinate 143,035 downwards.
CCACACAGCACAGGTTGCCAGCAGCTCACTGTCCTGCTCAGCCTCCTCCACCGACGCCACCTGGTGAAGCGCCCACCGAGCATCGTCGAGCAAGTGATCCAAGAGGTCCTTTCGTTTCTTTCCCCGCACAGCTGCTACCTGCGCACGATACTGCGTCGCCGTTTCTCGCGCTTGCCGTGCCAAGGCATCGGCTTCGGCAGCATCCAGATACTGGTTCCCTGCGGCAAAGACAGCAAAGAACTCCTCCCTATTGAGCTCCGGTACAACATTGTGGTCGACGCAAGAGCGCATCGAGGGGGCGTCGGTCAGCGCCGGTATTGTCCCCTCAACCCACTTCTTCATTGGCCCGCTTCCATCCGCGTTGACGGTTCCATGAAGCAAGACATAAGCCTCATGTTTGGTGATTTCCCGGGTATGCCACGCAGCGTCGACCTCCAGCCCGTCCTCGGCGCGGTCTAGGCCATATAGCCAGTGAGCCACCTCCCTGAGCTCGGTGAGGGGACGCTTCGAAATAAGGAATGCAAACACACCTTCGCGGGCGTGCTCGGCCAGTAACGGCGAGATGTCCGCTACTGCCCCTTGGGCATCAGCAATGTCGACGCGAGCAAGCGGGCCCATGGCTGGGCCTCGCGGGGTGGTATCGATAGCCATGAAAACCACCGATTCAGTGGGATAGAAGCCTAGGAGGCCAGGGATGTTTGCGAGGAGGTGACCTGGGGTCGTTATCGGTGGAGTGCGGTCTGTATGCGTTGAGAGTGTGTTCATACCTTGTAGCCTGAACCACACTTACCTCAGTTCGCTAGAGCACTAAGACCGTCCACGGCACATCTGTGGATAACGAGTCCGGGCTAGTGCGCAGTCCACTGGAAGTAGCCCGGTTTTCCACACCCAGCAAGTGGAATCCTGGCACAACCAGCCTCCATATGGCATGCTTGAACGATCATCACTGGTTCCCTGCGGGAGCCCCGCGTGTACGGACCAGCTTCGCGTTCGCCCCGGACGCCCAGTCGCCTCTGGGAATAGGCGGTAAGCCTTAAGCGTTGCATGTCACAGAACACTGATTGAGGTCGTACGCTCGAGAACAAGCACACGGCTAGAAGGAGGAGTCACAACCATGCAGGAAGAACAGCGCCGCATGTACGAGCTGGAGTACCCCGCTCCAGTGGTCAAGGATGATTCCACTCCAGGCGCAGGCCCCACAATGATCGTTGCCATGAATGGCTACGCCGATGCAGGCCAGGCCGTTGAAGCCAGTGCTGATCACCTCAAAGCCGCGTTGGAAAACCGCCAGCTGGCCTCGTTTAATAACGACGAACTCATTGACTACCGTTCACGCCGCCCTGCCGTCACTATCGACCATGACCGCACCGTGGAGATTGAGAACACGGATTTGGGCATCAAGGTATTGCGGGATAATTCCGGCACGCCTTTCTTGCTGCTGTCCGGACCGGAACCGGACTTGCGGTGGGAGGCCTTTACGGATGCGGTAGTGAACTTGGTTGAAAAGTTCGATATCAAGAACACCATCATGCTCTACTCCGCGCCCATGCCGGTGCCACACACCCGCCCCACGGTGGTCACTGCGCACGGCAATGCCCCGGAACTCCTTAACTCTATGGTACGCATGGAATCCACCATGATGGTCCCCGGCGCAGCCGCCCTGTATATTGAGCGTGCCTTGGATAAGAAGGGCCGCCGCGTGGCCGGCTATACCGCGCATGTGCCGCATTATCTGGCGGCCTCGCCTTATCCAGCGGCCACGCTCCGTCTTCTGGATTCGGTTGCCTCAGCCGTCGACCTCAACATTCCCTTGGGTAGCTTGGAGGCAGACGTGGCTCGCGTCAACCAGCAGCTCGAGGAGCAGGTGACGGATTCTGAAGAGATCGCGGGCGTGGTCCGCCAGTTGGAAGAGCAGTACGACGCTTATATGGAGCGCTACCGTTCCCGCCATCCGCAGGCCATTATGCCGGGTGAAGAGCACATGCCTACGGGCGAGGAAATCGGGGCTGACTTCGAGGCTTTCCTTGCCGGACTCGATGACAACCCGGATATCCTCTCTGAAGACATCGACGACCGCGAGGATAACTACGGGCGCGACGAGGGCCCCGGCTCAGACATGGACGATGACGTCTAACCTCAGATAAGCTCAGCACGCCGCGGCTGTCGAGGAGTCTCGGTCTTTCACAGCCGCAGGGCGGAGACTTATGCTCTAAGGCTTTCGCCTAAGGTGGGACGGGTGAACCTTTCTCAGATGTTGCCCGATCTCGCCGAAGTCCCCGAGTCGATGGTTGATGAGGCCATCTGGGACACGTTTTTATCGTGGACCTCCGGCCGTGGAATCTCGCTGTACCCGGCGCAGGAAGAGGCCTCTTTAGCTATCCTCGCGCAGGATAACGTCATCTTGGCCACGCCTACCGGATCCGGTAAGTCCATGGTAGCCAATGCCGCCCACTTCATAGCTTTAGCGCGAGGGCAGCGCAGCTTCTACACCGCCCCTATCAAGGCCTTGGTGAGCGAGAAATTCTTCGCTCTCTGTGAGATTTTTGGCCCAGAAAACGTTGGCATGATGACCGGCGATGCCACGGTGAACGGTTCCGCGCCCATCATTGCTGCGACCGCGGAGATCGTCGCCAATATTGCACTGCGAGATGGCGCGGAAGCCGCCATCGATCAGGTGGTCATGGATGAATTCCACTATTATTCCGAGCCGGATCGCGGCTGGGCCTGGCAGGTTCCGCTGTTGGAATTGCCGAAGGCACAGTTCTTGCTCATGTCCGCGACCTTGGGCGATACGACGTGGCTGGAGAAGGACTTAACTGAGCGCACCGGACGCACGACGACGCTCGTGGCTGGGACAACCCGCCCGGTCCCGTTGGACTTCTCCTACGTCTTTTCCGCTGTCCATGAAACCATCGAGGAATTGCTCGCTGGTGGCAAGGCACCTGTCTACGTGGTCCACTTCTCCCAGCGCGAGGCCTCAGAGCGCGCGCAAGCATTGACGTCGCTGTCAAAGATCATCACCTCAGAGGAGAAGGAGTCCATTGCCGCTGAGCTCGCGGGATTCCGATTCACCACGACGTTCGGCAGGGACCTGTCTAAGCTGCTTCGTAAGGGAATTGGTGTACACCATGCCGGCATGTTGCCGAAGTATCGGCGCTTGGTGGAGCGGTTGGCCCAAAAGGGTCTGCTCAAGATCATCTGCGGTACCGACACTTTAGGTGTTGGCATCAATGTACCGATCCGCACGGTGTTGATGACGGGCCTGGCCAAGTATGACGGAACCCGTCAGCGGATCCTCAAGTCCCGCGAGTTTCACCAGATTGCCGGTCGCGCCGGCCGAGCAGGCTATGACACGGAAGGCACGGTCGTCGTAGAGGCGCCGGAGCACGAGATCGAAAACGCCAAAGCGCGGCGGCGCGTGGGCGATGACCCGGCGCGCCTAAAGAAACTGAAGAAGAAGTCCGCGCGCGATGGCGAGGTTTCGTGGTCGGAACAGACCTATGCCCGGCTTATCGACGCCGAACCGGAGCAGCTCACTTCCCAATTCCGAGTCTCCAATTCCATGCTGCTCAATGTGCTCGCCCGCCACGGCAACGGTTACGAACACCTAAAACACCTGCTGCGTACGAGCCACAACACGCGTGCGCGCCAGAACGAAGACATCTTAACGGCGCTGAGCCTGTTTCGAGGGCTTCTCAATTCAGGCGTGGTCCAAAAATCCACCAAGGGCCTCGATATCTATGGCCGCCCTTACCACGTGGTGCGGGAAATGCCGCGCGATTTTGCCTTGAATCAACCTTTGGGGCCCTTCGCGTTGGCGGCGCTCACCTTGCTGGATCCGGATTCGGACACGTATGCACTCGACGTTATCTCCGTCTTCGAGGCGGTGCTCGATGATCCTCGCCAAGTCCTGATTGCTCAGCAAAAGCAACGCCGTGGCGAGGAGATCGCGGCGCTCAAAGCAGACGGGGTGGACTACACCGAACGCATGGCCATCGTGGAAGACATCACGTGGCCGAAGCCACTCGAAGAGCTCTTGGAGCAGGCCTACGACACTTTTTGCGAAACCAATCCTTGGGCCAAGGAATTTGAGCTGCGTCCTAAGTCCGTGGTTCGCGACATGCTAGAGAGCGCCATGACCTTCTCCGACCTTGTCGCCACCTACGGACTCGCCCGCTCTGAAGGCGTCATCCTGCGCTACCTCACTGATGCTTGGCGCACGCTCAAACAGTCGATCCCTGCCGAGTTCCTTACCGAGGAGCTCGAGGACATCATCGTCTGGCTCGGAGAGCTTATCCGCCAGGTTGATTCTTCGCTCGTCGACGAGTGGGCTGAAATGGCCGGCGAGGACTCCCCCATTTCCCAGGCGGATTTGGACCGCGAATTGGCCTTCGGCGTTGAGGATCCCACTGCCTTGACAGCCAATCAGCGTGCCTTTGGCATCATGGTGCGCAACTACTTCTTCCGGCTCGCGCAGCTCTTTGCCTTGGAGAAGGAAGATCGCTTGGCAGATTTGTTGGATTATTTGGAGGAGATCCCCGACTTTGGCCAAGCTCTCGATGACTACTTCGATGACTACGATGACATCGATACTGGGCCAGCAGCACGGGGCCCGGAGTACTTTGTCCTGGACAAGGGCGCCAAGGGCTCAGGGGCTCGTAGCGTCGGGGGTTCACGATCGTGGACCGTCCGGCAGATCCTCAAGGACCCAGAGGGGGACAACTCCTACCACATCGTTGGCACTGTCGATTTGGATGCCTCCGATGAGGCTGGTGAAGTCCGGCTGTCCGAACTACGCGTGGAATACTAGGGAATTTAAATACGCCCTTTCTTTGTTATTATTCTCCGTCAACCGCATATTATGCGTATGATTGGGGAATGAGTACGCCACAGCAGATAGACGAACGCCAGCTTTCCCCCATCCCCCACGCCAGCGCCGCGCCCGCGGCCGAGCATCTCACCCTCGGATCCTTCACCATGAAGGTTCTCAACGGCATCTCGATCGCCGTCGTCGTGTCGCTCGTCCCGCAGGCCTTGCTCGGCGAGTTGGCCAAGGCGCTGCTCCCCTTCTGGTCCGGCGCGTCCACAGTAATAGCGCTGACGGGTCTAGCCGCCAGCCTTTTACCTGTGATGATTGGTGTCCTCGTAGGCATCGAATTCAAGATGACGCCGATTCAGACCGCAGCCGTGGGCATTGCTTCTTTCTGCGGCTCCGGGGTGGCCACCGTCAATCCCGAAGGCGGCTTCTTCCTCAAAGGCACCGGGCTCGTCATCAACTCTGGATTAACCGCAGCCATGGCAGTTGGTTTGCTCCTCTTCATCGGCGATAGGCTCAAGAACTACTCCATCTTGCTGCTGTCCACCATTGTGACGCTCGTTGCGGGCAGCATCGGGTGGGTTATCACCTTCCCCATCGTCAAGGTCTTTACGCTGTGGCTTGGTGACCTCGTGAACGGTGCGACAACTTTGCAGCCGGTCCTCATGGGTGTAGTCCTCGCTGTTCTTTTTGCAGTCATGATCGTCTCCCCAGTCTCCACCGTCGGCATTGCTACCGCCATCTTTATCGACGGCATCGCCTCTGGCACCGCCAACCTCGGAGCCGTTGCTGCGGGGTTCACGCTCCTCGTTGCCGGCTGGCGCGTCAACGGCTTCGCCACCTCCATCCTGCATGTTCTGGGCTCTCCCAAAGTGCAGATGGCCAACATGTTGTCCAAGCCTGTCACCTTCCTTCCCGTTATTTGCTCCGCCGCAATCCTGGGCGGCATTGGTGGCGCTCTAGGGATCTCGGGCACACCAATCTCCGCCGGTTTCGGAATTTCCGGACTCATGGGCCCGCTGGCGGCTCTCAATTACGAAGGGTGGGGATGGAGCGCCGGCAACGTGATGATCATTACCTTCGTTTATGTCGTACTTCCCCTCGCCCTTGCGCTGCTCTTTTGCTGGCTCTTTGAAAAGGTTCTGCACTTAACCAAATCTGAATACTTTTCCCTCGATTTCAAGTAGCGACATGGGGAGTACAGTGGGCGCCACTATGACTAACCCAAAATCCCCAGCCACCAGCATCCACCTTGCCGGCGTTCGTTTTGAGACGCATGAGGACTCAGTCACTGTGCATTGGCTCCTCGGAGGCATGCCCCACCACCGTGACGTCGTCTTTAAGCTGCACACCCTCGACCTTCAGCTCATCGCCCACTTCGAGCAAGCCAACCTCAGCTCGATGGAGATCGCTTCATACGGAGAAGACACGAGGGACGCCCACCGTCCAGTTGATTATCAATACAACTACTCCCCCGAGGCACTCGCAATCACGCTGCCCACCGCCCACTTTAATCTAAAAGAGGAAGTCTTCACGATGGGCCTGTCAGTGGACGGCATCCCCTGCGGTGAGTGGACGGGAACGATTACCTAAGCCTTCACTCCCTACACACAGCGAAGCCTATACACGCTTTACAGGACTCTGACCAGCGACGATACTGGAGTAAGAGCAGTTCTCTAGGATTCAAGGAGCTGGAAATGGCACACCATGCCAATGAGCCCCATGGCGATTCACACAACGCGCGGTTAAATTCCCTTCGGGCGGGAGTTCTCGGCGCCAATGACGGCATCGTCTCCGTCGCTGCACTTCTGCTCGGCGTCGTGGGGTCGGGGGCGTCGGCAAGCGCCATCCTCACCGCCGGCTTGGCCGCAACCGTATCGGGAGCCGCGTCGATGGCGCTGGGAGAATACGTCTCGGTGTCAGCGCAGCGTGACTCCGAACGGATGATGATAGCCAAGGAGACTCGCGAACTGGCGGAGCTTCCTGAACAAGAACACGCCGAACTCGTATCCATGTTGGCTGACTACGGCATGAACACCGCTACCGCAGACACCGCCGCACATGAGATCGCCGCCAAAGATAGGCTCTTGGAGGCACACCTGAGGCTGGAGATGGGCATCGATGGTGAGGACCTGACGAACCCTTGGCACGCCGCTTTCTGGTCGGCAGTATCTTTCCTTGCCGGTGCAGCGCTACCCCTCCTGTCAATCTTTATAGCCCCGATGAGCATGGCCGCAGCAGTCGTCGCCGTGATCACTCTCATTGCCCTGGCGATTACGGGCTACGTGTCTGCTCGCCTCGCCGGTACAAATGCCGCACGTTCCGTCTTCCGCCTCGTCATTGGTGGCGCGCTCGGGCTAGCCATTACCTATGGCATCGGCGTTGCCTTCGGCGGGGTCATCCGCTAGAAGGCCGCAAACCTCCCCAGCCCTTTGAGGCACAAAAAGTCCCACTCCCCTGTACATAATCACGGGAGTGGGACTTCTCTATCGTGCGCCTAAGAAGGCATGCTGTTTATCTACTCAGCGGAGCGCACAGCCTCAGCCTGCAGCGCCTGCGCCACAGCCTGAACAACGCCTGCGACCTTGACGCCTTCCCAAATCTGCTCCTTGGTCACGCCCTCCTCCAACAGAGTATTGGCGTGTGCAGTCAAGCAGTGCTCGCAGCCGTTGATAGCGGAGACAACGGTGCTCCACAGCTCAAACGTTGCCTTGTCTACGCCAGGCTTAGCAATGATGTTCATGCGCAGACCAAACTTGACCTGAGCGAAATCATCGCCCAACCAGCTCTTTGCGCGGTAGGCCACGTTGTTCATAGCCATCACCGTGGCGGAGCCGAGAGCTGCGTCAACTGCCTCTTCACTGAGGTGCTCGCGGGCTTCCTCAAGAATCTCCTTCAGGACCAGATCATTACGGGTGGCGGCCGCAGCAGCGACCAAGCTGCCCCACAGCTGCTCCTCATTCAGCTCGGTCGTACGCGTCAGCGTACCGATGTTGAGCTTCTGATCCTTGGCATACGCCGGAAGTGCGGACTTCAGGTTGTCGATGGACACTGAGTAACTCCTTTATGGTTGGACGGTTGTGCTTAGCGTTGTCTTACAGTGCGGACTGAACGACCTCGAGCTTGTCAATGTTCTTCGTCGGGTCATTAGCCTCCCAGTTGCAGGCACAAACCTCTTCGGACTGCAGCGCATCGAGCACGCGCAGAACCTCATCAACGTTGCGGCCCACAGCGTCCGGGGTCACGGACACGAACTGGATAACACCGTCCGGGTCAATGATGAAGGTCGCGCGGTCAGCAACACCGTCGGCATTCTCCACACCGAGGGCGCGGATGAGGTCGTGGCGAATATCAGAGAACATCGGGAACGGGACTTCCTTCAGCTCCGGGTGGGTTGCACGCCAGTTGAAGTGCGCAAACTCATTGTCGGTGGAGCCGCCGAGGATCTGGGTATCGCGGTCCTGGAATTCCTCATCCAGCTTGCCGAAGGCTGCGATCTCAGTCGGGCACACAAAGGTGAAGTCCTTCGGGTAGAAGAATACAACCTTCCACATCCCCTGGTACTTGTCCAAAGACACCTGCTCGAAGTAATCCTCCGGCTGGTTAGCGTTGACGTCGTGGAGGTCGCCGCCCTTCAGCGCAGTCAGTTCGAACTCTGGGAACTTCTCACCAACGGTCAAGATAGGCATAGAAGATTCAACTCCTTCAATAGTCACAACAATGCACAAAAGTGATGTAAATCTCTACGACCGCACACCATTCTACCTTTTAGCTGGTACGCAGCCGCTCGCTTGTTAAGTATGCCACGAACCCCCTCGCACGTCAATAGGCCCGACGAATTAGAGATGTTAGAGTTATAGGCATGAACAATAAGGAGTATCGCCCAACCCTCGCCCAGTTGCGCACCTTCGTCACGATTGCGGAGAACAAACACTTTGGCTCCGCGGCCGCCAAACTCGATATCTCCCAGCCTTCGCTCTCCCAAGCACTCGTCGCCCTCGAACAAGGCTTGGGAGTCCAGCTCATCGAGCGCTCTACCCGCAAAGTCATCGTGACGTCCACCGGCGAGGCGCTCCTCCCCTACGCCAAGGCAACGCTCGAAGCGTCCGATGCCTTCCTCAGCCAAGCCCACGGTGCAAGCGGTACGTTAACTGGCCCCCTCACCATCGGAATCATCCCCACCATCGCGCCCTATATTTTGCCGGGGCTGCTGAAATCCATCAGCGAAACCTACCCCGATCTAGAACCACGCTTCGTCGAGGAACAGACTCAACACCTGTTAGACAAGCTGCGCGAGGGCAGCTTAGACCTCGCTGTGGCCGCACTGCCCACCGAGGCCACCGGGATGGTCGAGACTCCTCTCTATAGCGAATCCTTTACCGTCGTAACACCGGCAGGACACCCGCTCGCGGGGCGCGAGGATCTCACACTCGAAGAGCTTGCAGACCTTGACCTTTTGCTGCTTGACGACGGCCACTGCCTCCGCGACCAAGTCCTCGACCTATGCCGTCGCGCCAAGGTAAACCCCTCCGAAGCCACCAATGCCGTCACCCGAGCATCGTCGCTGACCACTATCCTGCAGCTCGTCATGGGAAATCTAGGCACTACCCTTGTCCCTGAATCAGCGCTCGCAACGGAATGCCAAAACCCGCAGCTTGCGGTCGCCCGTTTCGCCCCCACGGTAACAGCGGAGCGCCCGGTTGGACTCGTTTTCCGATCGTCTGCTGCCCGCGCTGATGAATTTCGGGCCTTTGGTTCTTTGGTCACCGCCGCCTTCCAGGACGCTGCGGAACGCTCCCGAGCCCTTTTCCCGGCCTCGTAATTCAAGCCCCCAACTCTGATGGCTTTAAATACTACAAAGCCGCCCTTGGCTTACCTCTTGTAGCCCGGCCCGCCTCGGTAGGCGGTGGCTGGGCAAGAGGAAAGCTTAGGCGGCGTTGCGTTATAGGTTTGGCTTAAGCCTTAAGCTGCCGGAGCATAACGCCCCTGGCACTGGCGGCACAGGTGCGCTGTCGCCAGCTGAAGGGCCGGCGCGATAATAATCAGAGCCAAGCCCAAGGTAATAAGGGACGCGAAACCCAAGAGGCCAGACAGGACAATAAACAGCAAAAGGTGGCTGTAGTTTTCCTTGCCCAGCTTGAGTCCCTGGGAGAAAGCCTCGCCGATCGAGGAGGTATCGGCTGCCAACCAGGGCATGAGGGTAAAGAAGGGCTGAATAAACAGCGCAATCAGCATCACTACAAGGAGCCCACCAAAGATGGAGCCAACGAGCGCGAAAACATCGCTCTGGCTGAGTTGCTCCGGATTCTGGAGATCCATCGAAGAGACTCCACCCAGGCCGACAACAAACAGAACGACGACCACGATGACGATGGAAATCGCGACAAGAACACCCAAAACAAGGTTCACTACGAGTGGCGGCACCCAGCGAACTCCCTGGAACAGGGTTCCCCATGTGGGGCTCGGCTTATCGATTTCACGGTAGGCCAAACGATAGACGACCAGAGAAATGACAAAGGACAGGATGGACACCGCGAAGGAGAAGAGGTCCAACATGACGGAGGTCTCCGCCCCTTCGGCGCTCTGCGTACCGACGCTGATTCCAATTTGTGGGACAAACTGAATAGCAAACACGACAACGGCGCCCAACACCCACAAAAGTGCGTTGCCGAGCGTGGCCTTGAATCCCCATTTGATCGCTTCGATAGCGCTGACTGGACCCGTATAGGCCGGACCGGCTCCTGGGCCGGGGCCCTCATGACCGGAGCTATTTCCATAGCTCGCACCGGCATAACCCGGCTGGCCAGCATCGTACCCACCATAGGACTGAGAGCCGTAAGCTCCGCCGCCATAGTTGCCATAGTTGCCGGATTGACCGAAACCAGCCTGGTCTTCCGGGTGGCTGGTGGGTTCGTACTTTGGAAGTCCACCTGTGTTCCCGGAGGAATTACCGGGGCCGTTCTGCGGGTTGCTCCCGAACCCTCCGTTGGAGCCGTTGTCCTCCGGATTCGAACCAAAAGGATTAGTCATTGATTGTGCCCTTCTTTAATCATTGTTCACACAGTCACCACGAGGGTAACATTTTCTCTACCTGGACCTGTGAGCGAATAGCCTTCCGAGTAGACTTTTAGGTCAACTATGACTGCTACTCGCGAAGATCTTTACGGCGCTCTCACAACAGTTTCTTTGAGTGATGAGCGCGCATTCCGTCGCCGCCTGCGCAAGGCTCGCTCTCCTAAGGCCCTTGCTGCGATCCAGGCCGATATCACAGCCGCCCAAGACAAGGTGAGCACCATCGATGCCAACGTGCCGCCGATTACCTACCCCGAGGAGCTTCCCGTCACCGGACGCCGCGACGATATCGCCGAGGCGATCGAAAAGAATCAGGTAGTCATCATCGCTGGTGAAACCGGTTCGGGAAAGACCACACAGATTCCAAAAATCTGCCTGGAACTCGGCCGCGGCCGGCGGGGGCTCATTGGCCATACCCAGCCGCGGCGACTAGCAGCGCGTACCGTCGCCGAGCGCATTGCAGAAGAACTTGATCAGTCCATCGGGGACACAGTCGGCTATGCCATTCGCTTCGATGACAAAGTCTCCTCCACCACCGCCGTGAAGCTCATGACCGACGGCATCCTGCTGGCAGAGATGCAGCGCGACCGTTTCCTCAATGCCTACGACACGATCATTATCGATGAGGCACACGAGCGCTCACTCAACATCGACTTCCTCTTGGGCTACCTCAAGCGGCTGCTTCCCAAGCGTCCGGATCTGAAGGTCATCATCACCTCAGCAACGATTGATCCCGAGCGCTTCGCCGAACACTTCGCGGACGCTGGGGGCAAACCTGCCCCCATCATCGAGGTCTCCGGGCGCACCTACCCCGTGGAGATCCGCTACCGCCCGCTCGAGGTCGAATCGGGCGGCAAGACCATCGACCTCGATCCTCTCGACGCCCTCTGCGAAGCCATCGAGGAGCTCATGGCCGAAGGCGAAGGAGATATTCTGTGCTTCTTCCCCGGAGAGCGCGATATCCGCGACGCCATGGAGGCCATCGAGGGGCGCCACTGGCGCAACGTGGAGGTCACTCCGCTCTTCGGACGCCTGTCCAACCAGGAACAACATCGCGTTTTCCGCTCGCACCGCGGACGGCGCATCGTGCTCTCCACCAACATTGCTGAGACCTCATTGACGGTGCCCGGCATTCGCTACGTCGTGGATACGGGAACGGCGCGTATATCGCGCTATTCCACGCGCACCAAGGTGCAGCGCCTCCCCATCGAGCCGATCTCCCAAGCAAGCGCCAACCAGCGCTCGGGCCGCTGTGGCCGCGTTGCGGATGGCATCGCCATCCGCCTGTACAGCGAGCAGGATTTCCTATCCCGCCCGGAGTTTACGGATCCCGAGATTCTGCGCACCAACCTGGCCAGCGTCATCCTACAGATGATTTCGCTGCGCCTTGGGGACATTGCTGACTTCCCCTTTGTCCAACCCCCTGAGCCGAAGGCCGTACGAGACGGCCTACTTCTTCTGCACGAACTGGGCGCCCTCGAGGGCAAAGAAAAAGACGGACTACCTGTCCTGACCCGAATAGGACGCGATCTTGCCCGCATCCCCGTAGATCCACGCATGGCCCGCATGCTGGTCGAGGCCAAGACTTCCGGTTGTCTCCACGACGTCATGGTCATCGTTGCTGCCATGACGATTCAAGATGTGCGCGAGCGGCCCAGCGACAAGCAAGCTCAAGCCGACCAGGCACATGCCCGCTTCAAGGATAAAACCTCCGACTTTGTGGCCATGCTCAACCTGTGGGACTTTGTCCAGGAAGCTCGCGATGAGATGAGCGGCAATGCTTTCCGCAAACGGATGAAGGCCGACTTCCTGCACTATATGCGCATCCGCGAGTGGTTCGATCTGGTGCGGCAGCTGCGGGACGTCGCCAAGCAGCTCGGGTGGAAAGCCCAGGAAAGCACAGAGCGTCGCCCCGATGACATCCATATGGCCTTGCTTTCTGGACTGTTGTCTAATATCGGCGCGCGTGATGGCAACTCTAAGGAGTTCATTGGTGCACGCAATACCCGCTTCCTCGTCTTCCCCGGATCGGCACTGGCAAAGAAACCGCCCGAGTTCGTCATGGCGGCTGAGTTGGTGGAAACGTCGCGCCTGTGGGCGCGCGACGTTGCTGCCATCGACCCAGCATGGGTTGAAAAGCTGGCGAAGGATTTGCTGAAGCACAACTATTCTGACCCGACGTGGTCGCGAAAGCGCGGCTCTGCGGTCGTCACCCAACGCTCGACGCTTTATGGCGTCACTGTTGTCGCCGACCGGACCGTGCCCTATCACCGCGTGGATCCTGAGGCAGCGCGCGATATGTTCATCCGTAACGCGCTAGTCGACGGCGACTGGACCACCCACCACCACTTCTTCCACGACAACAAGCGCAAACTCGCCGAGGCCTCCGAATATGAGGAGAAGGCCCGCCGGCGCGGACTCGTCGTGGACGAAGACAGTCTCTTCGATTTCTACGATCAGCGAATCCCTGCGTCTGTCACCACCGCTCGGCATTTCGATTCCTGGTGGAAAAAGCAGAAGAACAAGCATTCCTTGGACTTCGACCCAGAAGCGCTCCTTGAGGAGGACCACGATGTCACCGAGGATGCCTTCCCCGACCGCTGGTTGAAGGGAAGCATCGACTACGACTTGTCCTACAAGTTCGAGCCGGGCGATCCACTCGACGGTGTCACGCTCATGGTTCCCGTCCCGCTCCTCGCGGGGTTGGACACAGAAGGCTTCGATTGGCTGGTACCGGGCCTGCGCCTAGAGCTCATAACAGAGCTTATTCGCTCGCTGCCGAAGGCGCTTCGACGCACCGTGGTTCCGGCACCCGAGTTCGCTGAACGCGCACTGCCCAAGCTCTTGCCCTATGAGGGCACACTCACCGAGCAACTCGCTGCGATTTTGCAAGAGATGGGCGGCCAAGGCATCAACGCCGGCGATTTCCGCCCCGACCAGCTCCCTCCGCATCTGCGCATGAACTATGCCGCAGTGGACAAGCGGGGCAAGGTCATCGACTCAGACCGCAACTTGCAGGCTCTGGTCCAACGCCAAGCCGGCCACATTTCCTCCTCGGTCTCACGCGTTGGCCGCGCCGCCGAATCCACTGCGGTCAAGGAATGGACGGAGGATACGCTCGGCGCCATCGATGAGGAAGTGGTAACCGTCGTCGATGGGCATGAGGTCACCGCCTACCCCGCGCTCGTAGCGACCAAGGACGGCGTGGCGCTCAAGGTCCATCCCACCAAGGCGGCTGCCGACGCCTCCATGATCACCACCACCCTAACCTTGCTGCTCCGAGAAATTACGGTGAATACGCAGCAGATGGTCAAAGGGCTTCCTCTACAGCAGCGGGTAGCCGTCGACTCCTACCCCCACGGCGGGGCGGAAGGACTTGTCAGCGATGCCCGGGTAGCCGCAGTACGCGACATCATGATGGAAAAGGGCGGCCCCGTGCGCACCCCCGGTGACTTCAATGCATTGCTCAACGCGGTCAAACCGGAGGTCCCGGGCAGAGTGCGCCAGGCAGTCGTTGCAATTGCGCCGGGCCTGGCAGAGTATTCCAATCTGAATGCTGAGCTGAAGCACTGGGAGGGGCCGGCCATCGATGATATTCGGGCCCAGCTCAATTTCCTGTTGCCCGCGCACGCCATCACCGTCCACGGGATCCAACATCTGCGCCATCTACCGCGCTATATCCAGGCCGCGCGCATCAGGCTTGAGGAAATGAACGTGGACCCGGACCGCGATGCTGACCGGCAGGCAGACGTCGACGAGGCCAAAGCCTATGTGGCCAATCGGTTGCGTTCCCTGCCTCCTGGCCGTGAAAAGACGCGTGAGGTTAAAGACATCTACTGGATGATTGAGGAACTGCGCGTATCGCTCTTCGCACAACGCCTGGGCACTGCCCACGCGGTGTCTTTGAGGAGAATCCAAAAGGCAGTGGATAAATTACGCTAAAAGCTATCGCGGTCGCGCCGACGCATGAGGCGGATTTCTGATTCGAAGTCGTCGGCGCTTTCAAAAGACTTATACACGGACGCAAAGCGCAGGTAGGCCACTTCATCGAGATCTCGCAGAGGTTCCAGGATGGCAAGGCCGATGTCATTGGCGTTTACTTGCGAGGAGCCGTGACTGCGCACGGTCTCTTCAACTTCTTGAGCGAGCTTCTTCAAAGCATCATCGCTAACGTCGCGCCCCTGACATGCACGTTTGACGCCTCGGATCAGCTTGTCGCGACTGAAAGGCTCAGCCAAGCCATTTCGCTTGACTACTGACAAGACTGCTTTCTCGATGGTGGTGAAGCGACCTTTGCACGCGGCGCATTCGCGACGCCGCCGGATCGAGGTTCCACTGTCGATCACGCGCGAGTCAATAACGCGTGATTGTTCGTTGTGACAGAACGGGCAATACACAGTGCCGTATCCTTCCTTTCGACCAATGCGCACATGCTGCTGGCCCAAGGAATTCTAGCGCGAAGACACGACCGTCGTGGACGAAGAGGTGCTCGCACTGTCAACCTCACTATCGATACTGAGGCCACCCCATACTGTGCCGATGAATACCGCGGCGCCAAAGACTGCTCCGAGCACATAGTTACCTACGTTCGACCGACTACGATGGCTGCCCGATGTTGCTCCGGCGGCCGAAACCTGGGAATTCACCGGATTTTCCGGACGGCACTGTGTTCTATCGTTTACGGCAAGAGTTCGAACACGAGACGGCCCATACGGAAGGTTGCGCGGGGCATCAGACGTGAGCGACCGAGACTGAGCGGGATCCCAGACCGCCGCTGGCGGCACTAGCACAGCCCGATTACTAGACTTCTCGAGGGCCACCCCGCGCAGTACAGAGGCATTGTTTAATGCGATAGCCATGACGGTTCCTTTCTAGGTCTTCCTTATTCAATGAGACAATGCCCGAAGTGTACGAACAAAGCCCGACATTTTCGAACATCACCTTCGATCAACCGTTCGATTTGGTGTGTATGTTCGATTTATAGCAGGCCTTCGAAAATTTGTCCACACTCGGGCGGCGTTAGTCGAACATTTTTTCTTTCCGTGCTAAAAAGGGAAGCGGAAGTATCACCAGCAGCCCACTCCCACTTATGTCCGGCACACCAAAGCCGCGCACATCATCTCTGCACACCCCGACAGTTCCTAGGAGCAAGAATGGCCCGCAATCCAAAGCGAAGCGACCACCCTTCCCTCGATTCACTTTCCCCTCGCCAACGCCGCATCTTGGAAGTAATCCATGACGCCGTCATGTTGCGCGGCTATCCGCCAAGCATCCGCGAAATCGGTGACGCAACAGGCCTCCAGTCCACCTCGTCCGTGGCCTATCAGTTAAAGCAGCTGGAAGAGAAGGGCTTCCTTCGCCGCGATCCAAACAAGCCACGAGCTGTTGATGTGCGCCATTTCCCCGGCGCCGACGACCCCAAAAAGCCCGGACGAAAGACCGGGCAGGCAATCGCATCATCGGGAACCTCCACCCCTGACGCACCCGAAGACGCCGCCACCCCAAACTACATTCCTGTTGTGGGCCGCATTGCTGCTGGTTCCCCCATCACCGCCGAGGAGAACATCGACGCCTACTTCCCCATGCCGGGTGAAATCCTAGGCAGCGGCGAACTATACATGCTGCAAGTCGTGGGAGATTCAATGCAGGATGCGGGAATCCTCAACGGGGATTGGGTTATTATTCGCTCGCAGTCTGTTGCAGAAGAAGGCGAGTTCGTAGCCGCACTTTTGGACGGTGAAGAAGCGACCGTGAAGGAATTTCACCGAGATTCCTCCGGTGTATGGCTCCTCCCCCACAACGACGCCTACTCACCCATCAAGGGCGATGAAGCCGAAATCATGGGCAAGGTAGTATCCGTATTCCGCAAACTCTAGAAACCATCCACCTCAGCGCTCCCTCAGGCCTTCCCCGCTCCACACCAATCACCCACTCGGTGCGGGCGAACCGGACTGGGGGATTGTTTCTTTTTACCCCCTTGTGTGTGTACATGCCCGATTTCGACCGTTTTAGCGTCCGAGATCACACATTCGGATACTTGCAGTACAACTATAGGTTTTAGTGACTAAGGCACGCATTCGATGTGAGCTTTTCTTTGTTTAGTTCCGTTTTGTTCGCATTCAGTGGGACAATAGAAGTATCGCCACAACATCCGTTGTTCTTTTCGTTCACACGCCCCAGCCCCTTTTCCTTCACCGGCGGGCGCAGTGACCACCACAAGGCAGACTTCATTTGGAGGAACCATGTACGCAGAAGAGCGTCGCCGACAAATTGCGTCATTGACCGCTGTAGAAGGACGAGTCAATGTCACAGAGCTCTCCGAGCGCTTCGATGTCACCGCTGAGACGATTCGCCGCGATCTCGCGGTCTTGGACCGAGAGGGAGTTGTGCACCGAGTTCATGGCGGTGCAGTCGCCTCCCAATCCTTCCAGACCGCCGAATTCACCCTTGATACTCGCCAACGTTCGGCCACGGGCGCCAAAATGGCAATCGCACGCGCCGCACTAGAGCAGCTTCCCGACGGAGGAAGCATCTTTCTCGATGCCGGAACCACCACGAATGCGCTTGCCGATCTCATAGGCCAGCGCTACTCGGCCGGGCAATTCAGCATTGTGTCGAATAGTCTCCCGATCGCTCTTTCACTAGCCAGCAACGGGGTATCTGACGTCCAGCTGCTGGGAGGCACCGTGCGCGCGATTACCCAGGCCGTCGTCGGTGACACTGCGCTTCGCACCATGGCCCTGATGCGTGCTGACGTCGCCTTCATCGGAACCAATGCTCTAACCATTGACCACGGGCTCTCTACGGCCGATTCGCAAGAGGCGGCTATCAAGTCAGCATTCGTCACCAATGCACACCGCGTTGTCGTGCTGTGTGATTCATCGAAGTTGGGCAACGACTACTTGGTCAGCTTTGCATCACTCGATGAGATTGATGTCGTCATTACCGACGCTGCCGCCCCCGATTCCTACGTTGAGGCTCTGCGCGAGCACGGCATCGAGGTGATTGTCGCCGCGGACAAGTAGGCGCTTTCACCAATAGATCAATTCAGCACCCATAGATCAATTCAGGAGGTGTGCACCCCGCATGATGAGGGCGCACACCTCCTGTGCAATTCAGCGCTCTAAGCGGACTGGTATTCCTCCAGCAGCGCAATCACTGCGGCACGAGCGTCCGCTGGGCTTTCGGCGTTGACAGCCGCCTCTGCCATCTTCTGGCACTGCTCAAGGCTGAGCTCAGCCAGCTGCGCACCGACGCCAGCAACCGCAGTCGACGCCGCCGACAGCGAAGTCACACCTAGGCCAGTCAACACGCAGGCAAGCATGGGATCAGCTGCGGCTTCGCCACAGACGCCAACCGGAACGTTGTTATCGCGCCCCACCACGCAGGTGTGCTGAATCAGGCGAAGGACAGCAGGCTGCCACGGATCGGTCAAGTAGGCCAGCTGCGGCGACAGACGGTCCGCGGCCATGGTGTACTGCGTCAGATCATTGGTACCAATGGACACGAAATCGAGGTGCGGCATGATGGTATCCGCCATCAAGGCTGCGGCGGGAACCTCAATCATCGCACCGGCAGTCAAACCGCGCTCGCGGCACAGACCAGCGAACCATTTCGCTTCCACTGCTGTAGCCACCATCGGCGCCATAACCCACGTCGTAGCCCCATCTCCGCGCTTTTCCGCGGCTTGGGCGATAGCGTCGAGCTGACGAGTCAACAGCGCCTCGTTGTCGCGGGCGATGCGCAAACCACGAACGCCCAATGCGGGGTTTTCTTCCGAGTCCAAGGTGGCATAGGAAATCGGCTTATCCGAACCGGCGTCGAGCGTGCGTACAACGACCTTGGACTCCGGGAAAGCGTTGAAAACCTTGCCGTAGATGCGCGCTTGCTCCTCGACGGTCGGTTCCTCGCTGGCAGAGAGGAAGGACAGCTCCGTGCGGTATAGGCCGATGCCTTCTGCCTGCGAGTCAGAGGCAATGCGGGCCGCGTTTCCGTCAGCAACGTTGGCCAGCAACTGCACGCGATGACCATCCTTGGTCTGGGCTGGTCCCCGCCACTGGGCAACTCGTGCCGCCTTCTCACGGTATTCCTCCACGGCCTTCAGCGCGGAGGCACGATCTGCACCCAGGGACACCGATCCTACGGAGCCATCGACGAAGAGCTGGGTGCCAGCCTCAATCGTTCGCAGCTTAGCGCCCACTGCCACGATGCAGGGAAGATCAAGCTGGCGAGCAATAATTGCGGTGTGGCTGGTTGGCCCGCCAAGCTCGGTCACGAGCGCCTTGATGTGAGTGGTGTCCAAGGTTGCGGTATCCGCCGGGGCTAGATCGTCAGCCAGCAGTACAGCCTCTCCTTCGACCATGGGTAGGCCCGGCTCTTGCTCACCGCGCAGCTGAGCAATCACTCGATCGCGCACGTCCTTGAGGTCCGTCGTGCGCTCAGCCATGACGCCGCCGGCGGCCTCAAACATGGTGACAAACCTGTCCGTGGCCCCCACAACTGCATACTCGGCGTTCTTACCGCCGCGAATACCCTTGCGCACTGCCTTGTGCCAGCCTCGATCCTTGACCATTCCGGCGGTTGCGCCAAGAACTTCAGCCGCTTGGCCTTCGGCCCCAGCTGCGCGCTGTTCTAACCGGCTAGCAACCATATCTACCGCTTCGAGGAAGCGATCGTATTCGGCATCACGTTGCTCTTCCGCCACGGTTTCTCCAGCCGTGGGCAGTTCTGGGCGTGGGCGGACCCACACCGCCTCAGCGTATGCAACGCCAGCGACGACGCCGGTGCCTTTAATGATGGATGGGGATGCGTTTTCCATGACACATTTCCTTACGGAGACGATGTTTTCTCTTTCCAGATCATCACAAGTCGGCCAAAAATGCAACGAAACCCACAGTGATTCCATTGACATTCGGACACATACGGGCAATAATCAACATTAAGCAACATTAATTTCACGCTGACAACGGGCAATCCGCACCGAAGCTCTTGTTCACGCCGCTGAGGCGCGTTTGCCCCCAATATACGCACTCCGCGAAAGGGGACATTCTCCACGATGATCCTTACTTTGACCCCCAACCCGAGCATCGACGCCACCGTGCGCTTGAACGAGGAACTCGAACCTGGTGCTGTTCACCGCGCAGGATCCGTCTCCAGCGTTGCCGGTGGTAAAGGCGTCAACGTTACGCACGCGGTAACGCTCGCCAACGTCGACAGCCTGGCGCTGCTCCCCGCCGTTGCCTCCGATCCTTTCCTGGTCCTCGCGGCCGACGCATCGATTCCCGTGCAGGCCGTGCCCACTCACAGCGCGGTGCGTACCAACACCACTCTGACCGAGCCGAATGGCCGCACGACCAAGCTCAATGGCCCCGGCGCCACGCTCGATGCGGACGTGCAGCAAGCCGTTGTACAGGCACTCGCAGAACACTGCGCCGACGCCGAGTGGTTAGTCATGGCAGGTTCTCTCCCCCAAGGCGTTCCCACCGACTGGTACACGCAGCTCATCCGGGTAGCCCGCGAAGCCAACCCTGACCTCCGCATAGCCGTCGATACCTCTGATGCGCCCATGGTGGCTCTCGGTGACAACCTCGAAGTAACCAGCCCCGACCTCATCAAGCCAAACGGCCTCGAGCTGGGCCAGCTTGCAGGTGTCGATGGTCAGGCCCTTGAGGCCGCCGCCGAAGACGGCGACTTCAGCGGAGTGGTTGAGGCCGCGAGGGTCGTCGTCAAGCGCGGCATCCCCGAGGTTCTTGTCACCCTGGGTGGCGCTGGCGCGGTGCTGGTCACGGCCAATGAAGCATGGGCTGCTACTCCCCCGCCGATTACCCTGCGCTCCACCGTGGGTGCCGGCGATTCTTCGCTCTCCGGCTATATCCTCGCCCGCCGCTCCGGCGCCTCGTACCCCGAGGCCCTGCGCCAGGCTGTGGCCTACGGTTCAGCAGCCGCAGCACTCCCGGGAACCCAAATTCCAACCCCCGAAGAACTAGATATCGAACACACGACGGTTTCGGCCGTCACCGGCCTTTAGCAGTACTGAGGAGTACCTACCGATGTCATCACAACTCATCACCACCGACCTCGTGGCGCTCGACGCCGACTTCGGTGACAGCATCGAATCAGTCATTACCAATCTGGCCTCGCTTGTTCACGACACCGGCCGCGCTACCTCCGTGGACGAGCTGGCAGGCCCGGCCATCGCGCGTGAAGCCAAAGCCGGCACCGGTGTCCCCGGCGGCGTTGCCATCCCGCACTGCCGCTCTGCTGCCGTGTCTGAACCCACCCTGGCCTTCGCCCGTCTCTCGCGCGGGGTCGACTTCTCCGGCCCCGACGGTGACGCCCACTTGGTGTTCCTCATCGCTGCTCCGGAAGGAGGCGGCAAGGCCCATCTGAAGATTCTCTCGAAGCTCGCTCGCGCGCTGGTGAAGAAGGACTTCCTGGAAGCCCTTCGAACTGCGAAGACCAAAGAAGAGATCGTCTCCCTCGTCCTCGACGTTGTCAACGCAGAAAAGCCGAAGAAGAAGGCTGCAGCTACCGAATCAGCATCCACTGCAGGTGCGAGTGCAGCGGCAGCGGCTCCTGCTTCGAGCAAGACTGCAGAGTCGAAGAAGACGCGCATCGTGGCCGTCACCGCATGCCCGACCGGCATTGCTCACACGTACATGGCTGCCGATGCCCTCACTCAAACCGCCGAGGAACGCGACGACGTCGAGCTCACCGTGGAGACCCAGGGGTCCTCCAACAACACCTCTGTTTCGGCAGACACGATTGCGGCTGCCGACGCCGTGATTTTCGCTACCGACGTGGGCGTTCGTGACCGTGAGCGCTTCGCCGGCAAGCCGGTCATCGAATCTGGCGTCAAGCGCGCCATCAACGAACCGGGCGTGATGATCGATGAGGCCATCGCCGCCTCGAAGAACCCCAACGCGCACAAGGTGGCAGGAACTGCCGGCGCGTCCTCCTCTAGCGCTGAGGAAGATGGCCAGGGTCTGGGCTGGGGCAAGCGTATTCAGCAAGCCATCATGACCGGCGTTTCTTACATGGTTCCGTTTGTTGCCGCGGGCGGCCTCCTCCTGGCACTGGGATTCCTCTTCGGTGGCTACGACATGGCCAACGGTTGGCAGGCCATCACCACCGACTACTCGCTGACCAACTTGCCGAGCCATGACGTCATGGTCGACGGCGAAATGATGACCTTCAAGAAGGCAGGGTTCGCCCTGTACATCGGCGCCGTGCTCTTCGCCATCGGTCAAGCATCGATGGGATTCATCGTCGCGGCGCTCTCCGGCTACATCGCCTTCGCGCTGGCAGGCCGCCCAGGCATCGCGCCGGGCTTCGCGGGTGGTGCCATTGCCGTGACTCTCGGCGCTGGCTTCATCGGCGGTCTTGTCACCGGTCTCATTGCTGGCTTTGTTGCGATGTGGATTGGCAAGTGGAAGGTACCGCGTTGGATCGGCTCCCTCATGCCTGTCGTTATCATCCCGCTGCTCGCCACGATGATCACTGGCTTGCTCATGTACCTGCTTCTCGGCGCCCCGCTGGCCGCCATCATGGAGGGCCTGCAGAACTGGCTGTCCTCGATGTCTGGTTCCTCCGCTGTCCTTCTGGGCATCATCCTCGGCCTGATGATGTGCTCCGACCTGGGTGGCCCGGTCAACAAGGCTGCCTACCTCTTCGCCACCGCAGGCCTGTCCACGGGCGACGAGGCCTCCATGAAGATCATGGCCGCCGTCATGGCCTCCGGCATGGTTCCGCCAATTGCACTGTCCATCGCGACCTTTGTGCGCAAGAACCTGTTCACGCCTGCGGAGCAGGAGAATGGTAAGTCCGCGTGGCTGCTGGGCCTGTCTTTCGTCTCCGAGGGCGCCATTCCGTTCGCTGCCGCCGACCCGCTGCGTGTCATCCCTTCGATGATGCTCGGTGGCGCGGTCACTGGTGCGCTGTCGATGTCCCTGGACGTCATGTCTCGCGCCCCGCACGGCGGAATCTTCGTTATCTTCGCCATCGAACCTGCGTGGGCGTACTTCGTGGCCATCCTTGCCGGCGTCATCGTGTCCACCATCGCGGTCATCGCGATGAAGCGATTCTGGCCCAACAAGGCTGCTGAAGAGGCTGCAGCAAAGGCCGACATGGCCAAGGCTGCCGCCTAACCCTTAACCCGCGTACACTTGTAAGCACGAAATACCGTAATTCGAAAGGATTATCATCATGGCTTCTAAGACCGTCAAGGTTGGTTCCTCCGTCGGACTGCACGCACGTCCGGCTTCCATCATCGCAGACGCTGCCGCTGAGTTCGATGAGGACATCTTCCTCGCCCTCGTTGGCGATGAGGACGAGGATGAGACCGATGCTGCTTCCTCCCTCATGATCATGGCTCTCGGCGCCGAGCAGGGCGACGAAGTCACCGTGACCTCCGAGAACGAGGCGGCTGTCGAGAAGATCGCCGGCCTCATCGAGCAGGACCTCGACGCTTCCTAAAGCACTTCCCGTTTATAGAACGGCAGCTCCCGCTTCCCTCTTGCGCTGAGGGTGGCGGGAGCTTTTCGTTGCTTGGTTGTCTAGCAAAAGGTTCTAGTCATCGGGCTCTACTCAAACGGTTTTGCTGGGGGCAAGGAAACCATATAGAGGTGCCTATAAGGTTCACTTGACCCCAAGAAAACCTTCTGACCCGAACCATGTGAGTAGAACCATGTGGATGCGCTGCCTCATACCGCAGAGGGACCGAAGTAAAAGCACCTTATGCAGACTTCTGCACACATTCACCTGTGGTTTTGCATAAATACGCGTCCAGATGGTGCTTTTGCTCCGGTCCCTTATCCTCGCTAGTCGGCGGAAGCGCCTCTAGTACTTCGCGCCGCGGCCTTCACCGATGGTGCCGTAAAGCTTCTTCATCACTGGGTAGAGCACGATGATGCCGACGGAGCCCCAGGCAATGCCTTCGAGGGTCACGCCGAAGACGTCGAGCGTGAGGTTGCCAATGCCCGCGATGAGCGCCACTGCCGCCGCAGTGAGGTTCACCGGGTTGTTGAAGTTGACCTTGTTGTCCATCCAGATGCGCACGCCAAGCATGCCGATGAGGCCGTAGAGGACGATGCAAGCACCGCCCAGCACGCCGGTGGGGATGGTGAAGATAAGCGCGCCAAACTTCGGGATGAAGGCCAGCGCGATAGCGGTAACAGCAGCCACCCAATAGGCGGCCGTCGAGTAGACACGGGTGGCGGCCATGACTCCGATGTTCTCCGCGTAGGTTGTGGTGCCGGAACCACCGAAACCACCGGCCAGGGAGGTGGCCAGGCCGTCCGCGATGAGAGCATCGCCAGCGAGATCATCGAGGTCGCGCTTGGTCATCTCAGAGACCGCCTTAACGTGGCCGACATTTTCAGCAATCAGAACGACCAACACCGGAAGTGCTGCCGCGATGGCTGAAACGTGGAACTCCGGCGCATGGAACTGCGGGAAGCCAATCCAAGCCGCCTCGCGGATAGACTCCACCGCGCCCTCACCGAGGTTGCCTGTGGCGGCCGCGAAAGCCCAGCCGACGACGACACCAATCAGAATCGACAGACGCGAAACCATGCCCCGCCCAGCGACAGTGGCGAGGATGATGACCGCCAGCGTCACCGTGGCAACCAGCGGCTGGCTCGAATAGTTGGTGGCCGCATTGGGAGCCAAGTTGAGGCCGATCAGCGCAACAATGGCACCGGTGACGGCCGGCGGCATGACAGCGTCGAGGACCTTTCGGCCCGCCGCCTTCACCGCGAGACCAATGGCCACCAAGACCAGGCCAGTCACGAGGACGGAACCTGCCTGCGCGCCAATGCCGTACTGCTGGGAGGCGCTCAACGGCGCAATGAACGCGAAGGAGGAACCTAGGTAAGAAGGCAGGCGGTTGCGGGTAATCAGGAGGAACAGTATCGTTCCCAAACCCGAAAACAGTAGCGTCGTGTTGACCGGGAATCCGGTCAGGGTGGGCACGAGCAACGTCGCGCCGAACATGGCCACCACGTGCTGCATGCCGATGCCGATGGTGCGGCCCCAGCTCAATCGTTCTTCGGGTGCGACAACCGCGCCCGGCTTAATCGTCTTTCCGTCCCCGTGGACGGCCCAGCCAAAATTACTCACGAGCCCTAATTATGGCTCACGCGAGCACCGAAACCTAAGCGTCTTGGTCAGAAACTCGAAATTCTTTGAGCTCGGCGGCGACGGAGGCTGGCAGGCGGACGTCGACAAGCGTGCCCTCCCCCGTGTAGTCCTCGCCGCGCACGGTGCCTTGGGTGTGGATGCGATCGATCACGTCCCCGCGGGTAAACGGCACGAGAAGCCGCACGTGTTCATCCTGAGAGTTGAGGAACAGCTCCACGCGCGTGGTGAGCTCATCAATGCCCTCCCCCGTCTTGGCGGAAACATACACAACGTTGTCGCGGTCGAGGACGTGACGCAGTTCCGCCAACACCAGCGGATCGGCCTGGTCAATCTTATTGATCACGACGATCTCCGGCGGTGCCTCCTCACCGGTCTCCTTCACGATGTCATAAATGACCTGGTTAACGGCCTCTATCTGCTTCAGCGGGAAGGGATCCGACCCGTCCACCACGTGCAGCATCAGGTCTGCTGCGAGGACCTCCTCCAAGGTGGACTTGAAGGCTTCCACCAACTGCGTGGGCAGATGGCGCACGAACCCAACGGTATCGGTGAAGACGACCTGGCGGCCATCGGCAAGCTCGGCGCGGCGAGTGGTGGGATCCAAGGTCGCGAACAGCGCGTCCTCCACCAGCACGCCGGCACCCGTCATTGCATTAATGAGGGAGGACTTGCCAGCGTTGGTGTAGCCGGCGATGGCGATCTGAGGGATCGTCGATGACGCACGGCGCGAACGCTTAATCTCACGTGCCGTTTTCATCGCCTTAAGCTCCTTGCGAAGCAGGGCCATCTGCGTGCGGATGCGGCGGCGGTCCGTCTCAATCTTGGTCTCACCGGGACCGCGCAGACCAACACCGCCGTTGGAACCAGCACGGCCGCCCGCCTGGCGCGAGAGGTTTCCACCCCAACCACGGGTATGGGTATAGAGGTATTCCAGCTGCGCGAGCGAGACCTGGGCCTTGCCTTCCTTGGACTTGGCGTGCTGCGCAAAGATATCCAGGATGAGCATGGTGCGGTCAATGACCTTGGTGTTGAGCGCACGCTCCAGGGCAGAGAGCTGACCGGGGGTTAGCTCGCCATCGCACACCACGGTATCCGCGCCAGTAGCAGCCACGATGTCCTTGAGCTCGTTCACTTTTCCCGAACCGATATAGGTGCCTGGATCCGGTTTATCTCGCTTCTGGTACAAGGCTTCGACGACTTCGGCTCCCGCGGTTTCCGTCAGAGCGGCTAACTCCGCCATCGTGGCCTCAACCTCGGCCACGGTACCTTCGGTCCACACTCCCACGAGCACCACTTGCTCAAGGCGCAGCTTTCGATACTCCACCTCGTAGCCATCGGTGGTGTCTTCCGCGCGGATGGTGGTCTCACGGTTTACTCGCCGGAAGGCGTTGCGCTCCGCAAGGTCGAGATCACCGGTAGTTGGCTCCTGTGAATTGGGCGCCGGCTCACCAAAAGCCTGCGCGAGGAGATCATCATGGGTTTCTTTTGTCATATGTCCCCTATTCTTGCACGTTGTCCCTCTCAACTGGGAATCTCCGCTTCCTGTTCCCACAGACTTCCGCAGCACGGTGACGTATCAGCGCTGGTTTTTGAGTCCCCTCTGAGACAGATACAATGGTGCGCATGACCGTGAAAGAAACCTCCCACCCAGAGATGCAGGCCATCGGCCTCAACTACGAGCGCTGGCAGGACGCCGTTGAGGCAGCCATTTCCAGCAATCAACTGGCAGTGACCGGGGAGGTTCGCGGGGGACAACTTATCCAGTTCGCGGATCCTTCCGGCGCGCAACTCAATATCCTTGCCGTCGAGCCTTTCGCCACCTTCATTGGTTTCGAGGGCGTTACCCAGGGCTTCGCCCACGTGTCGATGATTAATGATGTCTTGGCTTTCCTGGACATCATTGATCCTTTCGGCAACGTGCTCGCGCAGGCGACGGCAAATCTGGCGCAGGGCCCGCTCCTCGCTGACGAAGACACCCAGCAGTGGCAGCAAGTAGAGCTCACTGCGATGGGTCTCAACGTCTCCGCATTCGACAGCACAGACGCCTACGAAGCAGCGAAGGGAAGCTACCCGGCCACGTTTGAGTCCGTGGGTGCGGACATTGTCGCGGCTGGTTCCGGCGCCGAAACCCCCACCCCGCGCTGCACCTTTGCCGCACGGGTCATGGAATCCGAGTGGCGCCACAACCAGCTCACCGGTGAACGCTTCATTCATCTGGTCATGGATGGTGCATTCCCCTTCGATCTCTGCTTGCCCGAGAGCTTTGGAGACCTCCCGGTAAAGGATTCCGTTCTTGCGGGTTCGGCAATGCTGACCGCCTCGATCGCGCTGCCCACTGGTGGCTGTGGCGGCGAAGGCGGGTGCGCCTGCGGCTCCGGCGGCTGCGGCGGTCACTAGAACTTCCGTAGAGTAGTTCACATGAGTTTTTCCGCATCTCAGCGTCGCGGCCTCGCGCTGCTTCTCGCCGTGGTTACCGCTGCGGTGTTGATTCTGACGCTGAAGCTGCCGGGGGTTATCCTCGCCGCGTTTGTGTGCGCAGCGCTGTGGCTCTTTGCCGACGCCCGCCCCAACGCCTCGGAACATGCAGCACTGCGGGCTTCTATTGCGCTCACGGTGGAGGACATCACGGGAGTGCTTGAGGATTACGCGACGTTTGCCACGAGCGACGACGCAGAGTCCCTCGCCGACCGCACGTTGCACCGCCCGGCGCTTGTCGACGCCGACTGCGCCAACCCCGCCATCGAAGCGTTCCACTACGAGATGCATGGCGCGCAACGCTTCTTACGCCGCCTCGACGCTCGAGTAAACTCGCCGAATGCCGAGACAAGTGAGCTTGAATCCCTGCTCAAGGTAGCCGATGAGCGCGCCGCCGAGCTCAAAGAAGCCTGGCTCGCCGCCCGCCGCGCCGCCTTGGCCTTGGGAACCAATTACGAAAAGGAGGACGGACGCTAAACGCCGTCCTGAAAGCCCTATAGTGACGTTTCACCAGTTGCCACGATGCGCGAAGGGCCCGTCAGCGTGGAACCGTCCTCGGTGATTTCTACCTGGACCTGGCCGCCGGGGACGATGACGCGGACGCTACCGGTGATGCGGGAGGCGTCGGCAAGCGCGGCGCACGCTGCCGCCACCGTCCCGGTGCCGCACGAACGGGTCTCGCCCGAGCCGCGCTCGAAGACGCGCATGTGAACCGTTCCGTCCTCCAAGGGCGTGACCAGCTCAACGTTGACGCCAGCCGGGAAGAAGTCCGTATCAAATACCGGTTGCTCGAGGCGCTTTCCAGCCAATTCCTTTGCGCTAAGGTCTGGGATAACCGCCGCCAAATGGGGATTTCCCACGTCTACGCCAAGGCCGGCAAAGCTCTCCCCCGCCATCGACGCTGTGGAGACGCCGAGCACCTGTGCTGGGCCCATCTCCACGCTGACTTCGGCCGCCGAGTCGTTGAAGGAGTGCACGGTCACCTGCTTGGCTCCGGCGCGTGTGCCCACGGTGAAGGTGTCCGTATCCACCAACCCCCGGGAGCGGACCCAGTGCGCGAAGACCCGGGTGCCGTTGCCACACATCTCCGCAATCGAGCCATCTGCGTTGCGGTAGTCCATGAACCAGTCCTCCGCAGCGATGCCCGGCGCGAGTTCCTCAATCTCCCCATTGGCAAGCAGCTGACCGGCGCGGATAACGCGCAGCACGCCGTCCGCACCGATTCCCGCACGACGGTCACACAGAGCCACTACCTTTTCCGGCGGCAGCGCTTCTGTTCCTTCCACAATGACGAAGTCGTTCTCAGTTCCGTGGCCTTTTGCAA
The DNA here is from genome assembly GCF_001811565.1 of Corynebacterium sp. HMSC078A10. Classification (NCBI taxonomy): domain Bacteria; kingdom Bacillati; phylum Actinomycetota; class Actinomycetes; order Mycobacteriales; family Corynebacteriaceae; genus Corynebacterium; species Corynebacterium sp. HMSC078A10. Next base: position 114,209 of record NZ_KV805195.1, on the reverse strand, counting down.
ACTTCATAGGTTTAAAGTCTACTGTCCTTCCACGATACGCAATGCCTGCGGCGTCGTCTCGGCCGCAGCATCGAGCCACTGGATCCGCTTGTCGCGGTTGAACCAGGAGCGCTGGCGGCGCACATAGCGGCGGGTTCCGGTAATGGTGCGCTCCATTGCTTCTTCCCATGTCAGCTCGCCGCGCTGGGCTTGCAGCACCTGTGCGTAGCCGATCGCCCGGCCTGCTGTGGAGTCAGCCTTCAGACCGTGGGCTTGGAGGTTTTCGACTTCCTCCACGAGCCCTTTATCGAACATGAGGCGGCTGCGCAGCTCAATGCGTGGGTTCAGCCAGCTGGAATCCGTGCGCAGACCGAGGATTATCGTCCCCCACCGGGGCGGGGCGTTCTTCGGTGGCTGGCTGGCTTTGAAGGGCTTCCCAGTTAGCTCGATAACCTCCAGCGCGCGCACGGTGCGGCGCGGGTCTTTGTCCTCGATGATGGCTGCGGCCGCTGGGTCCACAGCGGCCAGCTCCGCGTGCAGGGCATCGGTACCAATCTCTTGGCGCCGGGCCTCCCAGCGGGCCCGCACCTGCGGGTCAGTGGGTGGGAACTGCCAGTTATCCACGAGCGATTGGATATACAGCATGGAGCCGCCCACCAGAATCGGGGTTTTACCGCGTGCACGGATGCCGTCAATATCCGCGATGGCGGAGGCCTGATAGCGCGCTACCGACGCCGTTTCCGTCACGTCCCACACATCGAGCTGATGGTGCGGAATGCCTTCGCGTTCCTCCATTGTCAGCTTGGCTGTGCCGATATCCATGCCCCGGTAGAGCTGCATCGAGTCGACGTTGACAACTTCCCCGTCGAGCTCGTGGGCCAGGGCTACCCCGAGCGCTGATTTCCCGGAGGCCGTCGGCCCCACCACCGCGATAGGGGTTGGGCCGGGTGCTTGAATTTCAGGCATTAGCACTGCCACCCCGCCACATAGCGTCCTACCCCCAGGGTTGAATCCGCCGCCCGCAGTTCCGCGTGACGCGGGTGCACGCTTGCCAACCGTGCCCAGAGGCTCGTCTCGAGCACACCGGCAGCGCGGAGGCGCTCTTCGTCGCAGTGGCCTTCCCCTCCCGCTAGGATGCTTTCGCACCACAGGTGTGCATCCCGTGCGCCATCGACAAGCGCAAGCGGCGCGCGCTCGGTCAGGCCGGCCGAACCGTCAACACAGACCACAGTCAAGCGCCCGGGGCGGACCTCACCGAGTTCAGCGCGAGAATCCTCCACCACGAAGCCCGGTTCATCGGAAGTGAGATTAAGCGCACGGCTAAGCACGTAGCGGGCCATGATTTCCGGAAGGAAATTCCCGCCGCCGACATTGACCTGTGGTGCTCCCCATGCTTTCAAGCTCCCTGTGTGCTCGGTACGCCAACGCACGTCGCACGATCCCACAATGTCCACCTGGAGGGGGCTGCTGCCGCTCACGCGTGCGGCATCACGGACCAGCTCGCACGCAGCACTGAGCAGCGCACGCGAGGCATCGTCGCTGGGTGAGAGTTCTTCCGCCAAGGCCGGTGAGGCTGGCATAATCATGAGATTCTGCATCGACTCCCATCCTATAAGGTTAGTTTTTCGGGGTTAACACGCGGCTGCGCGGCTGAAACGGTAGTGTTGTGTGACATAAGTTCTGGCAGCCGTGTCGCGCGGCGCGATAGTACCGAAGGTGGTTTCCTACCATGTCCGCTATTCCTTCCCCTGGAGCCATGCCCCGCAAGGGTTCTCGTCCCGGCCCAACTCCGTCCGCCCCGGCAGCTCGCCCGGTGCAGCCCGTGAAGAACGATCCCACTCAGTGGGGCCGCGTTGATGCTGATGGTTCGGTGTATGTCAAAGCACCCGAGGGCGAACGCAAGATCGGTGAATGGCAGGCCGGTACTCCCGAAGAAGGCCTAGCGCATTTTGGCGCGCGCTACGATGATCTGTCTACCGAGATCGAGCTGCTGGAATCCCGCCTGAATGCACATCCGGGCGATGCAGCATCGATTAAGGCTACCGCGGCAGAGCTGCGGGAATCCCTGCCCACGCAGGCGGTGATTGGTGATATTGCAGCCTTGGATCAGCGCCTAGGCACCGTCATCGAGCATTCTGTGGAGGCCGGCGAACAAGCACAGGCCGATAAGGCCCGCCGCCGCGAGGAGGCAATCGCAAAGAAGGAGAAGCTCGCCGCAGAGGCCGAGGACATCGCCGCTAACTCGACGGAGTGGAAGGCCGCCGGCGACCGAATCCGCGCCATCCTCGAGGAATGGAAGCAGATCCGCGGCATCGACCGCCACACGGATGATGCCCTGTGGAAGCGCTATTCCCGCGCCCGGGATTCCTTCAACCGCCGCCGCGGCTCGCACTTCGCTGAGCTCGACCGCAACCGCGCTGCTGCCCGCGCCAAGAAGGAAGAATTGGTTGAGCGCGCAGAAGCTATCAAGGAATCCACCAACTGGGGTGAGACGGCGCGCGCTTACCGCGACCTCATGACGGAGTGGAAGGCCGCTGGCCGCGCGCCGCGCGAGATTGATGACAAGCTCTGGGCCCGCTTCCGCGCCGCGCAGGACCACTTCTTTAATGCCCGCAACGCCGTCAACGATGAGCGCGACAAGCAGTTCGCAGAGAACGCCGCCGCCAAGGACGCACTCATTGCGGAATATGACTCCCAGATTGATCCCACCAAGTCGCTCGACGCGGCGAAGGCCAAGCTGCGAGAGCTGCAAGAAAAGTGGGAGGAGATTGGTTTCGTCCCACGCAATCAGGTGCGCGAGTTCGAGGCTAAGATTTCCGCTCTGGAAAAGCGCGTAAGCGATGCCGAGGATTCAGAGTGGCGCCGGACCGATCCGGAGGCCCAGGCCCGCGTGGCTCAGTTCCAGGCCAAGGTGGATGACTTCACCGCTCAAGCAGAAGCAGCTGAGGCCAAGGGCAATACCAAGAAGGCAGAGGATCTGCGTGCCCAGGCGAAGCAGTGGCAGGAGTTCGCGGATGCCGCCGCGGCTGCTGTCAACGGCAAGTAAGCGCGCCGCGTAGCCTGAGTGTTCGTTCACATCGTCGCCCCGCCGGGCTCAGCACACGCTGAGCCGGCTGACTGTCTCCGCAGCTTCGTCTTCGACGCTAACCTTGCCGCACAAGAGGCCAGCGGTGATCCTGCAGCCAGTGGCTCTCCGCGTCGCGTGCTCCAGCGTCTCCAAGGTTCTACGGAGTCACGCACCTACCTCGTTGGTCTGACAGACTCCGTCTTGGGCCCAGCTGGAGAGTTGGGCTTGCCGGTTATTTCGGCCGCCGAGCCCAGCCCGGAAATTGACTTCGACGGTTTCATCCACATCTCGCTTCCGCTTTTGGAAGAGACAGATAACGCCGACATCGAGTGCGTCCTCGCCGCCGATCTCCTCCCGCTGCCTGGAGAAGAGCTGGAGCCGGAAGCCCTCGAGGTCACGCGGATCTTGGCCCGCGAAGCCCTCCGCCTTACCCGCCAGCTAGGCCGCAAGAATGCCCAGGTTGGCATGCTGTACCCGCCGGACGCGGACTACTCATACGATCCGATGTCGCAGGCCTACCTCGAACTGGGCTTTCGCCAGAAGCACGCCGAGCGCCAGATGTACATCGACATCGCTGCCACCTCCCCGGTCCTCGGCGCGCACGTCTGGCCGGACTACGACATTCCGGATGCACTGCTTGACGACGTCCTCCGCTTGCTCACCCTCGCCTCCACCGACGCGGTCTACGGTGACTTGAGCGTCGAGCCCATCGTGTGGACGCGGCAGCGCCTCAAGGAGGCTCACGCCCGACTGCGCTCCCGCGGAGCGCACACTCTGCTCGTGGGTATTCTCGACCGAGGTAAAGTCGTCGCCCTCACGGAGCTCTCCCGTCACGGCGATGCAGACCCCGAGGTGTGCGAGTGGACGCTTACAGTGACTGACCGTGAATACCGACGCCGCGGGTTCGCCACGCGCGCCAAACAGCACGCTCAGTACGCAGTGGCGCACCACTGGCCCACCGTGCGCCGTGCGTATTGCTCAGTGGCCCAGGCCGATCCAGCGATGAACGCGCTGTATGCCCGCCTCGGGGCGCACGTCATTTCCGCCAGCAGCGCCTACGAGCTCACTGTATAAACGGGGTAGTCGGTATAGCCGCGCTCCCCTCCCGTGTAGAACGTTCTCTCATCCGGCGCGGTGACAGGCAATTCCTCCTGCCAGCGGCGGACTAGGTCCGGATTCGAGATGGCCAGCCGCCCCACCGCCACGGCATCGCCGTGCTGCACCAGCTGCTCGGCCTCCTCCCGCTGGGTGATACGACCAAAGCCTGAGTTGAGGATGACGCGTGTCTTCCCGTTGGCGCGAACATGAGTGCTCAGCTCGGTGATGAGCTCACCAGTGGGCTCTGCGTGAAGGAAAGAAACATAGGCCAAGCCGAGGTCTTCGATGGCGCGAAGCAGCCCACCATAGGTGGCGCGCACATCCTCAGTATCGCTTTCCTCAATGCCTTGAATATTGTTTTGCGGCGATAGGCGCAGCGCAAGGCGGTCCGCGCCAATCTCTTCAGCCACCGCACGCAGGATCTCCTCCACAAGACGGTAGCGCTTCTGCGGGCTTCCGCCATAAGCATCGTCGCGGTGATTCGAGCTCGGGGAAAGGAATTGATGCAGGAGATAGCCGTTGGCACCGTGGATCTCTACGCCATCCATGCCTGCGTCAATGGCGTTGCGTGCGGCTTGCCGGAACTCATCGATGATGCGCGGCATCTCTTCACTATCGAGTGCTCGGGGCACTGGGCACTCCTTACGGGATTCGAAATCTCTCACCGCAGTGCCGGAGGCCAGCGCGGAGGGAGCTGCCGGCTCCGCTCCTTCAAGAAGGCTGGCATGAGACAAACGCCCGCCATTCATTACCTGCATGAAGATGCGCCCGCCGGAATCGTGAACGGACTTCGCCACGCGACGCCACCCAGCTATCTGCTCTGGTGTCTCGATACCAGGCTGGCCTGGGAAGGCACGGCTGGTCACCGCTGGGAACACACCTTCTGTCACGATAAGCCCCATGGAGGCGCGTTGCGCGTAGTACCTCTCGTGCAACTGCGTGGGGACACCGTCGCGACCTGCGCGCGACCGGGTCAAAGCCGCCATCGTCACGCGGTTTGGAAGCGTTAGTCGTCCCAGTTCTAAAGAGTCAAAGAGTGTAGCCATGCACTCCACAACACGAATCTAGGAACGCTTATTCCTCGCCCTGCTGGCTCCGGTGGCGTGAGGCGGCGCGTGAGCGGCGGTCGTCGATAAGCAGCGGGTTCTGTTCCGCTGGAAGCGCGGTCGCGGCTTCGTTCTGCAGGACTCCCACGTGGTCAAGCTGCCCCGAGACTTCACGGACACGCTCCGCGGCGGCTAGCTGCTCAGGGCTGTGGCGCAACGCCACTTGGCAGTACACCAGGAAGGCCACCAACGTAGACACAGCGCCCACGTACATGCCAATAGATGCCCCCTCAGCGGCACCGCCGCGGTACCAGAATCCCCACAAGTTAACGAAAAAGGAGATGGTCACCATCATCCATGCGGCGAGAGCCACAGACGTCCGCCGCGTAAGGATCGTAGCGGTAGTCAGAATTCCCACGCCACCCAACGCTAACCAGGCGCTAACGGTCTCCATAAGTGAAATTCGCACTCCCTCGGCGGTTCCGCCTACGAAGAGTGCTTCCCATCCACGGGCGTCACCGGCATAAGGCAGAACCAGATACGCTACCCACGCCACGACAGACACGATGAGCGCATATTTGTGCTTTCCCAGTTCGATGGTCTTCGCCGCGCGCTTTTCTGCGGCGACAGCATCGCGCACCTGCTTCAAGTCATCACTCATAGAATCGGAGCCTACTCCCTTCTAGCAGCCACAGGAATCAGCGGGAGCGCTGGGCTTGCCGACGCCCGGCAGCCCCAACCCCACCCCAATCGGCGCCGTGGTCGGGGTCTGCCCCGCAGCCGACATGTCGCCGGCCTTGGTGCGGCGGTGCTCACTGACACCGGAATCGGCCACGAGGAAGAAGGAACCCGCATCCGTCACGGTGGTGTGCACGACATCGCCAGGGCGAATCTCCGTGGAGATGTCCTTGCCCTCACCATCGACGGGAGCAAAGTGAACGAGGCGGCCATCGCGAGCACGACCGGTAAGGCGGTGGGTCTCGGCGGACTTGCGGCCGCCTTCCGCCTGGACCAGGAGCTCCACATCGGTGCCGATGAGCTTCGCATTCTCCTCGGCCTGGATGCAGTCTTGCAGCGCTACAAGGCGCTCGAAGCGCTCCTGCACTACCTCCTTCGGGATCTGGTTCTCCATGACCGCAGCCGGGGTTCCCGGACGCGGCGAATACTGGAAGGTAAACGCGGAGGCGAAGCGGGCGCGACGCACCACATCCAGGGTGGCCTCAAAGTCCTCCTCCGTCTCACCGGGGAAGCCCACGATGATATCGGTGGTGATGGCGGCGTGCGGCATTTTCTCGCGCACTTCGTCGAGGATGCCCAGGAACTTCTTCGTGCGGTAGGAACGGCGCATGTCTTTGAGGACCTTGTCGGAGCCAGACTGCAGCGGCATGTGCAACTGCGGGCACACAGCCGGAGTCTCCGCCATGGCATCGATGACGTCGGAGGTGAACTCTGCCGGGTGCGGGGAAGTAAAGCGCAGGCGCTCAAGCCCCTCGATCTTGCCCACTTCCCGCAGCAGCTTGGAAAAGGCGAAGCGGTCTCGCGGCAGGTCCGGGTCAGCGAAATTGACGCCATAGGCATTGACGTTTTGGCCCAGCAACGTCACCTCGGACACGCCCTGCTCCACCAAGGCCTGAACCTCTGCGAGGATGTCGCCAGGGCGGCGGTCCTCCTCCTTGCCGCGCAGGGAAGGAACGATGCAGAAAGTACAGGTGTTATTGCAGCCCACGGAGACCGATACCCACCCGGCATAGGCGGACTCGCGCTTGGCCGGCAGCACGGAGGGAAAAGCCTCAAGCGCGTCGACGATTTCAACCTGGGCCTCATCATTGTGGCGAGCGCGTTCAAGAAGTGTCGGCAAAGCCGCCATGTTGTGGGTGCCGAATACCGCATCGACCCACGGCGCATGGTCAAGGACTGTGTCCTTATCCTTTTGCGCCAAGCAGCCGCCCACAGCGATCTGCATGCCGGGGTGGTTCTCTTTCGTCTTCTTGAGCGCACCTAGGGTTCCATACAAACGCTTGTCGGCGTTCTCACGCACAGCACAGGTGTTGAAGACTACGAGGTCAGGCTCGGCGCCATCCGGTGCCGCCGAGTAGCCGGCTTCCTCGAGCAAACCGGAGATGCGCTCGGAGTCATGAACGTTCATTTGGCAGCCAAAAGTCCGCACCTCATAGGTGCGGGGCTGGCTATTGATTTCGGGGGAGCTCACGGGGGGACATTCTAACTGGCCCATCCGGCTACTCATAATGCCTTTAATTCGGCGATGCGCGCATCAAGAGCCTCGATGGATATGCGCATGACAAGTTCCTGGTTGTAGCCGCGCCGCGCGAGCGTTCCCACGATGCGGCGCAGGAATTTGTCCCTTTCATGCCGGTCGGCCGGAACCTTTTTAAGCGTCCGCGCCTTCTTCTCCGCGACCTGGCGGGCGACGGCCTCTTCAGATTCGTCTGTAATCTGCTCTAAGGCTGCGGCCCGATCAGCGGCATCAACGCCCTTCTCCTTGAGCTCCACGTTGAGGGCGCGGGACGACTTGCCGCGCCGCGCATGACGCTGGCGAACCCATTCCTTGGCAAAGCTCGCGTCATCAACAAGGCCGACATCTGCGAGGTCATCAACAACTTCCTCGACCACGTCGGGCTCGAAGTCCGCAGCAACGAGGCGGTCACGCAGTTCCTTGCGGGAACGCGCTCTCTGGTCCAGCAGACCGAGCGCACGAGAACGCACGGGAGCCTTCGCAGCTTCGGCTTCTGCGTCAACTAGCTGTCCGCCCGCGTCACCTGATTCATAGGATTCGAGGGCCTGGCGCAGCTTCTCAATCTTCTCCGATGAGGGTTGTGCCATAGATCCCGTTTAGTCGTCGTCGAAATCGACGTTCGGAACCAGATCCACAGACTCATCCGTCAGCGGATCATCTGCTCCTGGCACATCCATGGCCACGTTGTCGCCACTCTCGGCAGCGGCAGCACCCACACCGAGCTTGACGAAGATCTTCTTCTCAATCTCATCCGCCAGATCCGGATTATCCTTGAGGAAGTTACGAGCCTTCTCCTTGCCTTGGCCCAGCTGGTCACCCTCATAGGTAAACCAGGAACCAGACTTCTTGATGAAGCCGTGTTCGACGCCCAAGTCAATAATGGAAGACTCGCGCGAAATACCTTCGCCATACATGATGTCGAACTCAGCGATCTTGAACGGCGGGGAGACCTTGTTCTTTACAACCTTGAGCTTGGTGCGGTTACCGATGGCATCCTGACCGTCCTTGAGGGTCTGAATGCGGCGAATATCGCAGCGCACCGAGGCGTAGAACTTCAGCGCCTTACCGCCAGTCGTGGTCTCCGGCGAACCAAACATCACGCCGATCTTTTCACGCAGCTGGTTGATGAAGATGGCGGTGGTCCCCGAGTTGTACAGAGCACCCGTCATCTTACGCAGCGCCTGGGACATGAGACGAGCCTGGAGGCCAACGTGGCTATCACCCATCTCACCTTCGATCTCCGCCTTGGGGGTCAGCGCAGCAACCGAGTCAATCACGATGATGTCAATAGCACCAGAGCGCACGAGCATATCGGCGATTTCCAAAGCCTGCTCACCAGTATCTGGCTGGGAGACCAACAGGTTATCGGTATCAACGCCAAGCAGACGTGCGTACTCCGGATCGAGAGCATGCTCAGCATCGATGAAGGCCGCAATACCGCCAGTCTTCTGCGCCGATGCAATCGCGTGCAGAGCAACGGTAGTTTTACCCGAGGATTCCGGACCATAAATCTCCACGATACGGCCACGCGGGAAGCCGCCGACGCCCAATGCGATATCGATGGCCGTATTACCGGAGGAAATAGCCTGGATTGGCGGGCGATCATCATCACCCAGGCGCATAACGGCACCCTTACCAAAATCCTTCTCAATCATCGCCATGGCAGCGTCAAGGGCTTTTTGACGATCATCGCCCTTGCTCGCTGCCGAGGACTTCTTCTTCGTAGCCATTCATTTCCTCACTATCGTGCGTCAGTTGTAGTGCGTTCTTACGCGTTAATTAAAGCTGGCACCTAATTAGACTGCCACGTGGCAGCTGAGGTTCCCTGGCGCGACTCAAACAGCCTTAGCGCCCTCTCCTCAAGCCACGAAGTCACCCTAACGTGCCCGCCGGACCACGTCCCACAATACACACACAAGTGTTCGATTTTCCATTTCGCCCAAGCGCGTGTCCCAGCGACAGCCTCCACTACTGAAGCACCCAAGGACCGTCCTGCTCTTGCCGCGAGAAGGTCACCTTCTCAGCAGTCTGAAGAACGGCCACCTCCTCCCCTAACGAGCTGCAGACATCCAGGTCATCGAGGTTAGCCCTGCTACTCATATACTTGGAATACCCCGACCCTTGCACATCACGGTACAGCTCAACGCTACCCGCCGCCGGTGGCACCCACTCATCATCCTCATCTGTACCTCCCTGCCAGGTTCCATCGCTGGCGGCGAGGACATCCCTTTCGGTAGCGCCAGGGCAAATAATGATCACCCGTTCATACTCCGAATCGAAGATGTCACCGATCGGCATGTCTACGCTTCCCGGCTCCCCTTCCTCGACCCCAGCGGCCTCATCGATATTTTCGATGACGTTCGCGGAATTCACCAACGAACATCCAGCTAGGCCGCCTATGGCCACACCGGAAAGAAGTGCTACTACCCCATAGCGCGCCCTAAGGCACCCTAAACCCTTAAGCCACGCTTGTTTCTGCCCAATTTCCATGCACCAAAGATACCCCGTTCGGGGTGGATGCGCTGCCCAAAATGCATGCTTGAACACTGTTCAAAAGGTACTATTTGCTGCACAGTTATCCCACTGGATAAACTTTGGCCCATGAAAAAGAATTCCGTCGCGACTGACATCGCGTACGTCGCGGTCTTTACCGCACTCATCATAGTCTTTGCTTTTGTCTCTATTCCTACTCCCACCGCGGGCGTACCCATCGTTCTTCAAAACGCGGTCATCATTCTCGCAGGCCTAGTGCTCGGCGGCCGCCGCGGCCTCTTCGTAGGCCTACTCTTCATTGCCCTCGGCCTCGTCGGCCTTCCCATCCTCGCCGGCGGACGTAGCGCGTTGAGCGCTCTCGCCGGCCCCACGGTTGGCTACCTCGTTGGTTATGTGGTCGCCCCGGCCATCGCCGGACTCATCGCCTACCGCGCCCCGCGCAACAAGGGTGGAATGACGCTCATCCTCGCTATCGCCGGCGTCGTTGGCCTCGCCGTCCAGTACTTCTGCGGAATTCTCGGCCTGATGTACCGCTCTGACATGTCCTTCGGTGCAGCCACCATCGCCCAAGGGCCATTCCTCATCCCCGATCTCATCAAGGTCGCCGTAATGGTTGTCATTGCGGTCGGCGTCCACGCAGCGTTCCCAGACCTGATGGGCCGACGCACCGCTAAGGCGAAGTAGCTCCCGTGCCGCTCATTGAATTCCGTAACGTGTCCGTCACCTTCGACGAGACGCCGGTGCTTAACGACGTTTCCCTCAACTTGAGCGAACAACGCATCGGCATCATCGGCGCCAACGGCGGCGGCAAGTCAACCCTCGTCCGGCTCATCAATGGTCTCGGTGAGCCCTCACGCGGTGAGGTCTTGGTGGACAACATGGACGTCGCCAAGCACGGCAAAGAAATCCGGCGCCGCGTGGGATTCGTGTTCTCAGACGCCGAGAACCAAATCGTCATGCCGCAGGTACGCGATGACGTGGAATTCTCCCTGCGGCGCCTCAAGCTGCCTCGGGAGGAACGCACCGCGCGTGTCGACGCCGCACTCGAACGCTTCGACCTCGACGCCCTGGCCGAGCAATCCCCACACTCGCTCTCCGGCGGGCAGAAACAGCTCCTTGCGCTGGCTGCGGTGCTGGTCATGGAACCGACCGTTATCATCGCCGACGAGCCGACAACCCTGCTCGATCTTCGCAACCGTGACCGCATTCGCCGCGAGTTCGCCAGCCTGGAGCAGCAGCTGATCGTCGTTACTCACGACCTCGACTTCCTCTCCGACTTTGACCGCGTTCTGTGCATTGACGACCACCACGTAGCCGCCGATGGAACACCCAACGAGGTCATCCCCTTCTATACGAAGCTCATGGAATCCCGCCCCCTCTAGCGATCATGCCCAAGAACATCCCACTCGGCTTCTATGTCGACGCCGACACCATCATCCACCGCATCCCCGCCGCGGTGAAATTCCTCGTACTCATCGGCTTCATCCTCGTGACTTCGCTGGCCGTTCACACGATCGGCTGGGCAGCGCTAAGCCTCGCTCTCCCTCTTGCCCTCTTCCCCATTGCCCGGGTCCCCTTCCGCGTCGCGCTCGGCCAGCTCGCGCCGCCGCTCTATCTCCTCGTCGCACTCGCTGCTTTTCAGTGGTGGCAGAAGGACTTCACGGAGGCTGCCATCATGTTCCTCACGATTTACGCGGCGATTAGCGCGGCAGTCCTGCTGACACTCACGACGAAAGTCTCGGAGATGATGGACTCCCTGGATCGCGCCGTTGCCCCGCTGGGGCGCCTCGGGGTCCCCGTTGAGAACATCACGCTGGCGATGTCCCTGACTATTCGACTGCTTCCCCTCATGCTGGGAACCGTGGTCGAGGTGCTAGACGCACGAAAAGCCCGGGGCGCCACGGCATCATTAACCGCTTTTGGCACCCCGGTTATCATTCGCTCTATCCGCCGCGCACGCGCCATGGGTGAGGCGCTTCAAGCGCGCGGCGTCGGCGACTAAGCCTATTCTCGCCTATTCTCCGCGCAGCTCGCGCAGGCGAGCCTGAACAGCATCGTTCTGCACGTTCGGCTGAGCCTGGGTTCCTGCCGAGCCGATTGCCTGCTGGGAGTTGCCCTCCACGGCCTTCGGGGTATTCATCTCCGCGCGAATCTGCTCGAGACGGGAGTGGCCAGCCAGTTGCACGCCAGCCTGCTCAATCTCCTGCATACGGTTAGACACGGAGTTCTCCGCGAGCTCTGCCTGGCCCAGGGCCTTGGAGTAACGGCGCTCAATCTTGTCGCGCACCGCGTCCAGGGACGGGGTGTTGCCGTTGGCAGAAAGCTCATTCATCGAGTTGAGGGACTCGGAAACCTTCTCCTGCATCTTGGCCTGCTCAAGCTGGGACAGCAGCTTCGAGCGCTCGTTGACCTTCTCACGCAGGGCCATGCCATTGCGCTCGACGGCCTTCTTAGCCTGCTCCGCCTGCTGCAGTGCCTGATCATGCAGCTTCTTGGTGTCCTCAACAGACTCCTCGGCAGTTACCAACTGGGCGGCGAAGGCTTCTGCTGCGTTCTCATACTCGGTAGCCTTCTGTGCATCGCCTTCAGCACGAGCCTTGTCCGCCAAGTTCAGAGCGTTGCGGGTGTTCTGCTGCAGCTTTTCGATCTCGCTGAGACGGCGGTTGAGCTGCATCTCCAGCTGACGCTGGTTGCCGATGACCGCCGCAGCCTGCTGCGAGAGCTCCTGGTGCTGGCGCTGAGCTTCCTCGATTGCCTGCTCAATCTGTACCTTCGGATCAGCGTTCTCCTCGATCTTCGAATCGAAGAGAGCCATCAAGTACTTCCAGGCCTTTACGAATGGATTCGCCATAACAGAAGGTGCCTTTCTCAGCAGTTCGTTGTGTCTATAAAAAGTGTTCGAAAAGAATTCTCTGCCTGCCTAATATTAGCGAAGCAAGCAGTGCTACGCCGCAGTTCTACGGTTCCGATGCTGCGGGTGCGGTGGACGCTAGCTCCTCATCCATCGATGGCAGCGCCATGTAGCCAGCGGCCTCGATGAGAACATCGGAAACACTGACATCAAGCGCATGGCACACGGATGCCAGAAGCTCAGAGGAAACCTCCTTGCGGCCGCGCTCCAACTCCGAAAGGTATCCCGGGGACACGCGCGCTACACCGGCGAGCTCACGAAGGGTCACGCCCTTATCCGCACGGAAGGCGCGAAGCGTCAGTCCGAGTGCCTCACGCAGCAGCGGCTCAGGGGTCCGCGTCGACCGCGTGCTGGTCTGGGTGGGCTTATCAAGTAATGCAACTGAAGTGTTCATCACTCCGTACAACGGCCCAGCACTCCTCCTTGTTCCCACAATCAACTATTTTTCTTCAAGAGTTGATAGGAGAAGACTCAATGCTGCCTCAACTGCACCGGCACGAATCGCGTTGCGCCCCTCAGCAGAAAGCTCATAGAGGACGCCGCGCTTGGCGACGCCCCCGTCGCCCCTCCCGCACAGCCCCACATACACGGTTCCCGCAGGTTTACCTTCTTGGAGGTCCGGCCCGGCCACACCAGTCAGCCCTAGCCCCCAATCCGCACGCGTTTCGACAACTGCGGCCTCAGCCATCTGCGCGGCAGTAGCGGCAGACACCACGCCTTGATCGTCAAGCTCTTCCACGGTGGTGTTGAGGAAATGTGCCTTGACCTCTGTCGCATACGTCACCAGACCGCCCCGCAACACCGCCGAGGCTCCCGGCACGCTCGCCACAGTGGCAGCGGCTAAACCTGCAGTAAGGGACTCACAGAACGCCACGGTTTCGCCGCGCTCGCGGAGCTTGGACACTAATTGCTTCTCGATGCTCACTGGTTCTCCCTACGGCCATCAATGAGATACTGGATGCCGGTCAGGACAGTAACGAAGGCGGCAGCCAACATGACGAGGAAGCTCGGAAGGTCCATCCACCCCGGCAGCGGACAGAGATACAACGCCACCGCCAAGGTCTGCAGCGCTGTCTTGAGCTTTCCACCTTGGGAAGCCGGCACCACTTTTCCTTGGCGCAGCAAGAAGAAGCGCCAAATAGTAATCCCGAACTCACGGAAAAGAATGACGACGGTGATCCACACGGGCAGAGCACCAGTGATGTTGAGGCACACGAAGGCCGCAGTCATCAGAGCCTTATCCGCGATGGGATCCGCAATCTTGCCGAAATTTGTAATGAGCCCACGCGAGCGTGCAATATCGCCGTCCAGCTTGTCTGTGAGCATGAGGAGCGCAAAGCATACAAAGGCCCACCACTCATGTCCGGCCAGAACCAACCAGGCGAACAGGGGGATAAAGAGGATGCGCAAACTGGTCAAGATATTGGGAAGATTCCAATTGGAGACCTCGGGATTTACATCCGCGGTTTGAGAGTGGTTGTGCGCAGCCTGAGAATCATTCACGCCCTTCATCCTACCGTGGCCTCCCTACCCCTCGCGCGAGCACTACCATGGAAAATATGAAGTACTTCGCTGTCTCCTATGAATACAATCCATCCAACCCAGTCATCGCAAATGTTCGCCCGAAACACCGCGAGTTCATCGGCGCGCTCCATGAGAAAGGCCAGATCTGCGGATCGGGCCCCTTCACCGATTCCAAGGGTGGGGCTCTCATCGTCCTGCAGTTTGAGGACGAGTCAATTGAGGTGGCCGAGGTAATCGCCCTCATGGACCAAGATCCCTTCTACACCGAAGGCGCTGTTACGGGCCGTGCCTTCCGCGAGTGGAATCCCGTTATCAATTCCTTTTAAACTCTTCCCCCCATGCTGCCCGGGACTCGGGCAGCACTCGGAGTTAGGGCAGCTCGGATTTCGGCAGGTCCTCTGCCTTGCCCACAAGCTCTCCCTGCTTGTTACGAACGATCTTGTTGCCAAAATCGTCCCAGTCGTAGTGGTTGTGGGAAATCACCACGCCACCCTGAGTTTGGTCGCGCTTGTCTTTCCACACGGACAGCAACACAGTGATTGCGAGCACGCCGACGATGACCAGCAGCGACATCAGCGTGGAAATCTCCGGCACGGCGGAAACATCCTCACCGCCATTAATAAACGGCAAGTTGTTCTCATGCAATGCGTGGAACAACAGCTTGACGCCGATGAACAGCAGAATGATACCCAGGCCATAGGGCAGGTAAACCAGACGGTCCAACAGGCCATCGATGAGGAAGAACATCTGACGCAGCCCCATGAGCGCGAATGCGTTGGTGGTGAATACCAGGAAGGGCTCCGAGGTAATGCCGTAGATGGCGGGGATGGAGTCGAAAGCAAACATGACGTCGATAAGCCCAATTGCTGCCAGCGCCACGAACAGCGGGGTAAGCGCGAACTTCCCCTTCTTCTCCCCGGACTCTTCACGGTGGGTGAGCTTATCGCCGTGGTAGCGCGGGGTTACGTGTACGACCTTGCGCAGCCATTTGACCACCAACATGTCATTGGGGTCAGTCTCCGGGGCGTCGTTGATCTCATCGATGAGCAGCTTCACTGCGGTGTAAATGAGGAAGATTGCGAAGATGTAGAAGACATCGGACCATGCAGCGATAATTGCCGCGCCCAACAAAATGAAAATGAGACGGAATACCAGTGCCAAAACGATTCCGATGAGGAGCACCTTCTGCTGGTATCTGCGGGGGATTTTGAAGGATCCCATGATGAGCGAGAAGACGAATAGATTGTCCACGCTCAGCGCCTGTTCCGTCACCCAACCGGTGTAGAACTGAGCGGCATGTTCGCTGTCCCACAGCACCCATACAACTCCGCCGAAGACAACGGCGATTGCCATATAGAACAGCGTCCACCCACCGGATTCCTTGAGCGTAGGCTCATGGGGCGAGCGAACGTGGCTGTAGAAATCGAAAATAAAAAAGCCCAGAATCACCACCATGGTGATGGCCCAAACCCACAATGGTACGTGCATAATGCGCTATCCCTCCGGTCGACGCGACAACAAAGACCGGAGGTCTCCCCCGCTAGTGATGCTTACGCAGAGCAACGCTAGCCGGCGCGACCGGGAACTGTACCGCAGTTGCCGTGTTGACGATCGACGCCGAGGATTGGGGTACTCCCCTCCAAGACTCGTCCTATCCTACACGGAACTTAGAACGCACCTGTGGAGGGGTTGGCAGAGATTTCGACGGTGCGGGTATCTGCTGACTCCTCGTCAGCACCGTCAGTGCCTTCAGCTTCCTGGACTTCCTTCGGTGCCTCTGCTGGGTCCGCCCCCTTGATCATCCAAATGATGGTGTCGAGCTCTTCCGGTTTGACCAGCACCTCACGGGCCTTGGAGCCTTCCGATGGCCCGACCACACCGCGTGATTCCATGAGGTCCATGAGTCGGCCGGCCTTGGCGAATCCGATACGCAACTTGCGCTGGAGCATCGAGGTGGAACCCAGCTGGGACGTGACCACGAGGTCGACGGCCTCCAAGAGGTCGTCCATGTCCTTGCCGATCTCCTCGTCGATCTCCTTCTTGGCGTCCTTGGCTTTATCCTCCGTGACACCTTCGGTGTAGTTCGGTGCGCCTTGTGCCTTCGCGGCGTCGACAACCGCCTGCACCTCTTCGTCGGAGACGAACGCGCCCTGCATGCGCACTGGGCGCCCGCCCTGCGGGATAAACAGGCCATCGCCCATACCGATGAGCTTTTCGGCACCACCCTGGTCCAAGATGACGCGGGAGTCCGTGAGCGAGGACGTCGCGAACGCCAGGCGGGACGGCACGTTGGTCTTGATAAGGCCGGTGACCACGTCCACGGACGGGCGCTGTGTTGCGAGCACGAGGTGAATACCCGCCGCACGGGCCTTCTGGGTGATGCGGACGATGGAGTCCTCGATCTCCTTCGGCGCCGTCATCATGAGGTCCGCGAGCTCGTCCACGACGCACACGATGTAGGGGTACGGGCGCATCTCTCGCTGGGAGCCGGCCGGGGCCTGGTATTCGCCGCTGCGAACCTTGCGGTTGAAATCCTCGATCTTGCGCACGCGGGCAGCCTGCATGTCCATGTAGCGCTGCTCCATCTCCTCCACCAGCCATTGCAGGGCCGCAGCAGCCTTCTTTGGCTGCGTAATGATCGGGGTGATGAGGTGCGGGATACCCTCGTAGGGCGTGAGCTCGACCATCTTCGGATCCACCAGGATGAGGCGAACGTCCTCCGGGGTCGCGCGGGTCAGCAGCGAGACCAGCATCGAGTTCACGAACGCCGACTTACCTGAACCGGTTGCGCCGGCCACGAGAAGGTGCGGCATCTTCTTCACGGAGAAGGAGGTGAATTGACCCTCGATGTCCTTACCCAAGCCGATGAGCATCGGATCGTTATCAGCACGCAATGCCGGGGAATCCAAAACATCACGCAGGCGCACCATTTCACGGTCCGCATTAGGCACCTCGATACCGACTGCAGACTTGCCCGGAATCGGGGTCAACAGGCGCAGGTTATCCGTCGCCACTGCATAAGCCAGATTGGACTGCAGGTTGGTAATCTTCGAAACCTTGACGCCTGGTCCCAGCTCAATCTCATAGCGCGTCACTGTCGGGCCACGGCTAAACCCGGTGACCTGGGCATCGACCTTAAACTCCTCAAATACTTCAGTGATGGCTTCGATGATGCGGTCGTTGGCCTCCGTGCGAGCCTTCGCAGGCTTGCCGGCCGTAAGCAGGTCAGTCGTCGGCACGTCATAACCGCCTCCCAGTGCGGTATCTTCCGCACCGCTCGGGGCCGCGGGTGCTTGTTGCGCCGCGTCTTGAACATCCTCGTCGACCTTGGCGCCCGTGCGCGCATCGCGGCCGGAACGCTCCTGGAACATACGGACGGCCTCGGAGTGTGCGGCAGAGACAACGTCCTCCCCGGCCGCCCCAGCAGACGCTACGCTTGCCGACGCCCCCGCGGCTGCCGCCCCCAGCGCCGCACCGGCGGCACCGCCAACGTCTACGCGGGGACGCTTCTGCTGTGCAGGCTTGTGCGCAGGTTTCTCAACCGGCTTCTCGACAGGCTTCGGTGCTGCCTTCTGCTTCTGCTCCGGCTCCGGAACAACGGGGATCTCGTCGGTGTCATCGACGCGGCGCTCGGGCACGGCATCAAAGGAGGGGCGGCCGTGTTGGACCGGTTCCTGCTTCGTGGGCTGTGCCGCCGAGTCAAAGGAGACCGTGGCGTTTTCATCCGGCAGAGCCGGGTAGCTCTGCGTGTGCTGCGTGCGCTGGCGCTGACGCGGACGCGGGGTATGGACCGGGCGCGTGGGGCGCTCGCGCCCCTCGGCAATGGCGTCGATGTCATCGCTGACATAGCCGTAGTCGTCTGCGGAGGCGTCGTCAAGCAGCTCATGCTCCGAGCGGTCCTTCCGGTCACGGAGTCCACCGACGAGTGTAGAGAATTGGGCAGCCACGAAGTCATAGGCTTCGCGCAGAGTGATGCCAGTGATGTTGAGCGCCCCATAGACAATCAACAGGAAGAGCAACGGCACGGCCACGTAGCTAGAGAAGGCTGCTACGAGCAGCTCACCGATAGCAAAACCGATAGCGCCTCCGGCCTCTCCGGCGGCGTTATTATTCCACGTAAGGTCCGGGAGCCCAGCAAAGATATGGATAAGGCTCAGCATGCAGACCACGATCAGGGCCGTGCCGCCAACCACGCGCGGCTTGAAGTGGCCGGCCGGGCCGGAAAGGTCCATCATGAGCGCGATGGCTACGGCGATGAGCGCAACAGGAAGAACATAGGCGCCCGCGCCAATCACATAGCGCACAGCATTGGTGAGGTACTCACCGATAATGCCAGCCACCTGGAACCACGTAGCGCAGGCCAAGACGATGGCCACACCAATCAGCACGAGCGCGACCGCATCCGGGTTGGAGACGCGAATGCTCTTCTCTACCCGGGCGGGGCGCTCCATGATGCTCGTCGGCATCTCGCCGTCAACGTCCTGGGCACGGGTCACCTTGCTTTTCGACGAAGTGCCACCCTCAGCCCTGTTGCTAGTTCTCTTATTCTTCGCGCGTCCAGAAATTTCCCCTGGCTCCCTCACATCGTCGTAATCATCAAAAGCCTCTTCGTCATAGGACGCATCATAAGCGGGATCATAAAGATCCTCGTCCCGATCTCTCGCTTCAGCTGGCTTGAGTCCGGCGAGGCCATGCCCGACTCCCCGCGCCATACTCCCCATGCCCCGGGCCGTAGCGCCAAATACGGTGCCCAGTCCGTGACCAACGGCACGAAAGGCGCTGCCGGTCCTCTCTTCGGAGGTCTCGGCAGCGCGAGTAGCAGACGTCAGCGAGTAGCTTGTGCGGCCCGACGGTCGCGAGCGATTGGCCGTGCGACCTCGGCCGGAGGCGCGAGACGGAGCGTTCTTGACAGACATGATTGCCACTCTAGTAGCAAAAGCCCCATTAACAACATGCGCCACACACGTATGGCGAAGAAAATTAGCGGTTCAGCCTACAGGCTTGACCTTACGATTGCGGATTCATCGCCTTCAATCTCGACATCAGCAGCGTCGCGGCCGAAGGCCCACAAGAGCACCTCGGACACGGTACCTCGTACGCGAACCACAGCGTCGCCTTGTCCAGACACACGATGTCTATCCGCAGCCACGATCGGCGGGAAACCTTGTGGCTCCAGGACAACGGGCAGGCGCGAGTGCGACAGCAGCCGTGTGCCTAGCAGTTTCAACGGCGCCAGTAGCTCTTTGTTGACTGCTCGTGAAAGATCCCTTGGTTCAATGTGGCCATTAGCTCGGCGGAGATCCTCATGGTGGACAAAGTGCTCGGCCGCGTTGAACACGGAGTCTACATAGCGCAGAGGGCTAAACCTAGATGCTCCCCTCCCCCACGCATCCACCAACTCCTCATACGTCATGCCCTCGCGGACCCCATTAGCGACGCTCCGTGCATGAGAGGACAGCGCTGGAATAAAGGAACCGAGCGCTGCATCAGGGCGGTTCTCACGCACCCACAAGTGCGTTGCTAGGTCTCGGGTTGTCCACCCTTCGCACAACGTCGGGGCATCAGGGCCAAGCTCATGGAACAACGCCACCATCTTGGCGCGCTCTGCTGAAGAAAACGACATGCGCCCCAGCATACCCACCGGAGGCGGGAACACTGGGGCGCTTGCGGCCTTAGCTTTAGAGCGATTCGCGGGAAGCGTGAACTTCGTCGTCGTCAGGCAGCAGGATATCCGAGTTCGTCGGAACGATGGTCGGCAGAATCACCGGCTCGCGCTTGTACTTGGAGTCCATGAGCTTCGAGACCTTGCGGCGCAGCTTCTGCACCATGCGGTAGGTATCGTTCTCCCCCTCAGCGGCGAGGTCATTCATGGTGTTCTCCACCATCTCGGCGACCTCAGGCACGATACCGCGATCATCGTCGGAGAAGCCCGTCGTGGACACCGTCGGATGCTCAAGCAGGCGCGACGTGCGGTTATCGATGACACAGGTGATGGAAACGACACCGCCGGCACCCAGGTTGGTGCGGTCCGCGAGGGTATCGGCGTCGACATCACCCATCGACACACCATCGACGTAGAGGTTGCCCACCGGGATCTGGCCGACGACCTCAGCACGGCCGTTGCGCAGATCGACGACAACGCCGTTCTGCGCAAGGACCACGCGATCACGGGCCACACCAGTGGAGACTGCCAGCTCCTTGTTTGCACGCAGGTGGCGCCACTCGCCGTGCACCGGCATGGCATTCTTCGGGCGTGCAGCGTTGTAAAGGAAGAGCAGCTCGCCACCATAACCGTGGCCGGAGGCGTGGACCTTAGCTTCCTTGTTCGTGATGACCTCAGCGCCAATCTGGGACAGCATGTTGATAACGCCGAACACGGCCTCCTCATTACCCGGAATCAGGGAGGAGGAGAAGATGATGAGGTCACCATCGCGGACGGTGATCTGGCGATGCTCACGACGGGCCATGCGGGACAGCGCCGCCATCGGCTCACCCTGGGTACCGGTGGTGATGAGCAGTACCTTGTGCGGAGCCATCTTGGCTGCCTCATCGATCGGGATGATGGTGCCGCGCGGAACCTTCAGGAAGCCCATCTTCTCCGCGATTTCCATGTTGCGCATCATGGAGCGGCCGTTGAACGCAACCTTGCGGCCGGCGGCCACGGCGGCGTCGATAGCCGCCTGCACGCGGTAGACGTTCGAGGCGAAGGAAGCGATGATCACGCGCTGCTTGGCCCCAGAAACTAGGCGCTTAAACGTTGCCGGAATGTCGCCCTCAGAGGCGGACACACCCGGGATGTTGGCGTTGGTGGAATCGCACAGCATGAGGTCCACGCCTTCGTCGCCGTAGCGCGACAGGGCCGGCAGGTCCGTCGGGCGGTTATCCAGCGGGGTCTGGTCCAGCTTGATATCACCGGTGTGGATGATGTTGCCAGCCGGGGTTCCCAGCATGACGCCGAGGGCATCCGGGACGGAGTGGTTCACTGCCCAGAAGCGGCAACGGAACGGACCGTAATTCACATCGGACATCTCATTGACCTCAACGAACTTCGGCTTCTGGCGGTGTTCCTTACACTTGGCAGCAATCAGCGCAATGGTGAAGCGCGAAGCCACGATCGGGATATCCGGGCGCAGCTTCAGCAGCCACGGGATAGCACCAATGTGGTCCTCGTGCGCGTGGGTTACGACGAGCGCCTTGACCTTGTGAATCTTCTTCTCAATCGGACCAAAGTCCGGGAGAATCAGGTCCACGCCTGGCTCACCGGAGGACGGGAAAAGCACACCACAGTCGATGATGAGCATCTCATCCTGGTACTCAAAGACGGTCATGTTTCGACCGATCTCGGAAATACCGCCCAAGGCATAGATACGCAGAGAGTCCTTCTGCTGCTTCGGCGGCTCCGGCAGACGCTTGGTCAGATCCGCGCCTTGCATGGACTTAGGTACATTGCGACGGCCGCGGTTGTTGTTGCGATTGCGGTTGTTACGACCACCGTTGTTGTTATTGCCGTTGTTGTGGTTGTTGTTGCCGCCGCGGCCGCGACCACGGCCGCCACGGGAACCACGAGAACGGGAACGACGGTTGCCGTCGTCAGAGCTTCCAGACTCCTTAGAGGATGCACCGGAAGCAGCCGATTCCTTCGGCGCTTGGAAAACCGGCGAAGCCGCCTCATTCGAGGCGGTCTCGGTCTCCGAAGGCGGACCCGCCTTACGGGTCACCTTGCGGGAACGGTTACGGGATTCAGTCATTCTTAAAGGACTCCAGCCTTTTCCAAATCGTGACGGAGAACCTCAATCTCATCCGCGTCAGCCGCGGAAACCGGGAGACGAGGTTCTCCAACTTCAATGCCCTGCAGGCGCAAGGCAGCTTTAACAAGAGTTGCTCCTCCGAGGCGGCCTTGCGCCTCGACGAGCGGGGACAAAGTTTTCGCGTTGATCTCTCGCGCACGTGCGATATCACCTTCGTCGAAGGCCACGTAGAGATCAGCCAGGGCACGCGGGGCAATATGACCAATCACGGAAATAACGCCTGAAGCACCGAGGGCCAGCCACGGCAAGTTCAGCCCGTCATCTCCGGAGTACCATGCCAATCCGGTTTCCTGGATAAGCGGTGCAGCCGCTACAAGATCGCCCTTGGCGTCCTTGACGGCCTTGATGTTCGGCACTTCCGCGAGGCGAAGAAGGGTCTCCGTCTCAATCGGAATGCCCGAGCGGCCAGGGATGTCATACAGACAAATGGGGAGGTCCACGGCGTCAGCGACAGCGCTAAAGTGCGCATACACACCGGCTTGGGAAGGCTTGGAGTAATACGGAGTTACAACCAAGAGGCTGTCTGCTCCCGCATCAGCGAAAGCGCGCGCTGCTGAAATGCTGGTGGCGGTGTTATTGGTTCCCGCTCCCGCACACAATTTAGCGCGACTGCCTACCTCTTCCTTTACAGCTGCAAACAGCTCCAGTTTCTCATCCAACGACGTCGTCGGTGACTCACCCGTGGTCCCAGCCAAAATGAGCGAATCAATACCGTTATCAACCAGATGAGCTGCCAGGCGACGACCAGCGGACACGTCCAAGGCGCCATCCTGGTCAAATGGAGTGACCATAGCTACGCCTACGCGTCCGAAGGTGTCGACGCCTGTCTGTGCTGTCATACCTGTGCTCATAGGCGTCAAGATTACCCGCTTTCGCCCCTATTGGCCGCATCGGGGTCGTGCGCGAGTCTCCTGCAAAGCCTTTAAGCGTACGGGCTCGAAGCCATTTCGGTCCCGTCGGACAAAGTGGTGATGTGGAAGTCGTCGAAAAGCACCGGCGATTGCTCTCTCAACAGCTTCAAGCATGTCACCGCCAATTGGCGCATCTCAGTATCAGCCTGCTCCGTTGCCCGAGCACCGATAAAGTGGCGCCACGCACGGTAGTTGCCGGTCACTACTATGCGGGACTCTGTGAGATTAGGCAAAACCGCACGCGCTGCCTGCCGCGCCTGCTTCTTACGAAGCAATGCGTTTGGTTCCTCTTCCAGTTTGGACTCGAGGGCGTCGAGCAGCTCTTCGTAGACAAACCGCGCTTCGTCGGCCGCCTGTAGCGTTAACCGCTTTAGCTGCTCATCTTCTGCAATGAACTTGGGCAGCACGACCTCTGCTTCGTCGGAGTGTACGAAGCGTTGTGAAAGCTGGGAGAAGGAGAAATGCCGGTGGCGCACCAACTCATGTGTTGCGGAGCGCGACAACCCTCTTATATACAGCGTCGCGGTGGCATGCTCCAGAAGCGCGTCGTGGCCTACCTCCAAGATGTGGTGCAAATAAGCCTGGTTCGACGCGGTACGAGGATTTGGCTTATCGAAGGACTCGTAACACGCACGCCCAGCAAACTCGACTAAAGCCTCGCTTTCCGACGCCCCCTCGTCCGCCTTCCAATCCACCCCTCGTGGTGCATAAAACGCCGTTGCCGCGATGAGTTGGACATCAAGCTCAGAGACCTTTGCCATTACAGCCCCAGGTACTTCTCAAGCCCCACGGTCAAACCTGCGTGGGAGGAAATCTCGCGCACACCAAGCAAAACACCGGGAGTAAAGGAAGAGCGGTCATAGGAATCTTGGCGGATGGTCAGGGATTGCCCTTGGGTACCGAAGATTACCTCTTCATGCGCCACCATTCCCTGCATGCGAACTGCATGGACGTGGACGCCATCAACGTCTGCACCTCGCGCACCGTCAAGGGACTGCTCGGTCTTGTCCGGCATTGCATCCAGGCCAGCTTCCTTACGAGCCTTCGCAATTCCCTGCGCAGTATGAACCGCCGTGCCGGACGGCGCGTCAAGCTTATTCGGGTGGTGGTATTCAACAACTTCGGCGCTATCGAAGAACTTCGCCGCTTGGGCAGCAAACACCATGGTCAATACAGCTGAGACAGCAAAGTTCGGAGCGATGAGAACGTTGCCAGCGCCCTCCTTCTTAGTCCACTCCTCTACCTTGGCTAGCCGCTCCTCGTCGAAGCCCGTGGTACCGACAACAGCATGGATTCCATTGGCGATACAAAACTCAAGATTATCCATAACCGAAGCGGGCTGAGTGAAGTCGACGGCGACCTCGGCGCCTGCTTCAACTAGCTTCTCCAGCGGGGTTTCGCGATCAATTTCAGCGACAAGCTCCAGATCTTCTGCAGCGTTGACGCCCTCCACGATTGCCTGCCCCACGCGACCCTTAGCGCCAAGGACACCCACCTTGATAGTCATTCACAATCCCTTCATACGTGTTCATACGGTTAGCTGTGCCTAGTCTATCCCCGCCGCCGGCAGGGTTTGGGACAGGGCGGAGAGGACCGCCATAAACCTCGACCAATTGCGTAGTTCACTGGCGTTTAGGCGGTTTTACAACCTTCCACATTTATATCGCACATCCAATCTATTTTGACGCGGATACCCCCGTTTGTAGTAACGACTTGACATCAATTTACCACGGCCTATAGCCATGCAGGTCATGTGGTACTAGAATTATCGTTAGAACACAGCTTCTAAAATAGTATCAGTCTCGGGGGAGACATTCATGACCACCGCCACGCACCCTTCAACCTCCTCTTCTTTCTTCTTCTCAACAACGAATCCGAATAATCCACACGCTATAGCCCGCGCGGCAGCCCGCCGCGCTATCTACAACACCTGGGTTGGTGCTATGCCCAGCCTGCAGGCTGATATCAACACCACCGCACTATCTTTAGTGGCGGCCTGGTCACTGCCCGAAGGCCACATCAAAGCAGGTCTGCGTGCTAT